>NZ_VFOX01000001.1:306658-613317 GCF_006716345.1 Microbacterium saperdae
GACAGATCCAGCGGACGAGGTTCCGACCTATCGAAAGTGGTGGGCAGAACGGCGCGTGGATGGCGTGATCGTGGTCGAGGTGAGAAATGAAGATGCCCGGCTCGCGGAGCTCGACAAGATCGGGATGCCCTACGTCGTGACGGGTGGTGGTCCAGGGGCGGGGCCTTCGGCTCGTCATCGCGTCTGGAGCGATACGCAGGAGCCCATGCGGGAGATCGTGCGCTACCTGAGCGAACTCGGGCACCGCAACATCGCCCACGTCGCCGGTATTCGCGACCTCGAGCACACGGTGCTTCGCGTCGACGCCGTCGAGCAGGAGGCTCGGGCCCTGGGTATGTCGTCGATCACCGCATATTCGGACTACTCCGCTGCCGGCGGAACCAGTGCCACGTCGATGTTGCTCGCGACGAACCCTCGACCCACCGCCCTCATCTACGACAACGATGTGATGGCGGTGGCCGGCCTCACCCACTGCATGCATGAAGGGATCGATGTGCCGGGCGAGGTGTCGCTGATCGCGGGAGACAACTCCCTGCTCACCGACATCGTGCACCCTCGACTCACCTCCTTGTCGCGAGATGTCGCGAACTATGGCGCGGACGCGTGCTCGCGCCTGCTCGAGGTCATCGACGGCGATGAGGCGCGTCCTGTGAAGGCGGAGACGGCGCGGTTGCGCGTCGCCGGAAGCTCGGGCCCCGCGCCCCGCGGATGACCGCGGGGCCGGAATTCTCCTCATCAGATCCCCACAAACATTGACGCCGAACCGGTTAAGTGGTTTTATGAATCTCAGGTAGCCGCAGCCCGGCGCTACCTGCACCGCACCGCATCACATCCCGTGCATGCGGCGGCACATCCATGCACGTACACATCCATGACTGGAGTTTCGATGAAGAAACGAGCGCGTTCTCTCGGCGCAGTGATCCTGGTGACGGGGCTTGTCGCCCTCGCCGGATGCAGCGCCGCGGAATCCGGCGGCGACGACGACGGATCGGTCACGATCACGATCGGCAACCTGCCTTCGACCGAGCAAGCAGCATCGAGGGACGCCATCCTGGCGCAGATCAAGGCCTTCCAGAAGAAGTACCCCGACATCACCGTCGAGGCCGAGGAGACCTACTGGGACCCGGCGACATTCAACGCCATGGTGGCCGGCGGCACGATGCCGACGGTGCTGACGGTACCGATGACCGAGATCCAGAGTCTCGGACAGCGCGGGCAGATCGCTGACATCTCGGCAGAAGTCGAGGCGAGTGAGACGCTCAGCGCCCTGAACCCGACGATCATGACGACGGTGACCGGCCCCGAAGACGAGATCTTCGGTGTTCCCATCAACGTCTACAGCCAAGGCCTCATGTTCAACCGCGCGATCTTCGAAGAGGCCGGTCTCGACCCGGACGCTCCGCCCACGACGTGGGCCGAGGTGGCTTCTGCGGCGAAGACCATCACCGACAAGACCGGGGTGCCAGGACTGGTGCTCATGACGAGCGGCAACCTCGGTGGGTGGACGCTCACCGGAATGACGTACGCGTTCGGGGACCTGATGGAGACCAGCGAAGACGGCACGCCCGTTGCGAACGTCGACAATGACAGCGCCATCGCGGCACTCGAGTTCATCCAGGACGCGCGCTGGAAGGACAACTCCCTGGGCGCCAACTTCATCATGACCTCAGACGACTCGCGCAACGAGTTCGGAGCCGGACGCGCCGGAATCGTCATCTCCGGCACGGATCTCTACGGAGACTCCGTGGTGAACCGGGGGATGGATCCGCAAGACTTCGGTCTCGCTCCCATGCCGCAGGCCGAGGGTGGTCTCGGTGCGCTCGGCGGCGGAAACGTCCAGGTCGTCAGCGCCACCGCGTCCGCGGAACAGCGCGATGCGGCGACGAAGTGGATCGACTTCGCGCAGATCGCCCGCTTCACCGACGAGGACCAGGCGGTCGCGGCGGCGAAGGCGGAGTCGGCCGACGGTCTGCCGGTCGGTGCTCCGGGTCTTCCTCTCGTCGGCGCTGATCTCTTCGCGCAGTACAACGAGTGGATCGCGCCGTACGTCAACGTGCCCACCGAGAACTTCGAGTTGTACGCCAGCACGGTGGAGACGATCCCTCTCGTGCCCGAGCCGAGCCAGCACGCGCAGGAGCTCTACGCCGCCCTCGATCCGGTCGTCCAGGCTGTCCTCACACGAGAGGACGCCGACATCCGCGCCCTTCTGGGTGACGTTCAGACGCAGATGGAGACGCTGCTCGCCGATTGAGCGAGCCGTCGCCCGAGACAGAAGCAGCCCGAATGACAACTGAAATCTCGAGGCGATCGCCTTCATCGTCCGTGGTCCGAGTGGCACCAGCCCCTCGGGCCACGGGCCCGCTCCGCCGCTGGTTCACCGGTGGGGGAGCGGCCGCCCTGGCGTTCTCCCTTCCGATGATCCTCGCGTTCGGCTTCTTCTCCTGGTGGCCGATCCTCAACAGCCTGATCCTCAGCTTCCAGCAGACCAATCTCGTCGACCCCGCGGTGTGGGTCGGGCTGTCCAACTTCGCCGCCGTGTTCGCCGACCCTCTGGTGGCGAAGGCGGCGATGAACACCCTGTGGTTCACGGTGCTCTCCGTGGCGGTCGGGTTCCCGCTCCCCATCCTTCTCGCGGTGGCGATCGGCGAGCTTCGCCGGACGCGCTCGATCGCCAGCGGATTCGCCTACCTTCCGGTGATCATCCCGCCCGTGGTGTCGGTGCTCATCTTCAAGCAGTTCTACGATCCGTCGTCGACCGGCTTGCTCAACACGCTGCTGGCCGGGGTCGGTCTCGGACCCGTGCCGTGGTTGCAGACCGCGGCGACCGTGATGCCCAGCATCGTCATCCAGGCGACCTGGGCGGGCTTCGGCGCAGCGACGATCATCTACATCGCCGCGCTGGCTGCGGTCAGCCCTGAGCTCTACGAAGCCGCCGAACTCGACGGAGCTTCGATCCGGTCGCGCATCTGGCACGTGACGCTGCCGCAGATGCGGAGCGTGATGCTGATCATGCTCCTGCTGCAGATCATCGGCGCATTCCAGGTCTTCACCGAACCGTTCGTCATGACCCGCGGCGGACCCGAGAACAACACCCTCACGATTCTGATGCTGATCTACAACTACACCTTCATCTCAGGGGACTATGGGCGCGCGGCAGCGCTGAGCCTCATTCTCGCGGCGATCCTCGCGCTCGTCTCGCTCCTGTATCTACGGGCAACGCGCGGCTGGAGCCAGGGAAAATGACCTCGACGGAACGCCTGTACACGCGTGCGATCAGCACTCGACGAGAGTCTCGCAAGGAGAAGCCCGAGGACACGGACCGGAGCATCCTCTCGATCCATGATCGGAGCGGCCGCCTGCGAGGAATGCTCCTGGCGTTGAAGATCGTTCTCCTGGTCGCCCTCGGGGTCATCTCGGTGGGGCCGGTGCTGTGGCTCTTCAAGTCGGCGACGTCGACGAGCCAGGACATCCTGCGCGAGCCGCTCGGACTCTGGCCCAGCGGCATCCAGTGGGACAACCTGGTTCAGGCCTTCACGACGATCGAGTTCGGCAAATACCTGACCAACACCCTGATCATCGCGATGGGGACGTGGGCCTTCGGACTGCTCGTCGCGACGACCGGAGCGTACGCGCTCGCGGTCCTGCGTCCGAAGTACGCGAAGGTGCTCGAGTTCGCCGTCTTGGCGACGCTGTTCGTCCCGGGCGTCGTGACGCTGACCGCGCTGTTCCTGACCGTGCTCGACGTCCCGCTGCTGCACATCAATCTGATCAACACCTTCTGGGCGGCATGGCTCCCCGCCTCGGCGTCCGCCTTCAACGTGCTGCTCATGAAGACCTCCTTCGACTCGATTCCGCGAGAGCTGTTCGAGGCCGCGAGAATCGACGGTGCAGGCGCGACCCGCATCTTCCTGACGATCGTCCTGCCCCTGTCGCGGCCCATCATCGGCGTCGTCTCCCTGCTCATCATCATCGCCTCGTGGAAGGACTTCATCTGGCCGATGCTGGTGCTGCCGAATGCTGCTCTGCAACCGCTGTCGGTGGCACTGCCGCGGCTGGCGAAGACGGCCGAACTCAGCCTCCTGATGGCGGGCATGTTCCTCTCCGTCGTGATCCCCGTCGCCCTGTTCCTCATCTTCCAGAAGCAGATCCTCCGATCCTCCGGATCCATGGGAGCGCTGAAGGGATGACCGCCGTATCGATCTCCGAGGAGACACAGCAATGACCGGGTCGTCACAGGACTTCTCCTTCGCATTCAGCCAGGATGGCGCGGGCGCCCTCGTCGCCGGTGCGTCATCCGCCGCCCGCATTCCCGAGGTCGTCGTGATCGGGGTGCGCCGTCGCGGAGAGCAGTCGATCATCACGGTCGCGGAGACCGACAGCGTCCGATCGCTGAGCGGGTCCGGCGACGCGACTTTCGTCCACCAGGTCACCCCCGACGAGTCACTCACCGTCGAGGTGCGGGCGGATCAGGTCGGCGCGGAGACCCATCTCCGCTTCGCCGTCCGCAATGACAGCAGCTTCGTGGTGGAGTGGATCGAACTCTGCTCCCTCGAGATCGACGGCGGGCTGGTCGGAGACGGTGGGATCGGAACCATCGTCTGGCCCTGGAACGAGGGCGCGCTCATCGAGTCGCTGAGCGACCGGTCGGGATCATGGTTCGACTATCGCGAGATCCAATACCCCAGTCACGGGGTGGACAGCATCTACCCCGGGGCGATCGAGAGCCAGTTCCTGGCGTACTGCTCGCCGGCTGGCGGGTTCTATCTCGGCGCCCACGACCCCGCAGGGCGAACGAAGATGATCGACTTCCGGGCGACCCCGCGCGGAGTCGAGCTGGTGATCCGCCACTACCTCGCCATCGGTGAGGGGGAGAGCCTTCATGTCGAGTACCCCACGGTGATCGCTCCCGTCTCGGGGGACTGGCATGCGGCGGCGGAGATCCATCGGCGGTGGCTGGACTCCTCGGGCCACCTCGTCGTTCCTGAAGAGCAGGAGCTGCCCGACTGGTACGCCGAGTCGCCCATCGTCGTCGCTTTCCCCGTGCGGGGAACCCACGACACCGGGGACATGGCGCCCAACCGCCTGTACCCGCTCGATCGGGCTGCCGCGACCGTCGATGAGATCGGGGAGGCGACTCGCTCGCAGGTGATGGCGCTGCTGATGCACTGGGAAGGTACCGCGCCGTGGGCACCGCCCTTCGTCTGGCCCCCGTTCGGCGGAGCCGATGCCTTCGGGGCGTTCGTCGACGATGTCCACGACCGTGGTCATCTCGCCGGCGTGTACTGCAGCGGCTTGGGATGGACGCTCGGCAGCAACCTCCTGGACTACGCGCTCCCTCGGGAGCCCGCGACAGCCATGGCCTGCGCCGCCCCGACTCCGGGCGACCTGCGTTCCGTGATCTGCACCGATCAGCGGTCGGGGCTCGACCTGTGCGCTGGTTCTCCCGCGGTGCGCGACATCATCACCGACCAGGTCGCCAAGATGGCCTCCTCCGGTATCGACTACATCCAGCTGATGGACCAGAACCACGGTGGCACCAGCTACTTCTGTTACGAGGAGAGCCACGGTCACGCCTACGGCCCGTCGGACTGGACCGTCGATGCCGTCCGCGAGATGGGGCGCGGCATCCGCGAGATCGACGACGTCGCGCAAGGACGGATCCTGCTCGGATGCGAGTCCGCTGCAGCCGACACCTTCCTTCGCGACTTCGCCTTCAGCGATGCTCGTTTCAACCTGATCTACGAGATCGGGCACCCGATCCCGCTGTATCAGTACCTGTACCACGAGCACGTCCACAACTTTATGGGCAACCAGGTCAACATCCATCAGTTCATCGACATCGGACGCTCGCCGGACAACCTCTTCCTGCGTCTCGCCCATTCCTTCGCCGCCGGCGACATCATGACGCTCACGGTCGACGACGAGGGAAAGGTCGTCTGGGGATGGGGCGTGCCGTGGAGCGATGCGCAACCGTCGACACCGGAGGTCATCGCCTTCGTGGCTGCGCTGAACGAATGGCGATCCTCCGCGTTCCTCGACCACTTCAACGGTGCGCGCATGCAGGCGCCGCTCGCAGTGGCGACGACGACGAACACGCTCTTCCGTGTGAGCAACCCGCCTCTGACGATGAGCGACACAGTCAGCACGCGATGGACGTTGCCCGATGGGGGAGATCGTCAGCTCGTGATCAACTACCGTTCGATCCCGATCGAGGTGACGATCGACGGCGCATCGGCCGCGTTCGCATGGTCGGCAGTGGAACCGGCGGCCGCCTCTCGTCAACCGCTCACCGGGGTCACCTGGACGATCCCCCCGCAGAGCATGCTTCTCCTCGGTTCCGACGCATGACTGCTCCCGCCTACCGGCTGACCCGCGAGACAGGCTGGCGGACGGCCGACCTCGGTGGATCGTCGAACGGCCGTATCGAACTCTCGTCGTTGGCCGGCGCGATCCTCTCAGACCCCCTCTCGATGGCCGAGCTGACGTCGCTGCAGGGGCTGCGCTACGAGTTCGTCCCCGGAGAGTCCGCGCTGACCATCGTCACCATGGACAGCCCCATCCCCATCCCGGATGCCGGCTTCTGGCTCGAGTACGTGCTCGCTCCCGCCGCGGGATCGACCGACCGACGCTCCGGAGCCGGGGTGTCACTGGATCTGGTCTTCGATGACGGTTCGCGGTCGTCTGCCCTGGCACTGCTCGATCAACACGGAACCGCCGCGACCGCGGAGGGCCAAGCCGTCGCGGGCACTCTGCACGTCGATCAGTGGAACTATCGGGCCGTCGAGCTGTCCGCCTGCGTCGGCCGCCGTGTCATCGCGATCGAGCTCGCATCAGCGCCGGGGGACGGCGGAGACGTCGCCGGGTACATCGACGAGATCCGCATCGGGAGCGGTCGCACGCTGGTGCCGTCGCTTGTGGCCTCGACCACGCACCCGGAGCCCGTCGACTACGTCGACACGCGTCGCGGCACGCGCTCCTCGTCGGGATACTCCCGCGGGAACTGCCTTCCGGCCACGGCGAACCCCCGTGGATCCCTCCTGCTCGCGCCTGTCACGGACGCCGGCAGCGTGAACTGGCTGTACACGTACGATGCGGCGAGGGACGAGACAGGACTGCCCTGGCTCGAAGCCTTCTCGATCTCGCATCAGCCTTCGCCCTGGATGGGGGACTGGGGGACGTTCCAGTTCTTCCCGTCTCTCGACCACGAGGGTGTGCCTGGGATGGGACGCCGCGAGCGCGCCCTCCCGTACCGTCATTCGCAGGAGGTGGCGCGTCCTCACCTGTACCAAGTCGAGTTCGAGCAGCCGCTGACCGTGCGCATCGCGCCCACCGCCCATGGCGCGATCGTCGAGATGCGCTTCCCCTCGGAGGTCGGCACCGTGATCTTCGACAACATCGACGACCGCGGGAGCCTGGAGTTCGACGGACCCGTCGTGCACGCGACCTCGTGGGTGGGCGGTGAGCATTCCGAGAACACGCCGCTCATGCACGTGCATCTGCTGTTCGACCAGCAACCGGACGAGGCGGCACGGGTCGAGACAGAGCAGCGACGTGCGGTCGCGGGTTTCGCGCGATTCGCGCTCGGAGCGGACCGGACTCTCCGGTTCCGGATCGGCACATCGTTCGTGAGCGTGGACATCGCTGCCCGCGTAATCGAGGAGGAACTGCCTCCGTCTCTGACCTTCGAGGAGATCTCGGCCGCGTCGGCCGCGCTGTGGAACGACGAGCTGAGCGTGCTCGTCCCCGAGGGCGCGAGCGAGGATCAGCTTACGACGCTCTACTCGAACCTGTATCGCCTGTTCCTCTACCCGAGCGACGTGACAGAGACGAGCCTCGACGGCGCGTCCGTGCACGCGAATCTCGATGGACGAGGGGGTCTCTCCGGCGGTGCCGCCTACGCGAACAACGGATTCTGGGACACCTACCGGACCAGCTGGCCGGCATACGCGTTGCTTCGTCCCCGGCTCGCCGGCGCGCTCGCCGACGGGTTCCTGCAGCACTACCGTGACTACGGTTGGATGCCACGCTGGTCCGCACCGGGGCCGGCGAATGCGATGGTGGGCACGAACTCGGACATCATCTTCGCCGACCTCGCCGTCAAGGGCGTCACCGGATACGACCGGCTGACAGCACTGGAGGCGAGTCTCGCCAACGCGACGATCGTCCCTCCCTCCCCGAAAGTCGGGCGCAAGGGATTGCCGCTCGCGAACTACCTGCAGTACACCCCGCAGTCCATCGACGAGTCGGTGTCGTGGTCGCTCGAGAACAGCCTCAACGACTTCGGCATCGCGGTCCAGCTGGCCGCGGCGGGCCGACCCGACGGCTACTTCCGCTCCCGCGCCGCGCGGTATCAGCAGCTGTTCGACTCTGAGGCGGGCTTCTTCCGAGGGCGTGATGCCGGGGGAGAGTTCCGAGCCGAGGAGTTCGATCCGCTCGAGTGGGGCGGCGACAACACCGAGACGAACGCGTGGACCATGCTGTTCGCGGTGCCGCACGACATCGATGGACTCGCGGGGCTCCTGGGCGGCCCCGGCCAGCTGGAGGCGCGTCTCGACGAGTACTTCGCGACTCCGGAGACGGCGGAGGAGCGGCTCAAGGGGAGCTATCCGTTCGTCATCCACGAGATGCTCGAAGCGCGCGACGTCGATCTGGGAATGTGCGGCCTGTCGAACCAGCCGGCGCACCACGTTCCCTATCTGTATGCGCACACGGACAGCCCGCACAAGATCGGGCCCCTGATCACGTCGGCTCTTCGTCGTCTGTTCGTCGGATCCGAGATCGGCCAGGGGTACCTGGGCGACGAGGACAACGGCGAGATGAGCGCCTGGTATCTGTTCTCCGCGCTCGGGCTGTACCCGGTGCATGTCGGCACCCCGTTCTATGTGATGACCGTTCCGCTCTTCCCCTCGATCACCGTGAATCTCGAGGACGGTGCGCGGTTCGTCGTCGAGGCGAACGTCGCCCCGGAGAACCTCTACATCCAGGGCGCATGGCTGAATGGACGGTGGATCGACCGGGCGTTCCTGCGGCACGATGAGATCACGGCCGGCGGAACCCTGCGCCTCGAGCTCGGATCCTCGCCGTCGGAATGGGGACGCGGAACCCGGATTGCTCTCCCGTCGCTCGGCGGCACGCCGAGGTGGGAAGACGTCGCGACCGCCGAATCGATCGACGGTTCGATCGAGGGGGCGGATGCTCTCGTCGATGACGACAGCGACACCTCCATGTCGATCGACGGGGCGGTGATGATCGAGTTCGCTCTGCCGGAGCCCCGAGAGGTACAGGCGTACACGCTCACGGCATCCGCTGCCGAGCCCGTGGTGCTCAGTTGGGTGCTCCGGGGGCGCACGGGCGGACAGGAGTGGCGCGAGGTGGACCGCGTGACGGATCATCCCGTCGGTCGCGACGTGCGGCTCGTCCCGTTCGTGCCGGCAGCGCCCGGGGAGTTCGACGTCTACCGTTTCGAGTTCGCGGCACACGGCACCGTGGAGCTGGCCGAGGTCGAGTTGCTCGCCGACACCGCGGCGACCGCTGCGGGGGTCACGCGATGACCACCCACATCGTGGTGCTCCCTGGCGGAGGGTACGCCGAACATGCTCCTTCGGAGGGGGAACCGGTCGTGCGCTGGCTGGAGTCGCTCGGGATCGAGGCGAGTGTGTTCCTCTACCCGGTCGGCGTCCATCACCCGGAACCTCACATCGCCGTGTCCGACGAGATCGCGCGGCTGCGTGCCGCCGGCATCGAGCGGGTGGGAGTGATGGGCTTCTCGGCGGGCGGTCATGCCGCGGGCCTCGCCGCGCTCAGCCCGGTGAGTCCGGCATCGAGGCCTGACTTCGCGGTGCTGAGCTATGCGGTCGTGTCGATGGTCCCGCCCACCAACGAGGGCTCGGCGATCAATCTGCTCGGTGCGGACGCCTCGCTCGCCGAGCGCCGGTCCGTGTCGTTGGAGATGCTCGTCTCGGAGCAGTCTCCGCCGATCTTCGCGTGGCAGACCGCCGACGACGTCGCTGTACCGGTCGCCACGCTGTATCGCCTGGGCGAGGCGCTCGCTGCCCAGAACCGACCGCATGCGATCCACGTCTATCCCCGAGGGCCGCACGGTCTCGGTGTCAGCGCCGAGGGACTCGCCCTATGGACCGAAGAATGCGCGCGATGGCTGAGCGCGCTCGACCACCCGTGACGCACCCGGAAACTCCGTGAACCGCTCCTCGCATCTCGAAAGCAGTGACCCCATGGCCCATCATGTTCCCCAGAGAGTGCTCGTCACCGGAGCGGACGGAGTGATCGGTCGCGCGGTTGTCGCCGACCTCATCGCGTCCGACATCGCGGTGACCGCACTCTCGCTGCGCTTCGACGTCGACACAGCTGCCGACCGCTGTGTGATCGGAAACGCCTCGGATGAGGACGTCGTCATGCAGGCACTCGAAGATGTGGACGCCGTCGTCCACCTCGCCGCCATCCCGCATCCGGATCAGGGCACCGCGCGCGAGGTGTTCGTCGGCAACGTCGCCGCCACGTTCACCGTGCTCTCCCGCGCCGCGGCCGCCGGCGTCACGCGCGCCGTCATCGCAAGCAGCGTGCACGCCTCCGGCATCCCGCTGAACCACGCCGCCTACATGCCCGCGTACTTCCCCCTCGACGAGAACCTCCCCAGCGCGATCGACGATCCCTATTCGCTGTCGAAGTCCGTCGACGAGCAGACCCTCCGGATGATGGCGAGCCGGTGGGGCATGTCGGGTGTCGCGTTCCGGTTCCCACTGACCGCCGGTGAAGAGACCCTCCGATGGGCTGCGGCGAGGGACGAGGCGGACCCTTCGCTCCGTGTGCGGGAGGGGTGGGCGCATCTGACGCTGCCCGACTGCGGCGCGGCGATCCGGGCGGCGCTCACCGCGGACTACGTCGGCGCTCACGTGCTCTGCGTCGCCAGCGGGACAACGTTGTTGACCCGACCGACGCAGGAGCTGCTCAGGGAGTACGCGCCGACCGTCCCGGTCAGGTCCGCGATCGAGGGACATGCGCCGGCTGTAGACACGACGGCGATGAGGAAACTGCTGGGCGACATCGACGCTCTGGCCGGAAGGAGTGCCCTGTGAAGATCACCAGGATCGAGATCCGCCGTGTGCCCCCGAGCTGGGTGTGGCTGCTGATCCATACGGATGACGGCCGCGTGGGTATCGGAGAGCCCTACCTCGAAGGGCACGCGAACAGCGTCATCGCCGAGGTCGAGCGCCTCGCGCCGCTGCTGATCGGGGCTGACCCGATGCGGCGCGAGCATCTCTGGGAGGAGATGTATCGGGCGGGCGTCGGCTACCGCGGCGGACCGATCACCCTGAGCGCGATCAGCGGCATCGACATGGCGCTGTGGGACATCGCCGGCAAGGCGCTCGATGCCCCCGTGCATCAGCTGCTCGGCGGAGCGGTGCGCGACCGGGTGCGCATGTATCGCGCGACCAGCTTCAGGCCTCCGTACACCGTGGAGCCGGGCCTGCCATACCGGGCCGCCCCGCCGAGCGCCGCCTCTGTGCCCGACGAACCGACCGCCTGGGCAGCCGCCGCCCGGCAGAGTGTCGACTGGGGCTTCAACGCCCTGAAGTTGCACTTCAACCTGGGTTCTCTCGAGAGTACGAACCGAATCGATTCCGTCGTCGAGCGCTTCGCGGCCGTTCGTGCGGAGGTCGGCGATGACTTCGACCTCGCGGTGGACATCCACGATCCGCACCACCGGCTGGCGATCCAGCTCATCCAGGCGTTGGAGCCGTTGCGCCCGATGTTCGTCGAGGAGCCGGTGCCGCAGGAGCAGATCGGTGCCATCGACCACGTCGCTCAGCACACCTCGGCGGCGCTCGCCGCCGGAGAGCGGTGGATGGGGAGGTGGCCGTTCTTCGAAGCTCTCAAGAACCGCTCTCTGTCGGTCGTGCAGCCGGATCTGGCGCACGCCGGTGGCATCACCGAGTGCCGCAAGATCGCCGCGCTCGCGCAGGCCGTCGACGCGACGGTGGCCTTGCACTGTCCGCTGAGTCCCATCGCGCTGGCCGCGTCGATCCAACTCGATGCGGCGCTGCCGAACTTCCTCATCCAGGAGCACAACGAGATCCTGGACAGTCGCACCGCCGACGGCCGCACCCTCATCGGTCACGGTTACCTCAAGGATCCCTTCGAGCTGGGCGTGGATGGCTGCGTGGCAGTTCCGAGTGGCCCGGGGCTGGGGATCGAACTCGACCTCGACGGCTTGGAAGAGGTTTCGCGGCACCCGTGGTCGACTGAACGCGGGTGACCTGCGCGTCGGGCGCCCGCTATCGACCGAGGTCGATGCCGGGCACCCGACGGCGGATCAGGCCTTCGGCAACCAGACGCGCATCGGCCCCACGACGCGGTTCGCCCAGAGGAAGTAGGGGATCGTCGTGACGGAGCCGAGCACCGCGCCGGAGGCGTCGACGGCGGGTACGACGACGGTATCGATACCGCCGAGGATGTCATCTCGATGTTCGACGGTGAGTTCGCCGGCGACGGAGACGTCGTCGAGCACGATGCCGTCGGGCTGATCGAGGTGCTCTGCGGCGAAGATCAGCGGGCCCCGCTGAATGGCCAGGGAACCTCGTTCGGCGTCAACGATGTCGCGTCCAGGCACGGCCACGGGGTCGAAGGGCAGCGAGAGGCTGACCACATCGCCGGCAGACCAGGTGCGGGTGATGCGGGCGTACTCGCCCGGTGTGGCCGTGACGGCGCGGCCCTCGCTCTGCAGAACAGCGTCGTGCGCCCAGGACGGAATGCGGATGTCGATGTCGAACGGCGTTGCCGGCGCTCGCAGGATCTCGATCGTCACCTCGCCGCTCCAGGGGTAGTTCGTCCGCATCGCGATCTCGATCGGATGGCCCTCCACCTCGCCGCTGATGTGCGCGGAGGCGAACTGGTGAACCTGCACGCCGGTGGCGCTGGTCGAGGCGACATACTCATGGATCGTCGCGATCGTCCGCATCAGGTTGGTCGGGCAGCACGAAGTGCCGAACCAGTGCAGCCGCCCCGTGATCGGGCGGCGGTAGTCGTCGGGCACCGCATCGGAGCGTACTTGCAGGGCGTTGACGTAGAAGTAGGAGTCGCCATCGCGGGAGATGCCGGACAACACGGCGTTGTAGAACTGACGTTCCATCAGGTCGGCGTAACGGGCGTCGCCCGTGGCCAGCAGCAGGCGCCAGCTCCACTGGATCGATGCGATCGCCGCGCAGGTCTCGCCGTAGGCCGTGTCCGACGGCAGGTCGTAGGGCTCGCCGAATGCTTCGCCGTGCCATTCGGAGCCGATGGATCCGTTGACGTACATCTTCGATTCGACCATGTTCGTCCACTGGGTCTGCATGGTGTCGAGCAGCGCGGCATCCTGCGTCTCGATTGCGATGTCCGTCGCTCCGGCGGCGAGGTACATCGCGCGCACGGCGTGGCCCTCCGGTGACGTCGTCTGCCGGACAGGCACGCGGTCGCAGAAGTACGTCGCGTCGAAGTTGCCATCCGGGTCGACCACCGTCGCCTTTCCGCGGACGTCGAGGAAGAAGAGAGCCTGGTCGAGATACCGGGTGATTCCCGTGGTGCGGTAGAGCTCCACCAGGGCCATCTCGATCACCGGATGGCCACAGGTCGTCTGCCAGGCGTCCGGCCCGAAGGTCTCGCTCAAGTGGTCAGCGGCAGCCTGCGCGACCTGCAGAAGGTCGGCGCGCCCGGTGGTGCGGTACTGGGCGACCGCCGACTGGATGAGAGCGCCGACGTTGAAGATCTCGTGATCGAAGCCGAGTGACTCGTACCGGTGCGAGCGGAGATCCCCGATCTGGATATAGGTGTTCAGGTAGCCGTCGTCCTCCTGTGCGGCGGCGACGATCCCCGTGTAGTGCGTGAGAGCGTCGTCGAGCTTCGGGGCCTCGCCCCCACGCCCGCGTTCCCAGGCGACAGCTTCGAGCCACTTGTAGACCTCGCTGTCTTCGAAGGCAGGTCCGTGGTACTCGCCGTCGTAATCTCCCGCCGCCGTGTTCACGAAGTTCGCGAATGCGCCTTCGCTTTCCAGATGAGCCTCGCCGCGTGCGATCGAGGTCGCGGCGTTCGATGACTGGAGGTCGGCGAGGAACCCCTCCGTCAGCGTGACGGCGCCGAACGGAAGGGGGCGGAGAGTCGTCGCGGCGAGGGGGAGCACCGGGCCTTCGCCCGCCCCGCGGAGGGTGTGCGTCGGGAGTGAGTCCGTGGAAGAGGGCTGCGTCATCAGGTTTCCGTTCGTGCGGGTGAGCGATCGGTGCTCGGGACTATGGTCTCAGGGGTGAACCGGTTAATCAAGGTGCTGCTTCGAGGGGATGATTCGTCGTGCGGCGATCCCTCAGACCTGCGGAGGGCGCGCGACCAGGGCGGAGCCGGCGAGGTCGAAGGGTCCTGCGGCGAACGGGACCAGCATCGTCGTCCCCGGCCGCAGAGAGTGGCGCGCCTCCGAAGCGAACTCGAGCTCGGCGGGCTCCAGCGCGACGATGAGGCTGAAGCCGGCAGGGAATGTGGCGCGCCCGTCCACCCGATCGAGCCGGAAGTAGTGCTCCGCCCCGGACGCGAGGGTGGGGCCGGATGACACGTCGCGCCGCACGAGGGCCCGGATGTCGTCCTCGGTGCGTGCCCGAGTCTCCACAGCGGTGAGAGCGACGTCGAAGCCCAGGCCGAGATGGCCGTCGCGGACGCCGTCGAGGTCGAAGCCGTCCCACTCGAGCAGGATGGAGAGATCTTCAGGCTCCTGCACTTCGACGAGCAGGATGCCGGAACCGATCGCATGGAGCACTCCGGTGGGTACGAATACGGTGTCTCCGGGGCGTACCGGGATCTCGTGCATGAGGTTCAGCAGCGCGGAGGAGTCCTGGGCTTCGACCATCTGCCGCAGCTCGGCGGCATCGACCGCGCGGGTCAGCCCGAGGTGCACCGTTCCGGGCGTCAGGATGTACCACGCCTCCGCCTTGCCGTGCGCAGCGGAGAGGTGATCCGCGGCGAAGGTGCCATCGGGGTGCGCATGGATCGGAAGCCGTTGCCCCGCATCGAGGAGTTTGACGAGCAGCATCGTGTCGTCGCCGTAGGACGCGACGTGCGCGGGGCCGAGCCAATCGGACGGGGAGTCGCGGATGACGTCGGACAGCAGTCGCCCGTCGGCGAGCCGCGTCATCCCGGTGGGGGACTCGCCCCGAACGCTCGTGGTGGACCCGACCCAGTCCTCGGGGGTGTTCGGTGGGGGCGTCCGGTCGCCGCGGAAGTCGGCGATGCGTCGGCCGCCTCGGTAGAAGCGGCCCGGCGGCTGGTTCGAGGAGAGAAGAACGGGTTCCATGTCGCGGCCTTTCGGGGGAGTTCGTTAGTCAGCGGGTGAACAGAGGCGCGAGTGTGGCGTCGATGGAGCAGATCGCGTCGCCATCCGGGCGCCGCCCGCTGATCACGGCTGCCGAGCAGGCCGCCGCGAGCGCGAGCGCCTGATCGGGCGATGCGCCCTGACTGATCGCGAACAGCAGGCCGGCGGTGCTCGCGTCGCCCGCGCCGTTGGTGGTGGCGTGATGCGGCACGGCGTAGGGCGGCAGCGTGAGCGTGCGGTCCGCCCAGAGGTCGGCGATCGGGGCGAGAGCTCTGCCTGCGCCACGGAGCCTCGCAGCGGACCCCGTGCGCAGGTGGAGTCCGTGTCGCCCTGCGGAGATCGCGATCACCGCCACGCCGTGCGCGAGGATCTGCTCCGACAGGGAGTCGACGAGCTGCGGAGAGTACGGCTCATCGATGCCGAGGGCGGAGGTGAGGTCGTCGAGACTCGGGCTCGCGATGTCGCACTCCGAGAACACGGACCGCAGCGTCGGCTTCCAGTCGTCGCGGGAGGCGTCGGCGGTGTGGTCGACCACCGCGAGGTCGAGTGACGTCGTCGTGCCGGCCGAGCGTGCGCGCGCGAACAGCTCGTGCAACGGGCGGCCGTGGTCGCTGCGCAGTGCGGGGAGGAGGCTCGGATAGCCGACATGGAGAAGGTCGAAGGAGTTGACCGGGATGCCGGTTCCATCGAACTCGTCGTTGGCGCCCGTGTGCTGCCAGAACGTGCGATCCAGTCCCGGCTTCTCGATCACCAGGCTGTAGGACGTGGCGAGGTGGTCGGAGACGTCGAGAGTGGCGATGGGGAATCCTCGGGACTCGAGGCGGGACCGCAGGAGAGTGCCGAACTCGTCGGCCCCGATCGTGGCGAACGGGGTGATGTCCGCGCCGAGGTCGGCGAGAACGCCGCCGGTGTTGGCGACGGATCCGCCGGCGGAGACCGCGGCAGGACCGATCTCGATGATCTGTCCGGGGCGGATGTCGACGCTCGCCCGGACCTGGGGGGTGATGTCGAGGCAGATGTGGCCGGCGACGGCGATCGAGGGCATGAGTGGTTCCTTCCAGGCGGGACGCAAGCCGCTTTGCGGGGCTAGACAACGTTGTCTCACGCCAGCTACTGTGGCACAGATGCGGCCGGAAACCAACTGGCGGCCATGATCGCAAGGAGTGTTCCCCACATGTCCCAGTTCCGGCTCAACAGGCTCTTCAATCCGAGTTCGGGCAGGGCGCTCGATGTGGCCGTCGACCATGGCTTCTTCGGAGAGCCGTCCTTCGTGCGTGGCATCGAGGACATGGATGCCGTCGTCGCGACCCTGGTGCGCGCCAACCCCGATGCGATTCAGCTCACGCTCGGGCAGGCCCGCATTTTGCAGTCGATCCCGGGGAAGCTGAAGCCCGCCCTGGTGCTGCGCACGGACGTGGCCAACGTCTACGGCAACCCGCTCGACGACCACATCTTCAGCCATCACGTCCCGCACGCGGTCGAGGAAGCCGTGAGGCTGGATGCTGTCGCGATCTGCGCGAACCTCATGGACCTCCCGGGCCGCGCGGAGATCCGCGAGGCGAACATCCTCAGCATCATGGCGCTGCGCGAGCAGGCGACACGATTCAACATGCCGCTCATGATCGAGCCGCTCGTCATGCAGGACAATGCGAAGGCCGGCGGCGGGTACATGGTCGATGGCGACACGGATCGGATCGTGGCGCTCGTGCGACAGGCGAAGGAACTCGGAGCCGACCTGATCAAGGCGGACCCGACCGATGACATCTCCGACTACTCGAAGGTCATCGCCGTCGCCGGCGACGTGCCGGTACTCGTCCGAGGGGGTGGACGCGTCGACGACCGCACCCTCCTCGAGCGGACGGTCGCGGTGCTGGACCAGGGGGCGAGCGGGATCGTGTACGGCAGGAATGTCGTGCAGCACCCGAAGCCGGCGGGGATCACGGCGGCCCTGATGGCGGTGCTCCATCGGGGCGAGAGCGTCGAGAACGCTCTCGCGATAGTGGAAGGAAGCGAAGGATGAGCGTGCCCTCCGTCAACATCGCCATCATCGGCGCCGGCTTGATGGGCCGTGAGATCGCCTCGGCGATCCAACGCTGGCCGGCCCTGATCGATCACCCCGTCCGACCGCGCGTGACGGCGGTGTGCGACATCCAGCCCGCGGCTCTGGACTGGTTCGACCAGATCGACACGGTCACCACCAAGGTCACCGACTACCAGGACCTGCTCGCCGATCCGAGCATCGATGTCGTGTACGTCGCGGTGCGCCACGACCTCCACGAACGGATCTATTCGGACGTGATCGCGGCGGGCAAGAGTCTTCTCGCGGAGAAGCCGTTCGGGATCGACGCCTCGGCAGCCGCGGCGATCCTCGACGCCGTGGTCGCGCATCCGGAGAGCTTCGTGCGTTGCTCCAGCGAGATGCCGTTCTACCCCGGAGCGCAGATGGCGATCAACTACGTGCGCAGCGGCGCGCTCGGCACCATCGTGGAGGCGCGCAACAGCTTCCTGCACGCGAGCGACGTCGACGTCGACAAGCCGATCGGATGGAAGCGGCAGAACAGGTTCTGTGGCGAGGCGGGGGTGCTCAACGACCTGGGGCTGCACACCTGGCACGTTCCGCTGCGTCTCGGGTGGGAGCCGGAAGCGGTCTACGGCGTGCTGCAGAACATCGTCGACCAGCGACCAGGACCCGATGGCGCCCTGGTCGACTGCGACACCTGGGACAACGCGGTCCTGCACAGCTGGACGCGACACGAGGGCACCCGGTTCCCTCTGATCACCGAGACCAAGCGCATCGATCCCGGACAGAAGAACACCTGGGTCTTCGAGGCGATCGGCCTCGATGGGGGAGTGCGGTTCAGCACGAAGAACCCCAAGTCGGTGGAGGTCTTCTCGGTCGTCGACGTGCCCGGCTCCGGCAAGGAGCAGGTGTGGCAGCAGATCGATGCGGGAAGCCAGTCCGTCTGGCCCACCGTCACCGGCGCGAACTTCGAGTTCGGATTCTCCGACTCGATCCTGCAGATGTGGGCGGTTTTCCTCGCAGAACGCGACGGCAGCCTGGGCGACCGCTTCGGTTGCGTGACGCCGGAGGAGGCGGTGGCCACCCACGGCATCTTCGCCGCCGCTCAGCTCTCCCATGCGGAGGGGCGCGCGATTCGTCCCCAGGGCATGCGCATCACCGGGTGATGCGACCCGGGCGCCTGCTCGGATGACGGAAAGAGGGGCTGTGCGTCGCGAACCGCGACGCACAGCCCCTCTTTCGTGGCGTCTAGCCCCGGGTCAGCGTCGCCGCCGCGGAGGCTGCAGTGCCCGACGCGTTGTCGAACACGGCGCGGAACTGGGTGCCTGACGGTACCGATGAGACGGGCACCAGCAGGACCGCTGCCGATGCGCCCGATACGTCGGCCCAGCTCGCCGACGAGTTCGCGCGGCTCTGCCACTGCACGGTGTGTGCCGTGGAGCTCACCGCACCCGCCGTGAACACGGCGATGGAGCCGACGGCGGCCACCTCATCCCGCGGCTGAGTGGTGACGGTGGGCGACGCGGGGGTCGACAGGTACGAGTTACCCGTCCACGTGGCGTTCGTCGTCTCGGTCGACGAGGTGGCGCCACCCCCGAAGAAGCTGTTGCCCGTCAACTCGATCAACGACGCCGTCGGTGCGGTCAGCGTGACGCCGACCGTGCTCGCGCCGGAGAACGCGTTGTCTTCGATCAAGGTCGGCATCGCCGCCGTCGTCTCGAGCATCAGGTAGGTGCCGCTCTGCCCGGAGACCGTGTTGTCGGAGATCGTGATGTCCCGGGGGATGTCCCCGCCGACGGCCGGCGTCTGGTCGGGACGGTTGACCCAGTATGTGTCGTAGGTCTGCTCGCGCACGTAGACGCCTCGATGACCGCCGGAGATCACGTTCTGGCTCACCACGACATCTTCGGTGTTGCCGGTGATCTCGATCGCATTCGGCGTCACTCCGCTCGGGAACACGACGTCGGATCGGATCTCGTTCTCGGTGATGTCGATCCGCGCTGTCGGCGGGTTCGTCGAGACGCCCCAGTCCGGGTGCACGAAGATCCCGACCGTCTGCCCGAGCATCGTTCCTCCGACTCCGTGGGGAGCATTCCAGTTCAGCACGCGGTTGCCGCGGACCGTGATGTCTTCCGAGTTGAAGATGTCGATGCCGTGCGCCCAGCTGCCCTCGATCGTGGAGTTCGTCAGAGAGACGCGGTGGTTGTAGAAGCCGATCACGACTCCGGTGTCCCAGTTGTCGCTGGTGTGGATCCGGTCGACCGAGATGTCCCAGTTGCCGTATCGGCCCCCGTCGTAGTGGCCCTGCACAGTGATCCCGTGGCGCGCGCCCTGCGAGTCGACATCCTGCACGGTGACGTTCCGACTGTGCGCGATGTAGACGTTGTCGTGCTGGAAGTCCGAGACCTCTACGTCGTGAACAGACGAGTCCCGAACGCCGATGAGCGAGATGCCCTGCGTGAACTGCAGGTTGTTGCCTGGGTCGGCGTTCAGTGGATCGTTGGCGACCCGCAGATCGTGGATGCTGATGTGGTGCAGGTTCCACACGCCGTAGGCGGCGGAGTTCTTGATGGCCGTCACCGGTGAGCCCGCGGCCACCTGAATCGTGCTTCCGGCCTCCCCGTAGAGCTCGGTGTACGACTTCGTCAGCTCGATCGTGCGCGTGATCTTGTACGTGCCCGCGGGGAAGAAGATCGTGCCGCCGTCGTCGACTGCGGACTGGATGATGTCCGTGGCGTCCGCGACACCGGTGGGATCGGCCCCGAGTGTGACGACGTTGCGGGTCGGGAGCGTGCTGATGTCGTCGTCGTCATCGAGGACCACGGGCGTGAACGAGACATCTCCGTCCGTCACGCTGGCGACCCCCGACGAGGGCGCGCCCTGCAGCTGAAGGCGCAGGTAGACCCGGTCGACGTTGGCGGGGATGGTGACGCTCTCGCCGGCAGTGTTGAGATCGTGCGTTCCGACCGTCGCGGGGGTGGTGTCGATCGGCCGCTGCCACATTCCGTCGTTCGACACCCAGTAGCCGGAAGGCCAGGCGACCTGCGTGTGGCTGTAGGCCGTGTCGAATCCGACCTCCATGGCGATGGCGGCTGCGTATCCCTGGTCGATCGTGAACTGCGGCACCATGCGGTAGGCGGAGTCATCGCCGTCTTCGCGTGTCCACAGGAAGGTCCAGTTCGCGTCCTGCTGCGCGCTGAGGCGGAGAGTGGTGGTCGTGTCTCCGCCGAACTGGGAGTGCGCCGACTCCCATTCGATGGGATTGCCGGTCGCGGTGGTTCCCAGAGGGGAGCCGGTCTCGGTGTTGTCCGGGCTGTCCCAGAAATACTCCGTGCCGGCATAGGCGGCTGTCGAGGAGCCGATCGCGAGTGTGATGGCGGCCAGTGCCGCGATCGCGATCCCTCCTGCGCGTGTGGACTTTCTCATTGATGTCTCCTTTGACTCGTTTTGTCGATCCAACTCCCCTATCATTTACTTAACCGGTTCGCTTGTCGAGGGCTATCTCGACAACGACCACGTTCAATGACGAAGGGACAGCCGCGTGAACGACGCGTCCACAGACAGAGGGGCCGGTGCGCCCGATGCTCTGACCGAGAGCAGCCGTCTCGCCGAGCGACCCACGACCATGCGCCGACTGCGCTATCGGGGGGAGGGCCGCGTCGAGATCGAACACGTGCCGCTGCCGGTGCGTGCGCCGGGTGAACTCCTGGTCCGGATCGAGGCATCGGCCGTGTGCGGGAGCGAGCGTCACGATCTCCTGACCGGTGTCGACGGCAACTTCGGCCATGAAGCCGCGGGTGTCGTCGCGGAGGCTGATCCGGACAGCCCGGTCGCCGTCGGCACCCGCGTCGGCCTGTACGCCGTGAAGGGGTGTTCGGAGTGCGGGCACTGCCTGCGCGGACGCGAGACGATGTGCGAGCGCACGCCCGAGATTCTGTCGGGCTGGCATGCGGAATATGCCGTGGTGCCCGTGCGATGCGCTCGGCCGCTGGCGGACGACATCGATGCGGGGGTCGGAGCGATGATGACCGGAGACCCCCTGGGCGTGCCGGTGCGCGCTGCTCGGCGCGCACCGTCTCCTGACGGTGGCGATGTGGTGGTCGTCGGGCTGGGACCGGTCGGACTCGCTCACGTGCTCGTGCGGGCGTTCCGAGGGGCGCGCGTCATCGGCGTCGAACCGTCACCGTTCCGTCGACAGCTCGCGCTCGCCCTCGGAGCGCAGGAGGTCTACGCCCCCGGTGAGCGGGATCTGAGTGCTGCCCTCGTGATCGAGTGCACCGGCATCGCGCCCGTCATCGAGCAGTCCCTCGCCCTTGTCGAGAACGGCGGCGTCTTCCTGCAATCCGGTGAGTGCGGCGACCCGGTGACCCTCGTGCCCAGCGAGGTCCTCATCCATCGTGAGGTCGAGCTGAAGGGGTCTTGGTACTACGCCTCGGAGGACTACGGCACGATGAACGAGCTCGTCGCGGACGGGCTTCCGCTCGGGCAGCTCGCGACGCACGATGTGCGTGCCGAAGACGCGCAGGAGGCGGTGACCGCCTTCCTGGAAGGGGCGACCGGGAAGGTGCTGGTGCGCTGGTGAATGCGATGAAGGTGGCCTTCGTCGGTGCCGGCCCGCGCGCTGTGTCGCAGGCGGAAGCGCTCATGTCGGCGGGGCTCGGAGACGTCGTCGGGGTGTGGAACCGCTCGCCGGAGCGCGCGCACACACTCGCGAACTCTCTGCCGTACGCATCCGCCCATGCCACGGTCACGGAGATGGTCGAGGCCACGCGCCCCGATGTCGTGAGCATCGTGACCCACCCCGCGTATCGGATTCGGGCGCTACGGGATGCGATCGACGCGGGAGCGCGCACGATCCTTCTCGAGAAGCCGATCGCGCTCACGCCGCAGGAGCTGGCGGAGGTCCGGGCGATGGGCGAGGAGTGCCTCATCGTCGTGAACACGCAGTATCCCTGGATGACGCACTGGCGGGAGATCCGTCGGCTCGTCGCGGAAGGCGCCCTCGGCGAGATCCGCAGCATCCGGGCGAGCACGGGTGTCGACCTGTTCGAGCAAGGTCCGCATCTTCTGAGCCTGGCGCTGTCGACGGCGCGCGCTGCTGGCCTACCTGATCCGAGCTGGATCCTCGCGGCGGGCGATGGCGAAGCGTCGTTCGGCGACCTCACGGTGCCCGCTCACACCACCGCGGTCGCCGATCTGGGCGCGGCACGGCTGCAGTTGCTGACCGGCGACGTCTCGCCGCGCGTGCCGGGCGAGACGAACATCTTCTACCAGCAGCAGGTGGAGGTGACGGGCTCGGAAGGGCGCGTCTGGGTATCGCTGAACCAGGGGTGGGAGTTGTGGACGAGTGCCGGGGTGCGGCGAGGGGTCTCGGCGTGGCCGCGCGATGACATCCAGTCGCAGGCGGACCTGTTCCGCGATCTTCGTTCGGTCGTGATCGACGGCGGGTCGCCGGATGCTATCCCCACTCGGATGAGCGTCGCCGGTGCCGATGCGGCATTGCTCTTCGCCTGGCGTGAGTCCATCGACACCGGCCGGATGGTCATGTTGTGAGTGGTGACTTCTTCGGCGAGGGCTTCGCCGAGCTGCCGGTGATGGGGATCTTCCGCGGGTTGTCGCCAGAGCGGACGGTGGAGCTGTGCAACGCCGCCTGGGACGTGGGGGTCTCGCTCGTCGAGGTGCCGGTGATGTCGCCGAGGGAGATCCCGGTGCTCGAGGCGGCTGTGGCGGCAGGGCGTGATCGTGGCCGATCGGTCGGGGCAGGGACTATTCTGAGCGCCGATCAGTTGGAGTCCGTCGCGGCGGTCGGGGCCGCGTTCACGGTCGCTCCGGGTGTCGATGTGGATGTCCTCGATCGGAGTGTCGAGTTGGGGATCCCGCATCTTCCCGGGGTGGCCACCAGTACCGACATCGCCACGGCGGTGTCGCGGGGGTGGGGGTGGGTCAAGGCTTTCCCTGCGGCGCAGTTGACGCCCGGGTGGGTGCGTGCACAGCGGGGCCCGTTCCCTCGGGTGCGATTCGTGGCGACCGGGGGTATCACCAGCGGGAACGCCCAGGCGTTCCTCGATGCCGGCTGCAGTGCTGTCGCGGTCGGCTCTGCGTTGACGGATCCGGACGCTGTGTCGTCGTTCATGGGACTGGTCGCGGGTGGTCCGGTGAGCGAACGCCGGCAGCGAACCTAAGCGCGCAGCTCGGAGCCCCGCAGGATCAGTCGGGTGTCGAGCGTGTGCACCGTCGGCTCTGAGCTGTCCCCGTCGATCCGCGACAGGGCCAGCTCGGCAGCGGTGCGGCCCATGAGAGCCACGTCCTGGCTGACGACGGAGACGGCCGGCGTGACCAGTGGGGCGGCTTCGAAGTCGTCGAAACCGATCAGCGGCACGCGCCGACCCAGGGTGCGGAAAGCGAGGACAGCACCGATCGCAGCGCGGTTGTTCGCGGCGAAGATGGCATCCGCGGAACCGTTCTCCAGGAGCGTGGTCACGATGGCCGCCGCATCCTCCAGGCTGTGCGCTCGGGTGTGGACCAGCGCGTCTGCATGTACGGCTCCCGCATGTTCCAGGGCCGACAGGTACCCTCGGTGCCGTTCGCTCATCGTGTAGATCGTGAGCGCATCGCCCACGAAAGCGACTCGCTCGGAGCCCTGTGCAAGGAGCTCCTGCGTGGCCGCGAACGCGCCGCCGGCGTTGTCGGCGAGCACGACATCGGCCCGCACCCCCGGTGCCGGCCTGTCGATCAGGACGAGCGGGGGAACGGGAGGAGGAACCTGATCCCACGTGCGCGCGACATTCTTGGGCGGGACGATGATCAGCGCGTCGACGCGCTGTTCCATCAGTCGATCGACGAGTCGGTCGTGCCGGTCGCCGTTCTCGTCCGAGCTCGCTGTCGTCAGGAGGAATCCGTGGGCGTCGACGACGGACTCGACAGCGCGGGCGATGGTCGAATAGTAGGGGTTGGAGAGGTCCCCGATGACGAGACCGATGACCCGGCTCGTCCTCCCGGGGCGGATGCTCGCCGCGGCGAGGTTGCGCCGATAGCCGAGGCTCGTGATCGCATCACGGATGCGTTCGGCCATCTGCGGATTGATGTTCGTCTCACCGTTGACGTAGCGCGACACTGTCTTCAGTGCCACGCCGGCCACCCGAGCGACATCGTTCATGGTCGGGCTACTGCTCATTCGGCCTCCAGCGATGTGACCTCAATCGTAGTGTGCCGACGCGCCTCTCTCAGGGCGGCCGGTTGCCTACAGGACCTGCCTCGGCAGCTCCCTCAATGCCCGTGCGCGCGACCGGTGGGGACGGTCGCCCGCAGCCCCCATCCATCGGTCGTCCGCTCGGATTCCAAGGTCCCTGCACAGTCGAGGAGGCTGGGTGAGCGACACCTGCCTCACGGTCTCATCGGGTTGCACGGGCAGCGCTCGGGCGTGGAACAGGATGAGGGTGAGGTCGTGCGCGATACCGTCGTGGAGTTCATCGGCGATGCGCTCGTTGTCCTCTCGGGCGATCGTCCGGCCCTGGGGTGGCGCTGGCCCTGGGGCGGCGGTGGGTCTCTGGGGTACGTTCGGATTCAGGCTGCATGAGGGCGATCCGCTGCCGTATCTGCCCCGATCCATCCGTAGGAGCGAAACGTGACCGCGAACACCAGCAAGGCCCGTCAGTCGACCAACGTCGATCCGACCCTGAGCATCAACCCCGTCTTCGTCCGGCCGGGCGAGGCCACGGAGTTCGACAAGTTCACGTTGCCGGCGGGCCCGAGCCTGCCGGAGACGGCGTACCAGATCGTGCATGACGAGTCGATCCTCGACGGCAACTCGCGCCTCAACCTTGCGACCTTCGTCGGCACCTGGATGGACGACGAAGCCAAGAGGCTGTACCTCGAAGCCGCCGACAAGAACATGATCGACAAGGACGAATACCCTGCCACGGCGGCGATCGAGGACCGCTGCTGGCGCATCCTCGCCGACCTGTGGAACATCCCGGACAAGGACGACACGATCGGCACCTCGACGATCGGATCGTCGGAGGCGTGCATGCTCGGCGGCCTCGCGCTCAAGCGCCTCTGGCAGGAGAAGCGCAGGGCGGAGGGCAAGTCGACCGAGAAGCCGAACCTCATCATGTCGGCGGCCGTGCAGGTCGTGTGGGAGAAGTTCTGCAACTACTGGGATGTCGAGCCGCGCTACGTGCCGGTGTCGCGAGACCACATCGTCTTGGACGGTTACAACCTCGAGGACTACGTCGACGAGAACACGATCGGCGTCGTCTCGATCCTCGGTCAGACCTTCACCGGCCTGTACGACGACACCGTGGCGATCTCGAAGAAGCTCGATGAGATCCAGGCGAAGACCGGCCTCGACGTCAAGATCCACATCGACGGGGCATCCGGTGCCATGGTGGCGCCGTTCTGCCAGCCCGATCTGGTCTGGGATTTCCAGCTCGACCGGGTCAACTCGATCTCGACCTCCGGGCACAAGTACGGACTGGTCTACCCGGGTGTGGGCTGGGTCGTCTGGCGCAACACGGCGGTGCTCCCGGAGAGCATGATCTTCCACGTCAGCTACCTCGGCGGCGACATGCCGACGCTCGCGCTGAACTTCTCCCGCCCGGGCGCCCAGGTGCTGCTGCAGTACTACCAGTTCCTGCGCCTCGGCTTCGAGGGGTACCGGGCGGTGCAGCAGAACTCGATCGACGTCGCCACCTACCTCTCGAGCGAGATCGCGAAGATCGGCCCGTTCGAACTGGTGAGCAAGGGGGACACGATCCCGGTGTTCGCGTGGGTGCTCAAGGAGGGCCACACCGACACGTGGACCCTCTATGACCTCGCCGACCGTCTGCGCATGAAGGGCTGGCTCGTGCCCGCCTATCCCATGGCCGACGACATGGCCGATCTCATCCTCCAGCGCATCGTGGTCAAGGTGGGCCTCAGTCGCGACCTCGCCTCGGCGCTCCTGGCCGACATCAGGGGCGAGGTGCAGTTCCTCGAGTCCTTGACCGTGCCGCTGCCCGACAGCGCCAACGGATCGCACTTCCACCACTGAGGCGAGTGACTCCGCTGCGAGGAGGCGATCGGCTCCTGGGAAGCCCCAAGGATCGCACCGTAAGGTGAGCGTCATGATGTCTGGGGACGGGGCTGTCGCGAGCTCGGACGGCATGCCCGCCGACGACGCTCGGCTCGCCCTCGTGCTCAGTGGTGGCGGCGCGTTCGGTGCCGCGCACGTCGGTGTGCTGCAGGTGCTCGCCGAGCGCGGCATCCGTCCTGGTATCGCCGTCGGGACGAGCTCCGGTGCCCTGGTCGCGGCGGCCTATGCCGCCGGGTTCTCCGTCGAGGCGATCGAGCGGGCGGCGCGCGCGTTCCGGTGGCGACAGATCGCACGGTGGACCGGCGCTGCGCGCTGGGGGCTTCTCGACACCGTGGCGACGACAGAGGCAGTGCAGCGCATCTTCGGCGAGGATCCGCTCATCGAGGATCTCCCTCGCGCCTTCGGTGCCTACGCGACGAACCTGCGCACCCGTCAGGGAGTCATCCTCGATCGCGGACCGTTGAGCATCGCACTGCGCTCCACCATCGCCGTGCCGGGAGTGCTGCCACCAGCGCGCCATCAGGGGATGCTGCTCGCCGATGGCGGGATGGTCGACAACGTCCCCGTCGAGGCGGCGCGTGCCCTCGGCGCGGAACGCGTGATCGTGGTGCGCCTGCATGCCAAGTGGGAGAACGTGCGGATGATGAGGACCGTGACCCGCACGGCTGCGCTCGCCGCCGACGAGTCGGTGCTGCTGATCCAGCCCGAGATGGAGAAGCTGGCGCAGTGGACGATGGGCGATGTGCCGCAGCTCATCGCGGAGGGGCGCCGTGCGGCAGAGGCGGCGTTGCGGGAGACGTCCTTCGTGCCCGGTGCAGACGGCAGCGGAGCGGTCGGCCACCCTCAGGGCTGACGTCGCCGCGCGCCGGGGTGTGCCGTACGAAGAAAGCCCCGACTCCCCGGAGAACGAGGAGCCGGGGCCTTCGGGACGCGGTTACTGCTGACGCATGCGTCGACGCGTGAGCAGGAGCCCGCCGAGCGCCAGCGCTGCGAGCGCGATCCAGACGGCCGACACGAGGAGCTCCCCGCCGGTCTGCGCCAGGCCGTCGGCACCCTCGCCCTGAGCCGCGGTCACGGTCACCGCGATCGCCGCGGGATAGGCGTAGTGCGGGGCGTCCGAGGCCGTCGATCTCTGCAGAGACGCCGAGGATGAGCGCGGCGATCGCGTTCGTCGTGCCGTAGTCGAGAGCGACGCGGGGCACGGTCGAGCGGGTGCTCGTTTATTCGTTCTCCTTGCCGCCGAAGCTGAACGCGAAGAACGGCTGATCGATCGCCACCAGATGGTCAGCAGCCTTCGACATCAGCGCATCGATCCACTCGATAAGACGCACCTTCAGGTCATGCTGACGGGCAGTCGTCGCCGACGCCGTCTGATTCGCCCGCTCGAACGACAGGCCGGCATCAAGAGCGATCGCCGGCACCGACGACGGGGCGACCTGCAACGCCCGTGGGGCGTTCCGAGGAGCGCCGGCGCCGGCGCCGATGAGTTCAATCGCGCGCGCACGGATTCCTAGATCGGGCGACCTTGAGCCATGGTTTACCTCGATTGTGCGTCACCTGGACGCGTTACGTGCGGCTATTGGGCCGATCTTGCTGGGTCTGGGATGCTATGGGGATGAGGAACTCAGCCGACGAATTGCACGCTCTCTTCGCGTTGTGGCGCCAGAGGGTGGTGGATAGTCCGGGAGCGAACATGGGGTCGCTGGTGGACCCCGTGGGGCCGGGCCAGTCCGAGATCGCGAAGGTGTACCGTCTGCTGGATGTTCTCGATCAGCAGCTTAGATATCTCGGAGAGCGTGGGGCGAAGGTAGCCGTGCATCAGCGGAATCTGAGCAAGTGGGGTCGGGTGCCGTTGATGCTGGACATCGGATGGAGCGCAGGCGTCGGCAACCCTGAACATGTGGTCACTGAGGCGACGCTGGATCAGATCGAAGGGCTGAGTTCGTTCTTGGACGGCAAGGTCCTCACATTTGACGACACACGTCTGCCGTCGTTACGCCGGATCGTGGATCAGGCGGACGCGCTACTCACCGATGACCCACATCTCGACCCGACTCTCGCGTCGTACCTCCGGCGACTTCTCGCCGCAATCCGGTCGGCACTCGACGATGAAGCGGCCGGTCGACTGTTCGACTACACCTCTGCCGTCGAGCAGTTGCTCGTCGCGTTCCAGGCCGCCGCCGAGACTGCTGGACCGGAGAACAAAGAAGGGTGGCGGTCGATGGCGAAGCAAATTGTCGTAGGTGTTGCGGTCGGGCTCGGGATCGAGGCTGGCAAGATGCTCGGCATCGAGTCGGCTAGCTGACGAGTGAAATCCCGGTGTCCTCGTAGTGAGGGCCGGCGCTTCGGTCTGGGCGGACTTGTCCACCATCTACGCTCTTTCGTTGCGGGTCTCGCGAACTAATGCGCCTTTCTGTTCTTGGTGGCGCCTACCGATAGATCGCGAGGATGTCTAAGACAAGAGCTGGCCCCCGAACCCAGCTGTCATCCGATTCGCTCGAGGGGCCCTTGCGCGCGATCTCGCGTCTCTTCTCGCGGGACATGACGCTCGATCCGGGCAGCGCCATAAGCGGGTGGGATTCGCCAGCGTGAATCCTCCGCTTGACCTTGCCGACAACTCTGACGTCACCTTCGAGATCTTCCATTTCAACCCGCTGGTGGGCTGGGAGGAGTTGACCGGTGATCCGCCACGCATCGCTATCGGGGGAGCCGATTATCATCAGCCTGTCGCCGAGCAGGTTAGTCATGGTCTCGAGCATCGTCAGTTGGCTAACGTCGATGTTGGCGGCGTTGGGGATGATATCCGAAAGGGCAGAGAGGGACTTCATCGTGTCCACCAACCCCGATCCGCGGTTCAGCATCGACACGAATGCAGGGATTTGGATGTCGCACTCGACGTCGATGAGCGATCCGGTCCCCAGGGTGGGGAACTCAGAGTCCGGATCCATCACCTCTACCCAGCCCGCAGCCTCTGGATCAGCTGAGACCAGGCGCATCAGGCGCTCGAACTGCGCCGGTGGGGTGTCCTTCATCGAGACTGTCTGCTCGCTCTCGTGAGCGGCCTCGCCGCCGCCGCCGAAGCCGCCGAACCCTGCTTTGCCGTGCGCTCCGCGGCTATCCGTGCGGCGATCGCCCACCGCGCTGCGAATTCCCCCTTCGAGTGCGCTCACGTAGTCGGACAGCGCTGCTTCATTGAGGTAGAGGAAATTCTTGAGCATGCTCGATGCCTTTCGTCGCGTCGGGTGTCTGGAGCCTAGCGTGAGTCGACGGGCGCCCCGCCGTGCCGCGGGGGACGCCCTCGCCGAACGCTGGGCTTGATGCGGAGCACAGCCTTCGACAGAACAACGACGACGCCGTCGGCACGTGTCCGGGTTGCGAGCCTGCCGGCGTCGATCCACCTGTACACCTGGGATACGTGCCGTCCGATCAGCGCAGCGACTTCCTTCGCGGTGACCCGCTCCTTGGGTTCCGGCACGCGCGCGGCCAGTGCGTACGCAGATATAGTCCGAATCATGCTGAATGCCTCTGCGTACGCACTACCGGTCACATTTGGGCCACACGAAGCTGACTGGTGGATGGTGGTTGTCACCTCGATAGGAGTAGTCGGCACAATCGTCACGGCAATCTTCGCGATCGTGAGTGCTAGGCAGGCACGTGCCATAGCGGAGGCATCGGAGAAGGCCCGTGTAGAGGCAGAACGCCGTCGGATCTGGGAGGAGTACGAGCTTGCACTGCGTGCGGCAACTGTCGATTTGCTTCGTAGCCTCGGCGAGTACAACGTAGAGCACGACCGGGCGAGCAAAGCGGGAGAGGCGAAACCAGCGCTCTTCTCCGTAATGAGCTCGCTACAAGCATTCGGACTGATCGTCAACGAGAATGACCTTCCGGCGTTTCGACTTTTCTGGCGATGGATGAACGTGGCGCAGAAGAACGTAGCGGAGCGCCGAGTACTGATCCGACGTCTGATGAACTGCATTCGCAAGTGGAAGAGGGGTGAGGTTTCTATCGCCGAAATTGATGCCCGCGTCACAGAGCTCGAAGCAGCTTCCGGGGCGACTCGTCCAGAAGGTTTCTGACGGCGCGTCATTGCATTCAAGGTCATGATGCGTGCTCCAGTTCCTCGTATTCGTCTTGGTTCAGGGCATGGTGGCACTCGTCGTTCGAGCCCCCCGGAGCTGCTGCGCGCTCTCGTGGGAGCCGAGATACCGCTCGCGCTCGTCACCTCATCGCCCCGGCACTGGGTCGACGGATTCGCTCAGCGCGTCGACTTCTCGGCGTTCCGCGCCGTGGTGACCGCCGACGACACGGCCCGCACGAAACCGGCGCCCGATCCGTACCTCGACGGGGCAGAGGCGCTCGGGCTCCCCGCCGCACGCTGCGTCGTCATCGAGGACTCCCTCGTCGGAGCGTGGTCGGCCGTGTCGGCCGGATGCGTGACCGTGGTCGTGGGGGACTCCGCTCGCAGCCTGCCGCCCGGAGCCCATAGGGTCGCGTCGCTCACCGAGGTCGATGTGCCGATGCTGCGCAGGATCGTCGGAGTCGGGGGCTTCTAGGGCCGCAACGCCCGCTGCTACTTGGCGCGTCGGCGGAGGAACCCGACGACGATGAGGATCACCCCGACGATCAGGACCACGGGTCCGATCGTGCCCCACAGCGACGATCCGCTCATCGCCGAACCGCGCAGCACGTTCAGGCCCTGGAGAGTCCACACGGCTCCGATGACGCACAGGAGGATTCCCGAGAGGAGGAACGGCCAGAGTCTCTTCATGATGCACCTCGTTCGATCGGGGGAGACGGCTGTGAACGGGAGAACCGTTCAGATCCTGGCCTCCACGTTCATCATGCTCCTCTGCGGCGAAGATGGCACTGCTGCGTGACGAGTTCTGCATCCCGGCGCTGGTGCACTTCGCTCTCTGGGGCGTCTCGCCCCTCAGATGATCGAGGACAGCCGCTTCTTGCGCAGATTCTCCTTCACGATCCAAGCGACGTCGGGGTCGTCCGTCGAGAGCTCTCGAAAGGCGGCGAGCCCGCGCTCCGGGTCGGCGGCGACCGCGATGCTCCAGCAGTAGCCGAGCGCCTGTCGGAGGTTCCGGGCCGCAGGCTCGGCCCTGCGCTCGCGGGGAAGGGCGATCAGATGCCGGGTGGTTCGGCGGCAGACGTCGATCGCCGAGCCGGCCGCCGTGCCGCTGCGCAACAGCCGCGGCTCGCAGATCGCGGCGGCGGCCACGCGCTGCACGTAGAGGTCGGGGTCATCCGCCCAGGCGTGCACGATCCCGATCAGCACGTCGGGCGACTCGTCTCCGAGGAGTTGCAGGCCGATGACGACGCCCTCGCGCACGCGCCACCGCTCATCCGTCGCCAGCGTGCGGGCCTGTGCGGCGGAGGTCGGCGTGGTCGCTTGTCGGGCGATCGCCGCGGCTGCGCACATCATCGGGTACTCCCCGCCGTCGCGCAGGAGCGCATCGATGGCGGAGCGATCGGCGATGCGGGCGACCGCATCCACCAGGGTCAGGTTGGCGCGCGGGCCGGGGAGTCCGGAGCGGGCCGTGAGGAATTCCGGCCACTGCTCCGGGGCCAGCGCGTGCAGTTCGGCGTGCAGTGCCTGTGACGTCGACATGGCCCGAATGTACTCCTCGTCTCCCGGTCCTCTTGTTCCGCTCGGCTCGGTGGGCGCGTGCGCAGCGCGTCGGCGACCGACAATGAGAAGGCCGGAATGCTATCGACACTCGCCCCGTGGATGAACAGGAAGGCCCCGCCTCTCCTGGGCCGGGAGGCGGGGCCTTCATCGCTGCGAGACGAGGATTCGGGTCACGTCTCGCAGCCGCTGATACGGAGGGGGGATGCCGTATCAGCCGACTCCGTCCATCGCCGAGGTCTCGGTGTTGCCGATGCGGGCGATCACTTCGGGCTGGCGTGCCTTGAGGTACCAGTACCGGGTGAGCGCCGCGAGCACGCAGATGATGAACACGTAGGGGATGACGTTGAACGGGAACGCCGGAACCGGGAACACGTTCGCGAAGAAGACGTAGGCCATGGTGGCGACGGCGATCGTCGCGCAGACCCACACGAGGCCGTTCCGCATGCCGGCGCGCTGCGTGTAGACCACGCAGGCGATCGCGACGAGGGCGTACGCGACCATGTAGCCGTAGGTGCCCCAGGTGTTGACCCAGACCAGGATCTCCATGGGGTCGGCGCCTGCGGTCAGGAAGACGATGTCGACGACGACGGCCAGGGCTCCGGCGGCCAGCAGCACGCGGTGCGGGGTGAGGTGACGTTCGTGCGTGCGACCGAACCGCTCGTGCACGACGCCCTCCTTGCCCATCACGTACACGATGCGGCCGATGACGTTGAGCGGTGCGACGACCACGGCGAAGAACGACGCCGCGACGCCGAACGTCAGCACCGGCGCGAACCAGGCCGGCATGCCGATGAGCTCGGACATGCTCTCCAGCGGGCTCGCCGCGGTGGCCAGGTCGTCGCCGAGGACGGCGATCTGGGTGTACGCCGCGAACACGTAGAGGATGCCGACCGTGAGCGCACTCCACATGATCGCGCGGGGAATGGCCTTGTACGGGTTCTTCGCCTCACGACCGAGGGCGTCGGCCGAGGAGAATCCGACGAAACCGAGGATTCCGAGCACCATGCCGGCGGCGATGCCCTGGAACGAGGATCCCTCGGCCAGCAGCTGCGCCGGATCCCATGCTCCTGGTCCTGCCCAGACGAGCGCGGAGATCAGCAGCACGAGGATGATCGCGACGGACAGGAGCTCGAGCACCAGGGACACGCGTGCGGAGAGTCGGATGCCGCGGATGGTGAACAGCGTCGCGAGACCGCCGAGCACGATCGCGAGGCCGATGCTCCAGCCGAGACCGGATGCGGGGACTCCAAGCAGGGTCAGGAACTGGCTCATGTACGAGACAGACCCCATGAGGGACGCGGCCGCGATGCCGAAGCATCCGATCAGCAGTGTCGCGCCGGCGAGGTACGCGCCGGCCGGGCCGAGGCCCTTCGACACGTAGGTGTAGAGCGAGCCGGCGGACGCGTGCTTGCGGGCGAACACCACGACGCAGTAGCCGACGCAGAGGATGACGATCGTCGCGAGACCGAACGCGTAGATGGTGCCGTTGCCGGCGCCGAGGAAGATCGCGGCGGCGGTGAAGGCGATCACGGCGCTGGGCGCGATGTTGGCGATCGCCTGGGCGGCCAGCTCGGGGCCGCTCATCACGCCGCGACGCAGGCCGGCGTCGGTCGGCGTGCCGGGTGGTTGCTGCGGGGCTGTCGTGGTCAAGGGGTGCTCCTTCGCATCGGGTCTTGTCGGAGTGGGGGAGTGCGGGGTAAGGGAGGGGACGGAGTGCGGGTCAGGGGATGAGGAGGGTGCGCAGCGCCTGGCCGGATTCCAGCTCGGCGAACGCCTCGGCGGCCTCTGCGAGCGGGCGACGGGAGGAGATCAGCGGATCGAGGATCAGCTGGCCGTCCATGTACCGGTCGACGAGTGCCGGGATGTCGATGGCCGGGCGCACCGAGCCGTAGTTCGAGCCGAGGATGCGCTGGTCGGCCTCTGCCAGCACCAGGGGCTCGAACGACGCGCGCGCGCCGGTCGGCGGGAGGCCGACGATCACGGCGGCACCACCGAGACCGAGCATCTCGATGGACTGCTCGGTGGTCACGGTGCGGCCGATCGCGTCGAACGCGTAGTCGACACCGTCGGGGAGGAGTGCGCGCAGCTGCGCGACCGCGTCGCCGTCGGGGGCGACGATCTGGTCGGTGGCGCCGAACTGCGCCGCCAGGCGGGTCTTGTCCTCGCGCACGTCGATCGCGATGATCCGCTCAGCGCCCGCGAGGCGTGCGCCCTGGATGACGTTCAGGCCGACGCCGCCGCATCCGATCACGGCGACGAGCGCGCCCGGTTCGACGCCGGCAGTGTTCATGACGGCGCCGACACCCGTCGCGACCGCGCATCCGACGACGGCGATGACGTCGAGCGGAGCATCGTCGCGCACCTTGATGGCACCGGATGCGGGCACCACGACTTCCTCTGCGAACGAGGAGACGCCGAGGTAGTGGTGGATCGTCTCGCCGTCCTTGCTCAGGCGCGAGGTGCCGTCGAAGAGCACGCCGTGCGGGGCGACGACCGTGGCCACCTTCTGGCAGCGGGCTTCGTGACCGGAACGGCAGTACCGGCACTCGCCGCACGGCGGCACCCAACTGAGCACCACGTGGTCGCCCACGGCGAGCGAGGTCACGCCCTCGCCGAGTTCGACGACCACACCGGAGCCTTCATGGCCCATGACCATCGGTGCTGCTGCCGTCCACTCGCCGCGCTTGACGTGCAGGTCGGAGTGGCAGACGCCCGCGGCGGCGATCTTCACGCGCACCTCACCGGCAGACGGCGGTGCGAGCTGCACCTCGGTGTGCTCGATCGGACTGTCGGTGTCGCGGAATACGATGGCCCGCATGTGGCCCCCTTCGTTCGTTTAGGTCGGGCCCCATCGTAGGAACGCACCGGCCTTCCTGTCATTCATCCAAATGATGAGTAGCGGCGCTCGATATCGACATTCTTTATACTTCGAGGCATGACGCGAGATCTGGCATCGATCGCTCGACTGCTCGGCGCGACCCTGCTCGACGGTGGTTCGTTGGGCGCACGCGCTCCCGTGTCGAGCGTCGTCCCGCTCGCGGACTTCGCCGTCGTGCCGCATCCGCAGTTCGCGACCCTCGTCGTCGGCGGGCCGGCGGAGGTCGCCTCCGCCCTCGCCGGCGAGGAGCGCGGCGCTCCGCTGCGGCTCGCCGTCGTGGTGGTCACCGGCATGCTGGATCCCGTGCCCGACGGAGTCACCGCGATCGTCGGGCCCGCGATGGATCCGGCTGTCGTGCTGCCCACTCTGCAGGCGCTGCTCGCCACCGATGCGGCGGCGGAGGATCGCGCCGTGCTCGCCGCCACCAAGGTGCTGGCGCTGGCGGCGCGCCGCAGCGGAGTGGCCGGCGTGGTCGCCGAACTCGCCCGGCGCCTCGACGGATGGGCGGTGCTGCTCGATCGCGACGCGCAGCCGATCGCCTCCGCCGGGGCGGGAGCCCTGCATGTGGGGGACGCCGTGGCGGTGGCGTTCAATCGTCCGGTCCGCGTGCGCAGCCGCGCGCTGCAGGTGCACCCGGTCGGCACGGATGAGGACATGTCGGCGTTCCTGGTCGTGACCGCGCGCAGCGGATCCACGAGCCGGGCGCGCGACCTGAGCTCGCAGGCCGCTGCGCTGCTCGATCTGCTCCTGCGAACCCACGACGGCAGCCGTACCGAACGGCTCGGTCGGGCCACGATGATGCGCGTGCTCGAAGAAGGTGGACCCGCCGCACTCGCCTTGGCGAAGGACTGGGGTGTGCGCGACCGCACGCTGGCCGCTTTCGCGCTCTCCGCTCGGTCCGCCGACGTGGATGCCGAGCGGGCGGTCATCCACTGGCTCGAAGATCTCGGGGCGCCGCATCTGCTCTCCGCCTCGCACGGCATCGTGACCGGCTTCGCGCGCGAGGAGCACATCGAGGAGATCGCGCGGCGCGCGGCGGCGTTCACCGTGCCGCTGCACCTCGGGCTCGGCTCGCCGGCCCCGATCGACGCGCTCGCCGGCTCTGTGGAGGAGTCGCGTCGCGCCCACGAGGTCGCCGTGGCCGAGGGGCGCGGGGTGGTGCGCTACCGCGGCATGCCGACCATCGACCTCGTCCTCGACCGGCTGTCGCCACCGGATGCGCGCCGGCTGGCGTCGGTGCTGGAACCCCTCCGGGAGGACGACCTCCTCGACACGCTGCGGGGGTTCCTGGCCGAGAACGGTGCCTGGGGCGCGGCGGCCGCGCGACTCGGGGTGCACCGGCAGACGCTGGCCGCCCGTGTGCGCCGGATCGAGCAGCTCACCGGACTCTCGATGTCGAGCCCCGACGACAGGGCGGCCGCCTGGATCGCGTTGCGGGCGCAGGCGTAGGCGAGCCTCCGAACGGCGAAATATCTGCGGAGTGAGACCTCCGTGCGGATAGATTGAATGCATGTTCAGTCAAAACGAATCCCCGTCCATCTCGCGGCGCGCCGTCATCACCTCCGCCGCGTGGGCGGTGCCGGTCGTGGCGGTGGCGGTGGCGACGCCTCTCGCGGCGGCGAGCAGAGGTGCCGACCAGTTCGCGCTGGCGCTGCAGTCGGCGTCGATCACGCTCCCGCCGAACAACATCTTCCCCGGATTCGCGTACCTCACCGTGACGAACACGTCGCCGTCGGCGCTCACGGCGGTCACGCTGAGTGTCTCGGGGATGGCGCCCGGCGCTTTCAGTGTCGGCGTCGGTGGCGGTGGGCCGTGGCGGATCATCTCGGGTGACGCCTCGACGCTCGTCGTCGGATGGACCGGGAGCATCGCCGAGGGGCAGAGCACTCCGACTCTCACCCTGACGGTCAACTACCTCGGCAGCACGCCGCCGCCCGTGATCGGCGTTCTGACGATCACGCCGGTCGGAGCCTCCGGCGTCTCGTCCGCCACGCTCACGGCGACCACAACGTGACCCCTTGCGGGCCTCGTCCAGGGTGACGAGGCCCGCAACGGGGTGTTCCGCGATGGGAGATCGGTGTGCTCGGGTGCGCACCGACCGTCGCGGGGAACAGGCACCCCTCTCGATTTCTCCGGCTCCCCAGCCGGATTCTCAAGGGGTGCTGCCACCAAGGTGTGGCGCCTCTGTTCCTTGCTTCTCGGTTCAGCGCCCCAGACGCTTCCCCTGTGTAGCCCCAGCTACGTTGATCGAGACTAGCGCGAAAACCCGTGTCCCCCAAATGGGGGACACGGGTTTTTGCTGAGAGTTTCCTGAGGGTCGCCGTCCCTCGGCCGGGGCGGGGTTGCTGCCTGGATGACGGTGCGCGCGGTGGTGACATCCGTTGCCCCTGGGGTGTCTCGACGGTAGGCGGATTCGCCGGCGTAGGCCGCTTCGCGGTGAGGTCTCCTACCGCGGCGCATTCGCCTTCCTGCGGGGCGATCGTTGCGTGGGGTCCATAGTTGCACTTTTGCAACTAATAGGCGTATAGTTGACTCTTATCAACTTTCTACGCAGGAGCTCTTCCCCGTGACAACACCCTCTTCCTCCTCGGTCTCCGAGGCGACGCGATCGCCTCGTGAGGTCTTCACCGCGATCTCCGGACTCGTCGTCGGCATGTTCGTCGCCGTGCTCTCCGGCACCGTGGTCTCGACCTCGATGCCGGTCATCATCGCCGACCTCGGCGGCACCCAGTCCCAGTACACCTGGGTCATCACGGCGAGCCTGCTGGCGACCGCCGTCTCCACGCCCATCTGGGGCAAGCTCGCCGACCTGGTCGACCGCAAGATCCTGGTGCAGCTCTCGCTCATCATCTTCACGGTCGGCACCGTCATCGCCGGCTTCTCGACCGACACGAACATGCTGATCGCCGTGCGCGTCGTGCAGGGCATCGGCGTCGGTGGCCTGATGTCGCTCGTGATGATCGCCGTGGCCCTCATCATCTCCCCGCGTGAGCGCGGCAAGTACATGGGCGTGGTCGGCGGCATCATGGCGCTCGGCACCATCGGCGGCCCGCTGCTCGGCGGCCTGCTCACCGATGTGTGGGGCTGGCGCTCCAACTTCTTCGTCGGCGTGCCGTTCGCGATCCTCGCCATCGTGCTGCTGCAGTTCACGCTGCACCTGCCGAAGCCCCAGCGCGACACCAAGGTGTCGATCGACTACTTCGGCATCGTGCTGCTCGCCGTCGGTGTGTCGACTCTCCTCATCTGGGTCTCGATGGGCGGCAGCCAGTTCGACTGGGACTCCTCGACGAGCATCATGCTCGCCGTGACCGCGGGTGTCGCGATCGCAGGCTTCATCACGGTCGAGTTCTTCGTCAAGGAACCGATCGTCCCGATGTCGCTGTTCCGCAACCGCACCTTCACGCTGTCGGTCATCGCCTCGATCGCCATCGGCGTCTCGATGTTCGCCACCTCGGTGTTCCTGGCGCAGTACTTCCAGCTCGCCCGTGGCGCCACGCCCACCGAGTCGGGCCTCATGACGATCCCGATGATCATCGGCCAGATGGGCGCGTCGATCATCATCGGCCAGCTCGTCAGCCGCTTCGGAAAGTGGAAGGGCTGGATGCTCACGGGCGCCGCGCTGACCACGATCGGCGTCAGCCTGATGTCGACGCTGCGCTACGACACCCCGTTCCCGCTGGTGGCCGTCTACATGTTCGTCCTGGGTGCGGGTCTCGGCATGGTCATGCAGAACCTGACGCTCATCGTGCAGAACGACACGCCCCCGCGCCAGCTCGGTGCGGCCTCCTCGAACGTGAACTTCTTCCGTACGATCGCCGGCACCATCGGCGTCACGGTCATGGGCGCCATGCTCTCGACGAGCGTCGCCACCTACATGACCGACGCCCTCAAGGGCTTCACGCCGACCACGCAGGATGAGGTCGACGCGCTGCAGCACCTCGCCTCGGGTGACGTGCCGAAGGTCACGCAGCTTCCCGACACGATCCGCGCGATCGTCGAGGGGGCATACGGTCACGGCATCGCCGACGCCTTCATCATCGCGATCCCGCTCGCGGTGATCTCGATCATCGCGATCGCGTTCATCAGGAACAAGCCGCTGTCGACCAAGAACGCCGCGGAGCAGCTGCGCGAGCAGGCCGAGGAGTCGGTGATCGAGGTCGCCGAAGCCGAGGTCGGTGCGTCGCTGGCCACCGGGTCCATCCGGATCGCCGGCACCGAGTCCACGACGCCGTCCACCGGATCGGTGACGGTGCTCGAGCGCGAGGACCGGGAGCCGGGGCGCTGACATGGTCACCTCGGAAGCGGCGATGTCTTCGGACGTCGACACTGCCCTCAGCGACCTGCAGACCCATCTGAACCTGATCTTCGCGAGGACGCGGACTCTGTGGAAGGAGTCCGCGGCCCGCATCGATCCGGAACTGCAGGTCGGTGGCTACAAGCTGCTGACGTTCATCGAACGGGCCGACACGGCGAATGCGCACGAGCTCGCGGAACGGTTCGAGATGGACAAGTCCGTCATCAGCCGTCAGGTGCGGATGCTGGAGGAGCTGGGTCTGCTCGAATCGCGTCCGGACGAGCGCGACGGCCGTCAGCGGGTGCTGACGGCGACGCCCTCGGCCCGCGCCGCCCTCAGCGAGCTGCGCCGCGACCACGCCACACGCCTGCGGACCGTCGTGGCAGGGTTGACGCAGGACGAGATCAATGCGGCGTCCAAGGTCTTCCGGCTGCTGTCCGAGGTCTGATCGAAGCCCCCGCCGTCGCTCTGACGGCGGGGGCTTCGCCGTAAGCTGGCGATCATGAGCGCCTCGTCCGACGACCCCGCCCGACCCGCAGCGCCGGACGCCGTCGAGAACCCCGATCTCGATCAGGCGGTCTCCCGCGTCGAGCACGAGCTCGGGCGTCTCTTCGCCCGGATCCGGGTGAGCTGGCGAGAGGCGGCGGCGACCGTGCATCCGGATCTGCAGCCGCTGGGGTACCAGGTCCTGACATCGATCGCGACGGGCAAGGCGACCTCGGCCGGGGCCATCATCGAGCGCCTGCAGACCGACAAGTCCGCCGTCAGCCGGCATGTGCGTCAGCTCGAACAGCTGGGTCTGGTCGAGAGCGTGCGTGACCCGGAAGACCGCCGGGCCCGCGTCCTGGTCGCGACCGAACTCGCACAGGAGCGGGTGGCCCTCGCCCGCTCGCGCTACGAGGCCCGCCTCGGCGAACGACTGCGGCGCTGGTCCGCCGAGGACCTCGATCACTTCGCCGAACTGCTCGCCGCCTTCGGCGACTGAGCGTCGGCAGCACGACGGGACGGAACCGTGGACGACCGCATCGGATTCATCGGCCTCGGCGTCATGGGGCAGCCCATGGCCCTCAACCTCGCGCGCGCGGGCATCTCGCTGCTGGTGTGGAATCGCACGGATGGACGCGCGGAGCCGCTGCGCGCCGCCGGGGCAGAGGTGGCTGCAGACGTCGACGAGGTGTTCCGACGGACCTCGACAGTCTTCCTGATGCTCGTCGACGAACAGGTCACCGATGAAGTGCTCGGTCGTGGGACGACCGCCTTCGCCGAGAGGGTCGGATGGCACCTGATCGTCTCCACCGGCTCGACCTCGCCGGAGTACTCGCGTGGCCTCGCGTCCGATATCCGCGCCGCAGGAGGGCGATTCGTCGAGTCGCCCGTGTCCGGGTCGCGGATCCCGGCGGAGGCGGGCCAGCTCGTCGCGCTCGTCGGTGGCGACGCAGATGACGTCAGCGAGATCGCACCGCTGCTCGAGCCCCTGACGAAGACTGTCATCCACTGCGGTCCGGTCGGTCACGGGCTGCTCATGAAGCTCGCCGTGAACCACTATCTCGTCATCAGCATCGCCGGCCTCGCGGAGGCCGTGCATTTCGCCGATGGGCACGGCCTCGATCTCGACGTGCTGAGCACGGCGCTGAACTCCGGTCAGCTCGCCAGCGACATCACTCGCGCCAAGCTGCCCAAGCTCGCCGCGCGCGAGTTCAGCGTGCAGGCGGCCACCGCGGACGGCCTGGCGAACGCACGTCTCGTCTCGAGGTCCGCGCAGGCTCGGGGTGTCGCGAGCCCGCTGCTCGACGTCTCCGAAGAGCTGTATCGCGAGGCTGTCGCCCTCGGCAACGCGCGCATCGACATGAGCTCGGTGATCGACGCCATCGCGGCGAGGGACTCTGCGGGGCACGCGGGATCGTGACGTCCGAACGTCGCGCAGAGATGCGCGACGTTCGGACGACGGCGGCGCGCGCCCGCGCGATCACCCCTCCGTCGGGTTCGGTGCGGTCAGGTCGGTGTCGTCGCTCTGCTCGGGGCCACGCTCCGGCTTGCGGCGGCGCAGAAGCGCCAGTCCGCCGCCGACGACACCGGCCGTGATTCCCAGGCCGGCCAGAAGCGGGCTGAAGACTCCGCCGGTGTTCGCGAGCGGGTCCGACCCTGATCCGGAGCCGGACGAGTTCCCTCCGCTGGCGGGAGGCCCGGCCTTGCCCACCACAGTGATCGGCGTGGACGTGGTCTCTCCCCACGCGTCGATCGCGACGATCTCGTGCGGGCCGGTCTCGACCTGGGGCACCCGGAAGGTGAGCCGCGCCGCGCCTTCCGCATCGGAACGTACGACGCCCAGCACCTGCGGTGTCGAGTGGAGCTCCACGGTGACGTCGCTGGACGGCTCGAATCCGGTGAGGGAGAGGGTGACGGTGTCGCCGACGCGCACCGTGCTCGTGCTGAGGCTGAGCGCCGCGGCTCCGGGGGTGGGCGAGTCGGCGGGGCCGAGGTCGCGCATCGGCTTGCCCGTGCGCGGATCGGCCGGACGCACGGTGCGGCGCTCCCCGTCGACGACGACCACGATCGGTTCGCTGTGGGGTGCCTTGTCGGCGACCACGTCGTAGGTGGCGACCTTGCCGTCTCGCCAGGTGGCGCTCACGCGGTAGCCGCCCCGGGCGCGCAGACCCGTGAAGGAACCCGATGCGGCCCAGTCCGCCGGCAGCGCGGGCAGGAGTCGGATCACCCCGCCATGGCTCTGCAGCAGCATCTCGATGATGCCTCCGACGATGCCGAAGTTGCCGTCGAGCTGGAACGGCGGGTGGTCCGCCCACAGGTTCTGCAACGTGTTGAACGTCAGGAGACCGCGCACCATGGTCCGCGCACGCTCCGCCTCGCCCAGCCGGGCGAACAGGGCGGTGCGCCACGGCCAGGTCCACGACCGGCGGCTGTCTCCGGACACGGTCGCCGCGGTGAAGGGCACGCCCTCCTTCTCGCCGCAGCGCGCTTTGAGCGACACGAGGGCCGCGGCGGCGAGCTCCGGCGTCTCGGGGGTGATCTGGCGACCCGGGTACACGGCGAACAGATGCGAGGTGTGGCGGTGCAGGTCGTTCGGGTCGTCGCGGTCGGCCTGCCACTCCTGCAGCTGACCCCACTGCCCGATCTTGTTCCCGGCCAGTCGGCCCCACATGTCGGCGACCTTCGTCCGGTACTCGTCATCGATATCGAGCGCGGTCGCGACCTCGATGTAGTTGCGGAACAGATCCCAGATGATCTGCTGGTCGTGCATGACGCCGTCCTCGCGAGGACCGTGCTCGGGTGACCAGCCGTTCGGTGCGACGAGCGTGCCGTCGGGAAGCTCCTTGAGCTCGTCCTCCCAGAACTCGCAGATCTCCTTGATCAGCGGATAGGCGAGGTCGCGCAGGTACTTCTCGTCCTGCGTGAACGCCCAGTGCTCGTAGAGGTGCTGCGCGTACCAGGCGCTCGCGATGGTGTTCCACTCCCAGCCGTTGCCGCCGAAGATGCTCTGCGAGGTGCGGGCGGTCCACCCGCGCTTGTCCGCCCCGAAGGCCTTCTGCGTCGCGACGCGGCTCGGCACGGCGACCTGCTGGATGAAGGCCGCGAGCGCCTCGTGCGACTCCGACAGGTCGGAGGTCTCGGCACCCCAGTAGTTCATCTGGACGTTGATGTTGGTGTGGTAATCGCTGGCCCATGCCGGCGAATTGCTCGCGTTCCAGAGCCCCTGCAGGTTGGCGGGGAGGCCACCCGGCTTCGAGGAGCTGAGCAGCAGATAGCGCCCGTAGGCGTACATGGTCTGCTCCAACGTGGGGTCGGCCTCGCCAGCGGCGTAGCGCGTGAGCCGCCGGTCCGTCGGAAGGGCGAGCACGGCGCCATCCGACTGTCCCCACTCGACGGCGGCGCGCTGCATGAGCCCTCCGACGTGAGCGACGTGCTTCGCGCGAAGGTCATCCCAGGAGCGGCCGGACGCGGCGGCGAGCGCCCGCTCGATCTTCGGCCCCGGTGCCTCTCCTCGCCAACCGTCCGCGGCGCTCATCCTGTAGTCCGTCCGGGCATCGAGCAGCAATGTGAGCCGCGAGGCTCCCTCGACGCGCAGGCCGTTCTGCTCTGCCGTGATCGTGCCGTCGGTGTCGATGATCTTCGCCGCTGCCGCGTACTCGAGGGCATTGGCCATCCTGCCGGAGAAGCTCAACCGCCCTGCCCCGGCGTCTGCGACGGTCTGCGGGCCGTCGTCCTGGTGCGTGCTCAGGGTGAGGAGTGCCGTGAGCGACTTCTCCCGATCGGCGGTGAGTCGCACCACGATGAGATCGGCCTCGCGGCTGGCGAAGGCTTCCCGCAGGACGGTGCCGTTCGGGGTGGCGAAATGAGTGGTGTGCACGCCGACCGCGATGTCCAGCGCGCGGCGGTAGTCGACGACCGTGCGTCGACTCGCTGTGCTGAAGCCCTTGCCGGTGAAGATGATGCCGGCGATCCTGAATGCTCTCGGCGCGACGATCGTCAGTCGGTACACCGCGTACGCGGTCGTGTTGGCGAAGGCGAACTCGCGAGGACCGCGCTCGGCGAACGACTCACCGGTCCGGCTGTCGAGCGTCTTCCAGGTGAGAGCGTCGTTCGATCCCGACACGGTCCATGCGCTCGGATCGGCGCCGGCTCCCGCGGAGGGCGTGAGCACATAGCCGTCGAGGGCTCGTTTCGAGTCGGTCTCGAGCTGCCAGATGGCTCCGGAGCCCGCATCCGCCACTTCCCAGACGGTGGCGGGATCCGCATCCACACTGCCCAGAAGCGAGTCGGCGTGACCGCTGGGCGAGGACGCGAAGACAGTGCCGCTCCCCGCCAGGACGACTCCGCTGAGGGCGATCTCGGCGACCTGGAAGTGACTGACGCCCATCTTCGGCAGGAACACGAACCGGTAGAACGCGAAGGCGGCGGCGTTCGCGAAGGAGTAGTCCTTCGCGAGCTTTCGTGTCGCGAAGGGTGCTTCGGAGCGCTCGTCGAGAGTCACCCAGTCGGAACCGTCGGTGGACCCCTCGAACCTCCAGTCCTGCGGATCCCGTGCCGGCACATCGTTGGCGCTGGTCAGGGAGTATCCGGACACGACGCTGGGCTCCGCCAGCTGCGCCTGCCAGATGACCTCGGCGGGCGGGCCGTCGATGCACCATTTCGAGTCCGCGCTCCCGTCGTACGTCTGAGCGACGGTCTCGCTGCCGGAGTTGTTGTAGGGACCGCCGGGGGCGGTGACCGTGTTGGTGGCGCTGAAGCTCATCGAGAGGTCGCCGAAATCCCGGAAGGACCCGAATCCGGTGACGGACGTGTCGAAGTCTCCGTCCCAATCGTTCATCCCACCCCAGAAGCTCTGCTCGCTGAAGTGGACGATCTCGCGGTCCGGGTTGCCGAAGAGATTCGCTCCCAGTCGCGCGTTGCCGATCGGCAGCGATTGCTGCTCCCAGCTCACCGCGGGAGTGCCGTACCAGAGCGCGTGAGCCGAGAGCTCCGGGCGCGCGATGGCGCCCGCTGCGGCGACCTGAGGTCGGAAGGTCGCAGGGATCGCGCTGGCCGCGGCAGGCCGGGCGGAGAGGAACTGTGGAGCGAAAGCAGCGGCGGCCGCAAGGCCACCCAGCTGCAGTGCGCCGCGACGAGAGATCGGTTCTTTCAACATGAAAATCCTCCGGAGCATCATCGATCAGAGTGAGAATTGCCTATAAACGAGGTAATAGGCGAAACCGGTCACAATCCTTCCTGAAAATTCATCCGATGTCTAGGAGTGCTTCTCCGGGCGGGGACGCCGGCGAGGGGAGGGCGAGCGCGCGCACGACCTCTGGTTCGTCATAGCGGCGCGGGGGAGGATGGACGGATGACTGACAACCCGTACGCATCCCGGCCGTGGCTCAGCTCCTACGCGGAGGGCGTCCCCGCCGAGATCGACGAGCCGACGCAGACCCTGCCCGAGATGATGGCGGCGAGCGTGCGCTCGTTCGGCCGGCGCCCCGCCCTCGAGTTCTTCGGCGCGGTCACCTCCTACCGCGAGCTGGGCGATCAGATCGAGCGCGCCGCCGAGGGATTGCGGCGACTCGGAGTCGGCGCGGGTGACCGGGTGGCGCTCGTGCTGCCCAACTGTCCCGCACACGTCGTGGCGTTCTATGCGATTCTTCGTCTCGGCGCGATCGTCGTCGAGCACAATCCGCTCTACACGGCCCGTGAGCTGCGGCACCAGTTCGAAGACCACGGGGCCCGCGTCGCGATCGTGTGGGACAAGGTCGCCGACACGGTCGCAGGCTTCCCCGCCGACCTCACGGTCGAGCACATCGTGAGCGTCGATCTGACGGCGGCGATGCCGCTGTCGAAGCGTCTGCTGCTGCGTCTGCCGGTGCCGAAGGCGCGCGAGTCGAGGGGCAAGCTGACGGCGACGCCGAAGGCGCATCATCTGACGCCGTGGAAGAAGCTGGTCGATCACCGGAGGCTCTCGCGGCGCATCCCCGGGCCGACGCTGCACGACACCGCGCTGCTGCAGTACACGAGCGGCACGACCGGTGTGCCCAAGGGCGCGATCCTGACCCACGCGAACCTGCGTGCCAACGCGATGCAGGGGCGCGCCTGGGTGCCGGGGCTCGTCGATGGCGAGGAGACCTTCTACGGGGTGCTCCCGCTGTTCCACGCGTATGGGATGACGCTCTGCCTCACGTTCGCGATGAGCATCGGCGCGAAGCTCGTGCTGTTCCCCACGTTCGACCTCGGGCTGGTCACCGCCGCAGCGCGGACGAGTCCGCCCACGTTCCTTCCCGCGGTGCCGCCGATCTACGACCAGCTGGCACGCGCTGCTGCTCGGGGAACCATCGATCTCTCGACCGTCCGGTTCGCGATCTCGGGAGCGATGAGCCTCCCCGTCGCCACGGTACAGCGGTGGGAGGAGGCGACCGGCGGCCTGCTCGTCGAAGGCTACGGGATGACCGAGAGCTCACCGGTCGCACTGGGCAACCCGATGGGACCCACGCGCCGGCCGGGGACTGTCGGGGTGCCCTTCCCGAGTACGGAGATCCGCGTCGTCGACCCGTCAGACACCGATGTCGACGTGCCGGCCGGAGAGCGGGGCGAGCTGCTCATCCGCGGTCCGCAGGTGTTCCAGGGCTATTGGGGTCGTCGCGGCGAGACAGCCGATGTGCTGCTCGCCGACGGATGGTTGCGCACCGGCGACATCGCCGAGGTGTCGGCGGACGGTTTCGTGACGATTGTGGACCGGCTCAAGGAGCTCATCATCACCGGTGGCTTCAACGTGTCGCCCAGTGAGGTGGAGGATGCGCTGGAGGCGCATCCCGATATCGTCGCCGCGGCCGTCGTCGGTCTGCCGCGATCCAACGGCGGAGAAGAGGTCGCCGCGGCGGTCGTGCTGCGCGAGGGCGCCGAGCTCGACGCGGGTGCTCTGCGCGACTTCTGTCGCACCCGGCTCACGCCCTACAAGGTGCCCAAGCGCATCGTCGTGGTCGACGACCTTCCTCGTTCCCTCATCGGCAAGGTGCTGCGGAGGCAGGTGCGGGAGCGACTGCTGGAGGGGCGGTGAGCGGCTTCCGCCGCTCCCTCATCCGTCTGCCGTCTCGCCCAACCGGAACTCGATCCACGCGGTCGTGACCTCGCCACCGTCGAGCGAGGGGCACCGTCCGGCGGCGAGCGCCTCGGTCAGCACCGGCACATCGGATGCCTGGGGTTCGATCGCGCAGGCGATGATGCCTCCGCCGCGACTCTCGCGCAGTGCCCAGAACCAGAGGTAGGGCCAGGCGTCTCCGTCCCACGAGACCTCGGCGCGGATGTCGAGATCCGCATGCGCGATCGCGTAGCGATGCGCGGCGAGCCGCTCGCTGAAGAGCATGGCGTGCACGGCGTCGTCGGGGAAGCGGCGCAGGTCGATGACGTCTCCGGCGACCGTCGGGAACGACGCGAGAGCGCCCGTCGCCGGATCGTGCGGTGCGCTGTCGTGTGCGCCGACGACGACGGTTCCGCGCAGCGGGCCGTCGGGAACATCGATCAGGGCTCCCTGGAGGAAGGCCTCGCCGAAGGTGAGGTGCTGTCCCCAGAGGTAGGGAGTGCGGCGCGCGGAGGTGTTGGTGATGGTCTCCTCGATGCGCAGCACCGCCGCATCGGTCGACAGGGTGATGGTCTTGGAGAGTGCGAACGGCAGATCGGCGCTGACACACGAGAGCGCCACCACGATCTCCGACCCCGCCGCAGCGGTGACCTCGGCCGACCAGACGGCATGCTGCACGTCGCCGTGCGCGGTGAGCGGCCGGCCCCCGAAGTCGCACGCGACACCGGCGTTGGGGAACAGCTCATACCATCCGCCCACGGCGTACCCGCGGGATCCTGCGGGGTCCTTGTAGAGAAGATCCACGCCCGAACGGCGATCGATCAGCGCGTACAGATGGGCGCCATGGTCCACGTTGATCGAGACGGTCATCCGCTCGTTGGACAGGTGCAGGCACCGATCGCCGTCGAGGATCTCGTCGACGACCGCGAGGGTGTCGACCGGCGTCGTCACGCGGATTCGCCGACGTCGAGCCGACGGAAGTTCACGTCGAGCTGCTCCAGCCTCTCCAGGTGCGCGGGAAGCGTGTCGGTGAGGAAGGTCCCGTCGTCGGGGGTGCCCCAGACGACATCCGCGAAGACGCAGGCCCGGGGGAACGCCATGTACTCGACCTGCGCTGTGGTCGAGAGGTACTCGCTCCACAGCTGGAACTGGGAACCGAGGATCCGTGACCGCTGGGCATCGGGGATGCCGGCAGGGACGGGCTGATACGCGCGGACGGCCGCGAGGTCGAGGAGCGGGCCGTGCGCGAGAGGCTCCGTCTCTTCATCCCCCTGGTAGAAGTCGAAGTACGTGTTCTCCTGCGGAGCCATCACGACGTCGTGGCCCAGCGCCGAGGCGATGAGTCCCCCCTCCTCGCCTCGCCACGACATGACGGCCGCGGCCGGAGGCAGGCCGCCCTCGAGGATCTCGTCCCACCCGATCACGCGGCGACCGCGCTCGTGCACGAATGCGGTGATCTGGCTGAGGAACCAGCTCTGCAACTCGTCCTCGTCGGCCAGCCCCTCCTCGCGCATTCGCTGCTGTGCCTCGGCGCTGGCGCGCCACTCGTCCTTCGGGCATTCATCTGCACCCAGGTGCACGAACTCGAAGGGGAAGATCTCGAAGACGACCTCGAGCACGTCACGGCAGAACTGCAGAGTCCGATCCGATACCGAGTACACATGGGGCGAGACGCCCCATCCGCGCCCGACCTCCACTTCGGTGCCGTTGCCGAGCCAGGGGTAGGCGGCGATCGCGGCCTGTGCATGCCCGGGCATCTCGATCTCCGGCAGGACGTCGATCCCGAGCCGCGCGGCGTGCGCCACGAAGCCCTCGAGATCGGCGCGGGTGTAGAAGCCGCCGTGGCGGATGCCGTCGTGCGGCAGGTCATCCGACCACGGAGGGACGTGGCGTCCGCGCACCGTGCCGTCGCGCCAGGCGGCGACCTCCGTGAGCCTCGGATAGGCGGGGATCTCAATCCGCCACCCCTGGTCCTCGGTGAGGTGCAGATGGAACCGGTTGAACTTGTGGAGCGCGATGAGGTCGATGAAGCGATGCACGAACTCCGGCGGCATGAAATGCCGGGCGGTGTCGAGGTGCGCGCCGCGCCAGGAGAGCGCAGGGCGGTCGGCGATGCGCACCGCCGGCACAGACCACACGATGCCCGACCGGAGCTCGGGGGAGAAGGCCTCCGCGGGCAGCAGCTGCCGGATCGTCTGCACCGCGTGCAGTGCTCCGCGTCGACCGGAGGCGTGCACGAGGATCGACTGTGCGTCGACCGCGACGCGGTACTCCTCGTCGGCGAGGCTCTGGTCGACGAGGAAGCGGATGCCGCCGATGTCTCCGACCGTCAAGGGAAGACCTGTCGCCGGGCGCAGCAGCTCGCCGAGCAGCTGCGCCGCGTCGCCGAGCCCCGCATCCGCGCTGATCCTCGTCGAGGAATCGAGCACGAACGGGGGTTCCTCGCACTCGACGAGCGAGACAGGACGCGGCACGATGTGTATCGTCACGGGGCGGGCTCCTTCGCCGGATCGTCGATGAACTGCTCGGTGAACGCGACCGCACGATCGAGGAACGCGTCGACGAGGGTCTTGCCGATCTCCGGCGACGCGCGACGCGGATCACCGAGTGCGCCGTTCGCGGACCAGCGCGAGAACGGCTGCGGCAGATCGACGCGGCCGCCGGGGGAGTCGGTGAAGCCGTCGAGAGGGGCGATCTCCGCCGGTCCCGTCAGGGCATCGGTGTGGACGAGCGAGGGATCGCACTCCAGCGCGAGCGACGTCTCGATCTCGCAGGCGTGGTGATAGCGATGCCCCGGCTCGAAGTAGGCCGGGGTCAGGTCGCCGATCAGCTGCCCCCACATCAGGTGCGCCACGGAGCAGCCCAGGTCACGCCCGATCTCGCGGGCGGCGAGCCGTGTCGCATCGGTGTTGCCACCGTGCCCGTTCACGACGACGACCTTCGTGATGCCGTTCGCCACGAGAGACTCGCACACGTCGCGCAGGAACGCCAGGAGTGTGGCCGGTCGCAGGGTGAGCGTGCCGGCGAAACCGAGATGATGCTCCGACAGCCCGTACGCCAGGGGCGGGCACAGGATCGATCTCTCGCCCAGGCTCTGATCGAGGCGCCGGGCCAGCTCGGTCGCGATGGCGATGTCGGTGCGCAGATCGAGGTGCGGGCCGTGCTGCTCGGTCGCACCGATGGGGATGATCGCCACGGAGGCGCGCGCGAGCGCGCTCGCCGCCTCGACCGTGGTGAGGGTGGACAGCGCGGTCACTGGTCGTCCTCCAGCTGCAGGCGGATCGCGACGACACCCTTCGGGGGGACGCGCGCGGTGAGCGTGTGACCGGAGTACCGCACGGGGAAGGCCACATCGCCGCTCAACGACCGGGCGCCGACGATCCGCCTCTCGGCGGTGAACTGCGCATCGCGGAACCGGTACTCGGTGTTGTGCAGGATGACCTCCGCGCTCGTGTGCGAGGAGACGCCGACGACCACCTGCACGCTCGTGCTCGCTCCGGGCGTGCCGAGCGGCCCGCCGTCGCCGAGACTCGGACGGAGCACGCTCGCCGCCTGCGCCACGAGTGCGCTCGGCGGGAGCTGCATGGGCAGTTCGATCAACCAGGTCTCGATCACCTCGTCGTATTCGGACGAGGGGCGGAAGTCCTGCTGCTGGGCCGTGTGCGCGACCGCGCCGGACTCGCGTTCGGACTGGACGGTCAGTCGCCAGGAGCCGGCGAACTCCAGCGGGGTGCCCACCGGTCCCAACGAGACGACGCGGTCGTGCGACGCATGGATCTCCGCCAGGAGCTCGTCGGGGTAGAGGTCGGGTCGCAGGATCAGCACCGGTCCGCGGACGGACTGGTGCTCTTCCGCCGGGGCGACCGTGCCCACGACGGCTCCGGCACGGAACAGGCTGCTGAGGAGGGTGTGCGTGTGCGCGACGCGATCGTCGATGAACCGCTCGACCTCGGCCTCGAGCGTGCTCGGCGAGTAGAGCAGCGTGAAGCCGCCGGGGTCGACGCGTGGTGCGGCGTCGCACGTGGTGCGCAACCGGTCCAGGTGCGCCCAGACATCGGGGGAGATCCCGTCGGCGAGGCAGTAGAGGCTCGCGTCCAGGCAGGGCGTGCTCTCGGATGCGGCGGGAGCGACGGCCCGCAGCGCGGTCAGCAGGCGCTGGTCGCGCTCGAGCATCGCGGGCGCCGTGTGCACCACGTCCCACTGCTCGTAGGTGTCGTGCACCGAGACCAGCCCCGCGAGCGGAACGTGAGGGAGGTGGGCGCGGATCAACAGGACCGCGGCCATCTGCCCGTGGATCGGCGGGTACGTCGGAGCCTCCAGCATCTCCACGCCGGCTGCGACGGTCTCCAGCACGAAGCCGTCCACGCCGGCGGACACCAGCGTGCGGTAGTCGACGCCGAAGCGGTAGAGGGCTTCGAAAGGATCGCGCATCCACGCGTTGTTGAGCATGACGGTCGCCCCGAGCCGGTGCAGGCTGTCGGCCACCGTCGTCCAGAACTCCTCCCATCGCCGAGCGATGAACGAGATCCACTCCTGGCGAGCGGAGGCCCAGATCCAGGTCGCGCGCTCGGCCGTGAACCCTGCGGGAACCAGCGCTCCGCGGTGCTCCTCGAACTGCGCGATCATGTCATCCGAGAAGTCGGCCGCCCACAGCGGCAGCCGCGGGCTCGACAGTCCGTCGGCGCCGTGCAGCCCGTCGAAACCGTAGTACGCGAACACCGCGGTCAGGCCGGCGACGAGCGTGTCGACATAGGCGCTGCCGTCGGCCAGACGACCGAGCGGGTTGATCAGGCCGTGCCGTTTCGCACCGGTACGGTCGGTGACCGTGAGCTCAGGGTGATCGCGGTTCCAGCCGCCCTGCTGCGTGTGCCCGTCGAGCTCGAACTGGTAGAGGTCGAAGATCGCGAAGAACACCGCGACACCGGCATCCTGCAGTCCGCGCACGAGTCCGCGCAGCTCGGCCCTCGTCCAGTCCTGCCGGGGGCCGCGCACGGCGACCGGCCGGGCGGCGTAGGAGGTGCACTCGGTCGGGATCAGGCCGTCGTCGTCATCGGCGTGCGCGTGCACGAACTCGGCGCTGAACAGGAGCAGGGAGAGTCGCTCGGGGCGCTCGCCCATGTCGCCGAGCACGGCGCCGACGCCGAAGTCGGGGAGCGTGTTGTCGAACCCGATGAGTTCGATCCAGACGTGCTTCGCCGGGGAGGCGGCACGACCGTTCTCGAGGGAGGAGGACGGCATCGGTGACTATCCCTTCACGCCGGTGACGACGACGCCCTGGATGAACCACTTCTGCGCCACGGCGAACAACGCGATGCAGGGCAACATCGAGAACAGCGTCGCAGCCATCATGAGCGGGAAGTTCTGGCTCTGCGCGCCGACGAAGTTGCTGATGCCGAGCGAGAGCGGGAACTTGTCCTGCGACTGCAGGAAGATGAGCGGACCGAGGTAGTCGTTCCAGTACTGCAGGAAGGCGAAGAGTCCGACGATCATCAAGGCCGGCTTCGAGAGCGGCAGGATGATGGTGAGGAAGATCCGGACCGATCCTGCTCCGTCGATGCGGGCAGCCTCGTCGAGCTCCAGCGGGATGTTCAGGAAGAACTGACGCAGCAGGAAGGTGTTGAACGGTGCCGCGAAGAAGGCCGGCACCAGGATCGGGAGATAGGTGTCGATCCAGCCGATGTTGCTGAAGATGATGTACGACGGGACCACCGTCACCCAGATCGGCACCATCATCGTGCTCAGCATCAGGAAGAACAGCGGCTCGCGGAAGCGGAAGCGGAAGCGTGCGAATCCGTAGGCGGCGCAGGCGCTGCTGATCACGCTGCCGGCGACGCCGACGACCGTGAGCACGATCGTGTTCCAGGTGTAGGTCAGGAACGGCGCCTCGGTGAAGATGTCCGCGAAGTTCGCCCAGTCGATCGGGTTCGGGAACCACTTGATCGGGTACTCGTACACCTGATCGGGCGTCTTCAGGCTGGTGCTCAGCATCCAGAAGAACGGCACCATGTACATCACGCAGCCGACCGCGAGCACGGCGTAGGTGATGACCATGATCATGCGACGTCGACTGGTGCGGCTCATGGGCGCGGCGTGCTGCTTGCGGCGCGGTTCCTCGGCGAGCGGCGCGGGCGAGGAACGCGGCTTCTCGGTGATGGTCATCGGTTCTTTCCTCGGTCGGCGGCGTAGAAGACCCAGCGGCTGGAGGTGCCGTAGAAGATCGCCGTGATGATCAGGATGATGGCGAAGAGCACCATCGACAGCGCGCAGGCGTAGCCGAGACGCAGGTCCTTGAACGCCGTGTCGTAGATGTACAGCGAGAAGAAGTAGGAGCCGTAGTCCGGTCCACCCTTCGTCATCACGAACGCCTGGGTGAAGATCTGGAAGGTGCCGATCAGTCCGAGGATGAGCTGCAGCAGGATCACCGGCGACATCATCGGCAACGTGACCGCGCGGAAGGTGCGCCACCAGCCGGCTCCGTCGAGACCGGCGGCCTCGTAGAGCTCCGTGGGGATGCCCTGCAGCCCTCCGAGGTAGATGATGATCGACGAGCCCACGGCCCACAACTGCATGATGACGATCGCCGGGATGACCCAGGTCTGGCTCGTGAGCCAGGGGATCCCCGGGATCCCGACGAGATTCAGAACGCCGTTGATGACGCCGAAATCACGATGGAAGACGAAGCCCCAGAGCACCGTGACCGCGACGCCGGAGAGCACGGACGGCAGGTAGTAGATCGTGCGGAAGACGCCCATGCCGACGAACTTCTGGTTCATCAGCATGGCGATCCCGAGGCCGAGGATCAGACTGAGCGGCAGATACAGCGCCACGAAGATGAACGTGACCTTGAGGGACTGCCAGAACAGCGGATCGTCGGTGAAGATCTTGGTGTAGTTGTCGAAGCCGATCCAGACCGGAGCACCTCCTCCTGACCAGTCGGTGAACGACAGGTAGATCGCGACGCCGATCGGGATCGCCGAGAAGAGCAGGAAGCCGATCAGCCACGGCTGGATCCAGAGGAACCCGGCCCGCGCCTCACGACGCGCATGGGGGCTGGTCTTCCGCACGCCGGACGGACGGCGCGCCTGTGCCGCCGCAGTCGGCTGCGGAGGGAGTCCCGCGGTCGAGACCTGCGGCGGCGCAGCGGTCACCGGTTGGTCTCTTCCTGGATCGCGGTGAGCGTCTCGCGAGGGTCTCCGCCGTTCATCAGCGAGGCCACGCGGTTGCCGTAGGCGATCTCGTACTTCGCCCAGAGCGGCGGGTAGCTGATCGCCGCGGCATCCTCGCCGATGGCCGGGAAGAGGAGATCACGCGCAGGGTCCGTGGTGCGGGCGGTGACCAGGGCGCTCTGCAGGTACGGGATGGTCGACTGCACCGGCTCGGAGCCGAGGTAGTCGAGGAACTTCCACGCGGCGTCGACATTCTTCGCGTCGCGGCTCAGGCCCCAGCCGCCACCTGCGGTCGCGATCTCGCGCTTGCCGGTGGATCCCTTGGGCAGAGCGACGATCTCCCACTCGAACTTGTCGGCGATCGCCTCCTTGGCGCCTGCGGCGTACCAGGAGCCGTTCATGAACATGGCGACCAGGCCGCCGGCGAACGGATCGACACCCGTGGGCAGGCCCTCGGAGCTCGGCACGGCGCCGGCCTTGATCGCCGCGTTGATCTGCTCGAAGGTCGCGATGTTCGCGTCGTTGTCGACGATGGCCTTGCTGCCGTCCTCGGAGAACACCTCGCCGCCGTTCGCCTTCATGACGCCGCGCATTCCCCAGGAGCTGCCGTTGACGAAGCCACCCCAGCGGGTCTGCTTCCCGCCTTCCTTGAGCGTGAACGCCTCGGAGATCTCGTAGAAGTCGTCCCACGTCCAGTCGCCGTTCGGCACCGGGATGCCGAGCTCGTCGAACATCGTCTTGTTGACGTAGATGCCGTACCCCGACATGTCCTCCGGGAGTGCGACGAGCTTGCCGCCGGCCGAGAACTGGGCTTCGACGGCCGGGTAGAAGTCGGCGCGGTTGACGGAGTTCTTCGTGTCCTTGATGAACCCGTCCAGCGGCTGCAGCCATCCGGCCTCGGCGTGCGCGGCGAGCTCGAGAGTGCGGACGTAGTAGATGTCCGGCAGCGTCTTCGCGAGCGCCTGCGTCTTCACCTTGGTGTTGTACTGCTCGCCGTCGGCGATGTTCAGCAGGTTGACCGTGGTCGACGAGTTCTTGCCCTGGTAGGCGGCGATGACGTCGCGGAGCTGCTTCTCCCAGTCGGCCGAGTCGTTCGCGAGCAGCGACACGGTGCCCCCGCCGCCGGCTCCGCCCGTGCCTCCCCCTCCGGGGGAGCAGGCGGACAGCGCGAGCATCGCCGCAGCGGCTGCGGTTCCGCTCAGGAACGTGCGACGTGTCGTCTGGTGGGTGAAAAGTCCTGTGGTGTTCGCCATGGTGGCTCTCCTCGTTGTGGCCAGTGCTGTGGTGGCTGACTGTCGCCGGGTGCGACCTTCAGGTGACGCGTGATGCGATGGGGGATGAAGACGAGTGGTGATCATCAGCGGTGATGATTGGTTCACGTATTAGAACTTCGGGTCAGCTATTTGGACGATCGTATCGACGCCCTGGGTCGGTGTCAATCTTCGACGCGCGAAAACGCCTCGACGGATGCGACGACGGCGCGGGGCCTCCGCGACAGCGGTCGCCAGTCGAGAAGAGTCTCGGCCCGCGACCAGTCGAGGTGACGGCGTTCGTGGTCTCCCGTGATGGTCATCGCCGTGCAGCCCGGCTCATCGCGCAGGATCGCGGCTCCGAACGCCGCGGCGGTGTCCGAGGCGGAGGTCATCACGGTGGCGTGCTTGTCTTCCGAGCTCGACTGCCAGACGTCGTCGGCCATCGGCAGCACGAGGCGGAGGATCGTGACATGCAACCCGTGTTCCCTCGCGGCCGCGCGCGCCACGTCCTCGCCCAGTCGTTTCGACAGGCCGTAGGCGTCGACGGCATCCGGTGTCGCATCATCCGTGGAGGACAGGAAGGCGTCGAACACCGACAGCGAACCCGCGATCACCACGCGGCGCACGCCGGCGCGGGCAGCGGCCTGGAGGGCGTTGTACAGGCCGGTGACGTTGACGTCGAACTGGCTGCGTGCCCATGCCGGACTGTCCCAGCCCTCTTTGGTGCCCATCGCCATGTAGACGATCGCATCCATGCCTTCCGCGGCGCGCGTGAGTGCGTCCTGGTCGAGCACATCGACCTCGATGGTGGTGGCCCACTCCAGCCGCAGATCCGGTATGCGGTCGGCGACCGTCACGCGATGGCTCTCCGCGAGTGCGGGGCCGACAAGGCGGCCGAGGTGTCCGCCGCCGCCGATGATCAGCAGTTTCATGTGATTTCCTCCGTCTCTCAGTTCCATAGGGGGTGTCGTGACGCCTGGCGATGGAGTCCGTCGAAGTCGGCGCTGCCGTCGTCGAGGCGGATCGTGAGGGCGGCCCCTGGCGCCTGCACAGGCATCGTCGCGTTGGTGGTGCAGTCGCGCCAGAGCTGGTTCGTATCGACGTACTGCCGCTCCCTCCCGTCGCCGAGCGCGAAGGTGAGCAGCCGGCGGACGGGCGCGGGTCGGGAACCCCGGGGGACTCTGCGCCGTTCGAGCAGCTCGTCGTCGACCGTGATGCCGAGGCCGGGTCCGGCCGGCACGGTGACATGGCCGCCGCGGATCTGCAGAGGGTCGGTGAGCAGATCATCGCGATAGATGTTCATGGCCGTGATGGCGGGCAGCCGTGCCGACTCCGCGACCGAGCCCACATGGGAGACCCACGCCGTCGTGATCGCGGTACCGCACATCTGCAGGAAGACGTCCTTGTGGAACGCGGCGGCCGTGTCGGACTGCGCGAACGCCGCAGCGGGGTCCTGCCCGTTGACGACGAACCCGTCCAGGGTGTCCTGGGCGAGCCAGGTCGGGGCCAGTCCGATGTCGAAGTGCTCGACGAGCGGCGTCGAGATCGCGGCCCTGATGCGCGCCTGGCCGGCGGTGTCCGTCCGGTTGAGCGGGCTCTCGAACAGGCCTATCTTCTCCTCGTGCTGCAGCTCCTGCAGCACGGGGAGCGCCTGGGCGGCGGTGCCCAGCATGGAGTTCCAGTCCACGTCGATGCGGTACTCATCCGGGGTGACCGAGGAGATCGCCGCGACCTGCTCGCGGATGTCGAACCACGGGCGTCCCTTGATCTTGTGCGACAGATATCCGCCGGCGACCGCGGAGGCGGCCTGCTCGGCCAACACCTCCGGGGGCATCTTGGTGTTCCACCAGGAGATCGGGCATCGATCGCGAACCACGGGCCGCCCGAAGAGCTCGTTCACGGGGACTCCGAGCGCCTTGCCGAGCGCGTCGAACAGCGCCATCCGCAGGGGCGTTCCGATTCCGGGCGTGTGCAGCACCTCCAGCGGCGTGCGTCCGATCGCGAAGGCGGCGAACTCCTCGCTCACCGGCTCGCCGGTGTAGTAGATGAGCGTCTCGCCGTAACCGGTGATCTCCGGATCATCCGTGCGCACCCTCACGACCTCGAGGTACTCCCACTCGTGATTGTGCAACTGGGTCCACGGCGCGATGGATGCGACGAAGGGGAGCCGGATGGGGATGGTCTCGACGTCGACGATGCGGGGCTGCATGCGCACTCCTCTCTGTGAATGGGCGGGTCTGCTAGGGAGTCGGCGTCTTCACGAACGTGAACCTGTCGACGTGGATGGTCGCGTAGTCGGCCGCGTTCCCCGTCGATGCGACGTAGACGTACTCGTCGGCTGTCGGCGAGGGGATGAAGGTGCCCACCTTCACGGTGCGCCACAGCTGGTTCTCCAGTGCGGATCCGGTCACCGACACAGGGCTCGTCACGGCGGCTCCGGCCGTTCCGTCGTAGATGCCCAGGGTGAGCGCGGGCGAGGACGGGCGGAAGATCGTCGGATAGTCGTTCGCGTCGTACGTGATGTCGTGGGCGAAGCGCACCTTCACGTCTGCGTAGACGTCGTAGGAGGCCCCGGGCTCCAGATCCTGCGCATCCCAGTTCCACCGCACGTTGCGGGCGGTGACTCCCGTGGCGACGGGCTCGAGGGCGGTCGATCCGTCGCCGGCGCTCGTGTCTGCCGCCTCGGTGGTGGCGGTGCCGGTCACGGTGAAGTCCGCATCCTCGCCGACGAGATCCGGCGCGGAGGTCGAGAGCTTCACGATGCGTCCTTCTCCCGGAGCGAAGGGGAGGTCGGCGATCACCAGTTGCGAACCGCTGCGCACGGCGGTCACCGCGGTCCCGCTCGCCGCATCGGACACGGAGCTGATCGGCGCGCCGACGGCGTCGGCATCGATCGTGATGGTCACGTCGGCCGCATCCTCGACGTCGTGGTTCACGACGACGAGATAGAGATCGCCGGTCTCATGGTCCACATGCGTGGTGACATCCGCCGAGGCATAGGCGCCGTCACCGCCTCCGCCTCCGGATGCGGTCGCGATATTGGCCACGCGGGTCATGCTCTGGATGACGGGCCGGAGCTCGGAGAGCTCCGCGAACATCTGCTCGATGATGTCGTACCGGGCGGTGTGGTTGCCGTCGGGGTCGATCATGCCGTTCCACGCGTTCGTCGCCTGATACATGAAGTAGTGGAACCCCTTTGCCCCGTGGCCGATCGCCTCATAGGTCATCGATCGGATCTCGGCATCGCTCGGGTCGCGGTACCACCCCGGCTGTTCGAAGGCCTGCAGGATCGTCCAGAAGGGGGCGGAGCTGGAGATGTCCTTCTTGGTCTGGAGGTGGAGGAAGTCGAGCAGCACCTCGTAGTCGATGCCCGGGTATCCGAGATCCGTGTAGTCGCCGGCGGGCTTGCCCCACAGGGCCCCGTACGGGTCGGAGGTCATCGCCTGCAGCCCGAGCTCGGAGAAGTACTTGTCGGCGCTGTGCACGCCGCTGAGATCGACCATGACGGCGTGATCGGGGTCGGCGGTCTCCACGAGCTTCTTCAACTTGCCGATGGTCTCCCGCAGCTTGTCGTTCGCGTGAGGAGGTTCGTCGTACAAGAGGTAGCCGCCGAACGCGCTCTTCGGCTTCAGCTGGTCGACGATCGCCTGCACACGCGCCTGCATCGCGAACTCGTCGCTGTTCATCGGGTCGCTGTAGATGACGTCCCACCAGCGCGGGTTGACCACGACGGTGAGCCCGTGTTCGGCGGCTTGATCCAGGATCGCCGAGGTGACGGCCGGCCGCGTGACGTCGAAGTTGCTGATGATGACGTCGTTCGCTCCGGAAGCGGCGATGTCCGCGAATGTCGTGTCGGTGTAGGCCGTGGCATCCGTGACGTTCTTCGGGATGATCGCACCCTCGTACCAGACGCCGAGCGGGAACTCCTCCTCGGGGTGCAGGTCGGGAGCGGTGGCCAGCGTCACACCTTGGACGGAGCGGAAGCTCACGTCGCGCGTCGTCGAGCCGTAGCTCACTCGCGCGGTGTACGTGCCGGCTCCGACCGGCGCGCCCGCACCATCTTCGCCGTCCCAGTAGGCGGAGCCGGCTTCGGTCACCGCGGCGTCGGTGAGGAGCGTGCGCACCACGTTGTTCGACCCGTCCAGGATGCGCACGGTGGTGGTCTGGGTGCCGGGCACGGAGAACGAGATGGTCGTCCCGTCGTTGATGCCCGCGGAGCTGCCGGCGCTGATCTGATACGGATAGGCGCTCACCTGTTGCGGCAGGGCGTCGGATGTCGCGGCTCGACTGAGCGTGACCTGATCCACCAGGACCGCGGGGTACTCGGCGGCGTTGTCGACCTTCGCGAAGAACACGCGGTTGACGTGCGTGGGGTCGAGCTCCACGGAGGAGGGGAGCGCGACTGTCCAGACGAAGTTGTACTTGGCGTTCTCATCGTCGCGCGGGCTCTCGAACGTGTGCGGAGGGATGAGATGCACCCCGGCGGTCGCGTCGTAGACGCCCATCGTGAACATCTCGCCCGATGAACCCAGGTAGTCGGTGCGCTCCATCCGGATGGCGGCGGTCACGGTGTACGCGGTGTCGGCATCGATCGCGTCGCCATCCACGTCCGCCTGCACGTCCCACGACGGCGTGGAGCCGTTCTCGAGGCGGGCGACGCTGCCATCGGCTGCCGTCGGCTCGTGCTGTCGCTGCACCCCGTTGTAGAGGACGAAGTCGTCATCTTCGATGACATACGGCTTGTACGGGGTGAAGCTGAGGCTGTCCACGGACACCGTGGAGATCTGGGAGGCGTTGTCTCCGCTCGCCACGTAGAAGGAGATGGTGTTGGCGGAGGCGGTCGGTACGTAGATCCCGATGCTGTACTCCGCCCAGGTGTCGTCGGCGGTGCTCGCGGCGGAGATCGTGCGGTTCGGCAGCAGATGCTGCCCTGCTGTCCCGTCGTAGGCCCCGACGCTGAACGCGTCACCGGACGGGGAGGCGACGGCGTGCTCCACCTTGACCCGGAACGACACCTCATACGGCTGATCCGTGACGAGTGCGCTGAAGTCCGCCCGACGGTACTGGATGTTCCAGCCGAGCCCGGTGTTCGCGACGCGGGCCACCGAATCATCGGATGCCGTCGTGTCGGTGACGCGTGCCGCGCCGCCGTGGAGCGTGAAGGCGTCGTCCTGCACATCCGCGCTCTCGGCATTCGCGGCCACAGGGGCGACGGTGGTCGGGATGCTCAGGATGCCGAGGACGATGCCCGTGACGGCGACGATCGCAAACCAGGAGTGCTTCATTCGTTGTTCTCCAGACGGACGAGAGGCGGATGACGGATGCCTTGCGAAGAGCTTCAGGGCGGGGATTCTCTCTCGGGTCAGCTCCCGAGGCGGACCAGGATCTTGGAGGCGTTGCTGGTTCCGTCCGCGAGGTCGGCGAAGGCACGGGGCGCGTCGGCGAGGAGGACGGAGTCGTCGATCAGCGGTTCCAGGGCGGCGGCGTTGGCCGCGACCCATTCGGCGGTGCTCCGGAACTGTGCGGCGGTGTAGCAGAAGCTCCCGATGACCGTGCGCTCCTCCGTGCTCACCCGATAGGCGTCGAGGTCGAGCTGGGGAGAGCCCATGCCGAGCAGCACGATGCTCGCGCCCACCGCCGAGACCTGGAGAGCCTGAGTGAGCGTCGAGCTCAGCGCGACGGCGTCGATCACGACATCCGGTCGGCGACCCAGCTCCGCCTCGACCGCCGTGGCGAGGTCGACATCCGCGGGATTCAGCACGGGGAAGCCGAGCTGGGTGACCAAGGTGGCACGTGCCGCGGAGATCTCGGACACGACCACTCGAGCGCCCAGGCGGCGAGCTGCGAGAGCGGCGGCCTGCCCGATGGGGCCCCCGCCGATCACGAGGACGGCGCTCGCGGGTCCGACGCCGCCTCGGGTGGCCGCGCGGAAGCCGACCGCGAGCGGCTCGACGAGCGCCCCGAGGTCGGCGGGCATGTCCGGGGGAAGGACCACGACGTTGCGCGCGGGGACGGCGATCTGCTCGGCGAAGGCAGCGATGATCAGCGGATCAACGCCGATCACACGACGTCGGGGGCAGAGCTGCTCTCCGGGGTCGAGGCAGACGGCGCATTCGCCGCAGCTGAGGACGGGGTCGATCGTGACGAGATCGCCGAGGGACAGGTGCTCGTCGGCGTCGGCACCGAGCGCGGCGATGCGGCCGACCGTCTCGTGACCCATGATCTGTCCCGGCATGCGCCGGCCGTTCTCGCCCGTGTAGCCGTGCAGGTCGGAGCCGCAGATGCCGGTCGCGATGACCTCGACCAGCACCTCGCCGGGGCCGGCGATCGGATCGGGACGGTTCTCGACCGTCAGTCGATTCGGGCCGTGGTACACGAGAGCTTTCACGAGCACTTCTTCTTTCATGTATGTGAACAGCAAGACAGCTTTATGAACTGCCCGAAGCCTAGCGGCCCGGCGGGCGAAAATGCACGCGTCTCGACGAGATTCCGATGAAATTGGTTCACATAGTCGAATCATGTTTCATGTAGACGAAGTTCTGCTAGCGTTTCCTCAACTTCGTCGACCGAGACGGATGCCCCATCGCCCCCGTCTCTCTGGAGCCACATGTCCACGAACGCCGCGCCGATCCTCATCGAGAACGGTCGCGTCCACGACGCGGAGCGCGGCTGGCGGGATCACGGCAGCGTGCGCATCGCCGACGGTCTCATCGTCGAGTCGCACGCGGATGCCGACGTCGTCGCGATCGATGCCTCGGGACTCCTCGTGGTTCCCGGCCTCGTCGACCTGCACACGCACATCTTCCGCGGGCAGGATGCCGGGGTCGAGCCCGACGAGCTCGGAGCTCGCACGGGTGTGACGACGATGGTCGATGCGGGAAGTGCGGGGGCGCATCTCTTCGCCGCGTTCGAGACCACGACCATCATGCCGGCGGCGACGCGTATCGTCGCGTTCCTGAACATCGCCAGTATCGGCATCACGAGCTTCCGGCTGCGGGGTGAGCTGCAGACGCTCGACTACTGCGACACGGCGGCAGCGATCGCCGCGGTGGAGCGGCATCGTGAGCACCTCGTCGGGATCAAGGTCCGCGCCTCGGCCGATGTCGGGGCCGACAACGCCGTCGAGGCCCTGCGGCGGGCCAGAGAGGTGGCGGACGCGACCTCCCTGCCCTTGATGGTGCACCTCGGCCCCGCGCCGGCGACCGTCGACCAGATCCTCGATCGGCTGGCGCCCGGCGACATCCTCACCCACTGCTTCACCGGCTTCTCCGGAAACAAGGTGGCCGATACGGCGCCGCGCCCCTCGGTCCGCCGCGCCCATGAACGCGGAGTCGTCTTCGACGTCGGGCACGGGGGGAGCGGGTTCGACGCGACCGTCGCCCGCACCATGATCGACGCGGGGCTCCTTCCCCACGTGATCAGCTCCGACGTGCATCACTACTCGATCGACACCATTCCCGGATTGCCCGCGGCGATGTCGAAGATGCTCGCGCTGGGAATGACGCTGGAGTCCGTGATCACCGCAGCCACGAGTACGCCGGCAGCAGTCGTCGGGGTGCGGGAACGCGGCGTCGGCTCGCTCGCGCCCGGATCCGTGGCCGATGTCGCGGCATTCCGACTGGTCGACGGCGATGTCGAGTTCGCCGACGGCCACGGTCATGCCTTCACCGGTACGCAGCAGCTCGTGCCGGCACTCACCATCCGTCGCGGCAGCGTGGTCTTCCCGGCCGACGCCTCCGGGCACTGACAGGAGCATTCATGAGCATCTACGACGATCTCGGCGTCAAGACGGTCATCAACGGGGTCGGGCCGGCGACCCGTCTGGGCGGGCTGCCGGTGTCGGAGCCCGTGTGGGCGGCCATGCGCGAGGCGATGAGCGTGACGGTGCGCATCAGCGCGCTGCAGGCAGCAGCGGGACGACGACTCTCCTCACTCCTCGGGGTGCCGGCCTGCTATGTCACCTCGGGTGCGGCGGCGGCTCTCACGCTCGGCACCGCCGTCGCCCTCACCGGCTCCGACAGTGCCAGGGTCGATGCCCTCCCGAACACCACGGGCATGCCGAATCGCGTCATCATCCAGCGGGCGCAGCGCGATCCCTATGACCACGCGGTCACGGCTGCGGGGGCGGAGCTGGTCGAGATCGGCTATCCGCACACCACGCACACCAGCGAGCTCGAGCGCGCCATCGACGAGCGCACCGCAGCGGTCCTGGTGCGACCCGGCGCGCCCGGCAATCTCCTCACCCTGCGCACGATCTCCGAGATCGCGCACGCGCACGGTGTCCCGGTGATCGTCGACGGCGCGCTGCGGGTGCCGCCGATCGAGCGACTCCAGCAGTTCTTCGCCGATGGCGCAGACCTCGTCGCCGTCAGCGGCGGCAAGAAGTTCCGCGCACCGCAGGCCACCGGCATCCTCTGCGGGCGCCCCGAGCTGATCGCCGCCGTCGCGCTCCATCATCAGGACATGGATGAGCGTGAGCAGACCTGGATGAGTGGAGAGCATGCCGACTCTCCCGAGCCCTGGGCGCCGTCGGCGCCGCCGCGGCACGGGATCGGACGCTCGATGAAGGTCGGACGCGAACAGATCGCCGGCCTCGTCACGGCCGTAGACCGTTACGTCAACGCGCCGGGCGAGGACGATCGCGCCGGGCTCGCCGAACTCGACATCCTGCAGGAGCAGCTCGGCGCGCAGGCGTCGACCACGGTGACGCGCGGTTTCGAGGAGTCGCTCGACGTGCCTGTCCTGCACCTCGATCTGAGCCGGACGGGAGTCGACATCGACACCGTGATCCGGGCGCTGGCCACCGGAGACCCCGCGATCGCGGTCGGGGAGGATCATGCCTGGCGGGGCGTCCTCACGGTGAATCCGCTCGCGCTGCTCCCCGGTGACGGAGCACGGTTCGCGGAGGCCTTCACACGGACACTCGATCGCCTCGGCGCCGAGAGTGCGACAGCGGACGGAGCCTCGGCATGACTCGGATCGCCGGTTCCTCCGCCGCGGTCCCGCCCCCGGCCGGACCCTACTCGCAGAGCGCCCGCATCGGCTCGTTCGTCGCCAGCTCCGGCCAGGCCGGATTCCTTCCGGACGGCTCGCTGCCCGATGGCGTCGCCGAGCAGACGCGCCTCGCCCTCGCGCACGTCCGCGACGCGCTCCGCGCCTCCGGAGCCGGGTTCGAGCACGTGCTGCACATGCGCATCTACCTGACCGACCCGTCGCAGTTCGCCACGATGAACGAGGTCTACACCGAGTTCCTCGGTGCTCCGTATCCCGCGCGCACCACGGTGTACGTGACGCTCCCCGCGGGCATGCACGTCGAGATCGACGCGCTCGCCGTCGTGTGAGCAGACGGCGCCGCGAAGAACGGCGCCGTCAGCGCGGTCTCAGAGCGAGCGGGTCATCCCCGCCGCCGCCGACCGCAGCGTCAGCAGCACCTCGTCGCGCAGCGCGGCGACGTCGACGACGCGGGCGGACGGGATCGAGCAGCTGATGGCCGCGACGACCCCACCGCTCGAGTTCAGCACCGGGACGGCGACGCAGTACAGGCCCTCGGTGTACTCTCCGGTGTCTTCCGAGTACCCGCGCTCACGTGCGGTCTCGAGCACCTGCAGGAGCTCGGGGAGCGAGCTGATCGTCTGGTCCGTGTACTTGCGCATCCGCACCCCGGTGAACCGGCGGATGACCTCCTCCTCCGGCAGGGCGGAGAGCAGCACCTTCCCGAGGCCGGTGGTGTAGGCGGGCAGTCGCTTCCCGACCTCGGAGAAGAGGCGGAGGGGCTGATCCGAATCCTCCTTCGCGATGTACACGTTCTCGATCCCGTCGAGGACCGCCATCTGGATCGTCTCGTTGAGCTGGTCCCTTGCCTCCCGGAGGAACACCTTCCCGGCCGCGGCGAGGTGGTCGGGAAGCACGAAGCCGCGCCCGACCTGCCACGCCCGCACGCCGATCCGATAGACCTTGTCGTCGGGATCCAGGTCGAGATACCCGCGGTACGTCATGACCTGGAGCAGGCCGTGCAGGCTGCTCTTGGGCAGGCTGAGGGCTTCGCGGATCGCACCGAAGCTCTGCCCGTCCTCGTGCTGGGACAGCAGGTCCAACAGGTCCATCACGCGCTCGGCGGATTTGATGGAGCTGCCGGTGGGCGGCTGAGCGCTGCTCGACGGGAGAAGAGCGTCTGTCGTGCTGACGTCGGTGTTCGGCACGGGGCCTCCTTCAGTGCGGGATTGCGCCGAGGCGCCGGGTCGATGGTCGGCGGGATGCCGGGTGACGGATGGGGTCACGGCGTGCCCCCGGACAGCGTGTGGACTACATTCTGCATGGTTCCGCTCAGACCTGTCTCATGGATCGGGATGACGAGGTCGCATTCGGCAAGATAGCGGTCGATGACGCGGCGACAGGTGGCGGCATCCTCGGCGATGCCGATCGGTCGCCGCTGGTCCAGGTTCTCCTGGGTGAACGCGGTCTCGAGGATACCGACCGATCCGATCTCGGTCTGCACGATGACCCCCGCCGAACCGGGGTGGTGTCCACCGGTCGCCTCGAAGACGACACCGGGCACCACCTCCGCGCGCTCGTCGACCAGATGCAGACGCCCTTCGATGCCGAATGTGCGCAGCGCCGCCCACGCGTCCGCCGTGAAGTAGAACTCCGGAGCGGGGTGGCCGGGTGCGCCGTCGAGGAACTCGAGCACCCCGGCGCGGGCGATGTACACCTCCGCGCGGGGGAGAAGGTCCCGGTCCAGGCCGCCGGTCGAATAGGTCACGGCCTGGGTGACGAGAGCGAAGTCGACCTCGTCCGGCGTGATGCCGAATGCGGCGTAGGCGTCCGCGAGCGTGCGCGGTTCCTGGAAGATCGCCTCCGGGTGCACTCCCTGATTCGCGCGGTCGAGCGCGGCGCGATCTGCGGGGTCGAGGGGAAGGCCGGTGTCGATGATGCCGATGTGGTCGGCGGAGCGCAGCAGCCACACCGAGAAGTCCAAGGGGACGAGCGTCGTGTCGTTCTCTCCGAAGAGAACCTCCCAGCGCGGTGCGGGAAGTGTGCCGACACGAAAGGACCGGATGTCGAACATGGGCCTCCGAAGATGCTGAGTGCTCGCCGCCACCCGAGGCTCGGGCGAACGTTGATCACATATCTGAACCAACCTTACATCATTCCCTCGCATTTCCGCCCTACGTCCACTAGTGTGAACTCATGTTCGGACTGACGATCGAGAAGTTCACCGTGATCGCGGTTCTCGCTGCGTTCCTCCTCGGTCCGGAACGTCTCCCCGCCGCGGCCGCAGGGCTCGCGCGCATGGTGAAAGGGCTCAAGGAGTTGGCCGGAGGGGCGCGTGATCGCCTCCGCGACGAGGTCGGACCGGAGTTCGACGACGTCGACTGGCAGAAGCTCGATCCCCGGCAGTACGACCCGAGGCGCATCATCCAGGACGCGCTCCTCGACGACTCGCCTCGTCCGACCACCCCCGCATCGTCGAAGACGACGGCGGTCCCCGCACAACTCACAGAACCGGAGTCCTAGATCATGTTCGGAAACGCCTTCTCTGGCTGGCATCTGCTCATCCTCCTCGCCGTCGTGCTGTTGCTCTTCGGCGCGGCGAAGCTGCCTCGTCTCGCGCAGAGCGTCGGTCAGTCGATGCGGGTGTTCAAGAGCGAGGTGAAGTCGATGAAGGAGGAGAACGAAGCGCCGGCCGCCGGGCTCGACGACGTCGCCCCCGTCCTCCCGGCTGTCGTCGACGCGGCGCCTCCGTTGCGCTCCGAGCCGTCGCGCCAGACCCACGACGCCTGAACAGGCCCGACACGTGGGCGGTGTGCGGCGGGCGCGGGTCCGTGAAAGGCGTATGTCGATCGGCGGACACCTGGTCGAACTGCGCAGGCGGCTCTTCATCTCGGCCATCGCCGTGCTCATCGGAGTGGTCGTCGGGTTCTTCCTCTCGGAGTTCCTCATCATCGTGATGAGCGCGCCCGTGCGCGCCATCGAGGAGGGGCAGGGGCGCGCCTTCCTCAACTTCACGAATGTGACGAGCGCCTTCGACCTGCGGATGAAGATCGCGCTGACCGTGGGGATCGTCGTCGCGAGTCCGGTCTGGCTCTATCAGATCTGGGCCTATCTCGTGCCCGCGCTCACGCGCAAGGAGATCGGCGTCGCCGCCGGCTTCGTCAGTGCGGCCCTCCCGCTCTTCCTCCTCGGCTGCTTCGCCGGGTGGTACGTGCTGCCGCACATCGTCGTGCTCATGCTCGGGTTCACGCCCGAGGCGGCGGGGAACTTCCTCGATGCGGCAACCTACTACGACTTCGTGCTGAAGCTCACGATCGCCGTCGGGGTCGCCTTCGTCCTCCCCGTGTTCCTCGTGCTGCTGAACGCCGTAGGGGTGCTCGCGGCGTCCAGCATCATCCGAGGCTGGCGCTGGGCGATCCTCGTGATCGTGATCTTCACGGCGTTCGCGACGCCGGCCGCCGACGTCGTGTCGATGGTCGTGCTGGCCGTGCCGATGATCGCGCTGTACTTCGCGGCCTACGGAGTGGCGTACCTGCACGATCGGCGGGCCGCGAAGCGCCGAGCGCGCGAAGCGGGGGTCCTGCTCGCCGCGGAAGGACTGCCCGGATGACCACCGTTCGGATCGAGGGTGCGGCCCTCGAGAGGTTTCTCGTCGGAATGGTCGACGTGGAGCACGCCGAGGGCGCGATCACTCCGCTCCGCCTCCCGCGTCGGGCGCACGCGCAGTTCCCGAACGTCTCGCTCGCCCGCATGGTGCGCTGCCCCGTGGGGGTTCGCCTGCGGGTGTCGACGGCCGCCTCACGCATCAGGGTGGACGCTCGCATCGCGCACCACGTGCCGGACGCGGAAGCGGATGTGGAGGTCGTGGCCCGGCGGACGTCACCGTGGCTGGCGACGACCGGCTCCGGTCGTGCACGCAGGGTCGTCGCGAGGGGGGATATCGCGCAGGTCGACCTGTGGGTGGAAGCGGATGACGGCTCGCTGTCGCTGGTGCGTGGCGGGCGACAGGCCGTGGATCTCGTGCTCGACGACGAGGCCCCGAGCGGCGGCCGGGTGGTGGAGATCTGGCTGCCGCACAATGCGCAGGTGGAGCTGCGGGGGATCGAGGCCGACGCGCCTCTGCATCCTGCGCCGGCATCCGGCGCACCCCGCTGGATCCACTACGGCAGTTCGATCAGCCAGTGCAACGAGGCCGTCGATCCGCTGAGCGGGTGGCCGGCGCTCGCCGCACACGCACTCGGGGTCGATCTGCACTCCTTCGCCTTCGCGGGAAACGCGATGCTCGATCCCTTCGTCGCGCGGGCGATCTCCGACGCCGCTGCGGAGGTGATCACGCTGAAGGTGGGGATCAACATCGTCAATGCGTCAGCGCTGACGGCCCGCACCCTCGGGCCTGCGTTGCACGGCTTCCTCGACCGCATCCGAGAGGGCCATCCCGACACTCCGATCGTCGTGATCAGCGCGATCATCTGCCCGATGCACGAACACACTCCGGGTCCCACGGTCTGGTCGCCGGAGGGGACCTTGACCGGCACCGTCAGCGTGCCCCCGCGGGAGGACGAACTCACGCTCGAAGAGACCCGGCGCATCATCGGCGAAGCGGTCCGTGCGCGCGCAGTCGTCGACGGGGAACTGCACCTGCTCGACGGAAGGGAGTTGCTCGGGATCGAGGACGCGACGCGCCTCTACGACGGGCTCCATCCGGATCAGGGCGGGTTCGACATCATGGCGCGCCGCTTCGTGGAGGCGGTCGGTGCTCGCCCCGCCCTGGCCGGGGCCTTCGCTTCCCGCCGGCAGAGTGCTTGACGGAGAGGGGAAAAGACGCCAAGATTCATACTTGAACCTTGGCTCACATACTTGAACCTGTGATCCCCCAATCTTCGGAGGTCCTGTTGTCGCGGATGCGAGTCGGAGTCATCGGTGCGGGCTCCTGGTCCACCGCTGTGCATCTGCCCGCGCTCGCCGCTGCCGATGATGTCGAGATCGTCATCATCTCGAGCAGGGAGCGGGACACGGCGGAGCGCATCGGCTCGCTCTTCTCCGTCGCGCAGACCACCACGGACTGGCGCGACGTGACGGATGCCGGCCTCGACGCCATCGTGGTGAGCAGCCCGCCGAACGCGCACGAGGAGCAGGTCGTCGCGGCGCTCCGATCGGGGGCGCACACGCTCTGCGAGAAGCCGATGGCGCTCACCAGCGCCGGCGCTCAGGCGATGCTCGAGGCATCCGTCGCGGCGGAGCGCGGCCTTCTCGTCGGATTCGGATGGCCGTTCTCGGCGCTGTTCGCACGGGCCAAGCAGGCGCTCGACGCGGATCGGATCGGATCGATCGAGCACGTCGAGGTGCGGCTGCACGCGAACGTGCGCGAACTGCTCACCGGCACCGCCGAGCTGGACTGGCAGCAGGGCGGCATCCGCAGCGAGCAGTCGACGTATCGCGACCCCGCCGTCTCCGGAGGCGGGGCGCTCACCACGACGCTCAGCCATGGACTCGGCATGCTCAGCTGGTTGACGGGGCAGTCGCTCGATCGCGTGTTCGCGACGCCGGGTCGGAACGCGGACCCGCTCGATCTGCATCTCGCGGTCGCCGGCGAGCTCGCAGACGGCGCCGGCGTCGCGATCTCGTGCGCGAGCACGAGCGCACGGTCCCCGGGCGTCGGGTGGCAGCTCGCGCTCGTCGGCTCAGCCGGAGAGCTGCTTCTCGATTTCGCCGAGCGAACCCTCCGTATCGACGGAGCGCGCGCCGAGGTCATCCGGCTGTCGGAGGACGAGGCGGCGAATCGGCCGGAGTCCCCGACCAGGGCTCTCATCGAGGTGGCCAGAGGTGGCGAGGTGCCTGCGGGAGCGAGCGGTCGCCTCGGGGCGCTGGTCGTCGCGACGACGGAAGCGATCGCGGAGAGCATGCGCACGCGTGTTCCCGTCGTCGTCGACCGTCATGGTCTTCCGGCCTCCGGCTGGTGAACGACACGATCCTCTCGGGATCGAGACAGAAAGGCATCCGATGACTTCAGGAACAGTGACATCCGTCACAGGACCGCTCGCCCCGGAGGTGCTCGGCATCACGCACAGCCACGAGCACATCCTGTGGGACTACTTCGATCTGATCAACAGCTACGACGTGATCTTCGACGATGAGAACGTGGCTGCGCAGGAACTGCGCTGGTTCAAGGAGGCAGGCGGCGGCACCCTGGTCGACTGCACCACCACGGGCATCACGCCGCGTCCCGACGCGCTGCGTCGGATCTCGGAGGCGACGGATGTCAACATCGTCCTCGGCTGCGGCTGGTATCGCGAACGGGTCTGGGGTCGCGAGGTCGGGGAGAAGACGTCGACGCAGCTCGCCGACGTGCTCGTGCGGCACTTGACGACCGGATTCGATGACACGGACGTCGTGGCGGGATTCATCGGCGAGATCGGCACCGAGCGCGGCGTCATCTCGCCCGCGGAGGAGCGCGTGTTCCGTGCGGCGGCGCTGGCGAGCATCGCGACCGGATCCGCGATCATCACCCACACGACGCACTTCGGTGAACTCGCGCTCGAGCAGATCGACCTGCTCGAAGAGGTCGGCGTCTCCCCGGATCGCATCGTCATCAGCCACCTCGGCGACCGCGAGGACACGGATCATCTGCTCCGGATCGCCGACAGGGGCGTCTACCTCAGCATCGACAACGTCGGCTACGAGAACGACGGATATCCCGACGACAGTGTGCGGCTGCGCAGTCTGGACGCCCTCATCGCGAACGGGCACGCGGACCGCATCGTGCTCGGCACCGACATCGCGCAGCGCTCGGCGCTGCGGTCCTACGGAGGGCGCGGCTACGACTGGCTCATCCGGGACTTCGTCCCCAAGATGCGGGCGGCCGGCATCAGCGAGGAGCACATCCTCGGTGCCACGACCCAGAACATCGCGCGGGTCCTCACGCGGCGGTGACGTCGCTGCGCGCCACCGCCACGCCGCTCAGTTCGCGACGACGGTCAGCAGGTTCGACGTGACGTGCGTCGTGTCGGCGAGGAAGGCTCGGGCGACGAACGTGTGGGCGCCCTTGCTCAGAGTGATCGCGGTGCGGTGCGGGGCGTACAGGGAGGTCTCGATCTCCCTGCCGTTGTCGTAGACGACGTAGGAGTGCACGTCCGCCGGGGCGGCGAGGGAGGCGTTCAGGATCACGACGTCTCCTTCGGCCTTGATCGCGCCGTGCGCCGGGCCGGAGAGAGACAGGACGGCACTCGAGACGGCGACCGGCTTGACGGCGAGGTCGAGGAAGCCCGAGTAGCGGCACAGGTCGTACCCGAGCCGATTCCCCGCGTTGAACTTCGCCTTCGCGTTCACCAGTCCGTCATAGGCGCCGGGGAACGGGGCTGCCGGATTCCACCAGGTCATCGCTTCGCTGTAGATCCAGGTGTACCGATCGCTCTTCAGCATCGAGTGGTAGACGTTGTGCTCGTACCACTTCTGCACATCCGTCGCCGTGAGGGACGAGTAGTACGCGTACTTCGATGCGATCCCGGCTCGCGCGTGGCCGAGCGTGTTGTCGACGTAGACAGTCGAGCCCATCTCGATGCGGCCGTACGCCTCGTGCTCGGTCGCGGGGAGCAGGTACCAGGCGCCCTCCTGGTACTGCCGGCTCCGCAGGAACTGCGTCGTTTCGTCGTGGTAGTAGTCGTCCTCACTGCCGTCGACGATCGTGACCGTGTCCGCCATGGTCGACAACATGCCTCCGACGAACGCGGGGAAGGTCGCGTAGGGGGAGTCGTACTCGTGACCCTCGTAGTTCTCGGACTGATAGCGCAGCATGACCCCGAGGAAGTAGAACAGCACGATCACATCGGGCTTCGCGGTCTGCAGCGCCGTCATGAACTGGGCGCCGCGGAGGCGCACCTGTGCGCAGACCTGTGCGTAGGTCTTTCCGGGGAACTGTGCGGACGAATAGATCCAGGTGTCGGCGCCGTAATCCTCCGGATCCAGGGCGATGCCCTTCGCGCCGGACGCGGAGAGAGCCTGTCCGAGGAGTGCGATCTTGGCTGCGGAGTTGTTCCAGATCGCGTCATCGAACCAGTCGATGCCACCGGCCTCCTGCGCGTACGCGTACGCGTAGATGAAGTTGTCGGTGAAGGTTCCCCATTCGATCGCCTCGAGCACGTCGATCTTCATGTCGGCGAGGGTCAGCACCTGCTGGGGGCCGAAGACGTCGAATGCCTGGACGTACTTCGTCCCGGGATTCTCCATCAGGTTGAACACGACGCCGTCGAACTGCGTGAGCTGCATCGTGGCGATGTTGTCGCGGACGAAGACCGCGCCCGGCATGTCCCAACCGGCCTCGATCAGCTTGCGCTGGCCGGAGTTGCGTGGCGCGCGCCGCGCCGCGCGGGTCGAGCGGAAAGCGGAGTGTGCCCCCGCCCCTGCGGTCGGGCGCTGCGCCGTCGCAGCGCTCGCCGGGTGGGCAGCGAGGCCGGCGACCGCCGTCGCGAGCGTGACGCCCCCGGCGCCGAGAAAAGCACGTCGTCCTATTCCTGTCATGATGACTCCCTTTGATGAGATCAACATGGTTCACGAATATGAACCACGTTTCCTGTATGGTGACGCTCAGCGTGGCGACTATTCGACTCGCTGTCAAGGGGCCCTTTCTGCGCAACTCTGTTGACGCGCTCCTCGACGGATGCAATGATCGTGAATCATGGTTGCGAACGCTAGTTCATATATCAATACCCCTCCCGCTGTCGGCGCTGCATCGAACCCGCCGGGGCGGTCTCGGATCGCCCCTCGCATCACCGCCGTCGAGCGGTTCCTGGTGCGAGTGCCGTTCGCCACCGCCGTCGCGCGCTGGAACAGCCTCAACAACGCCCAGTGGGAGCTGCTCGAGATCGTGCGCGTGCGCACCGAGGACCCGGAGGTCGTCGGCTTCGGCGAGGCGCTCTCCTGCTACGCCGAGTTCTGCACGACCGCCGAGGCGATCGAGAGCGTGGTGGGGGAGTTCCCCCTCGACCACGCCGCAGACGATCGTCTCGGGCTCTCGCTGCAGATGGCGCTCTACGACGCCGCCGGGCAGTCGTTCGGCGTACCGGTGCACCGGCTCTTCGCGCGTCCGCAGCTGCGGGATCGCACTCCCCTCGCGTGGTGGAACACCAAGATGCCGGCGGAGCTGCTGGCGCAGGAGGCGTCGCGATCGGTGGAGGCCGGCTACCTCGCCCAGAAGATCAAGGCCCGACCCTGGTTCGATGTGCGCGAACAGCTGGCGGCGGTCGACAGCTCCACGCCCCCGGAGTTCCGTGTCGACATCGACTGGAACTCGATGCTCCTCGATGCCGCGCACGCGATCCCCGTGCTCGCCGAGATCGCGCCCCTGCGGAAGGTCGGGCTGTTCGAGAGCCCGATCCGGCGTGATGACGTGGCAGGGCAGCGGCGCATCCATGACGCCGTGCCCACGCTGCTCGCCGAGCACTTCGATCCGACGCTGTTCCCGGTGTGGGTGCGCGACGACGCCGTGGATGCCTTTGTCATCAGCCCGCCCGGCGTGACGAGCATGCTGAAGCGGGCCGATGCGGCCGACCAGCTGCACAAGGATGTGTTCCTGCAGGTCTGTGGAACGGGGATCACGACGGCGTTCACCGCCGCGCTCAATGCGGTGCTGCCAGCGGCCCGCCTCCCCGCCGTGACCGTGATGAACACCTATTCGGATGACCTCCTGCACACGCCTCTGCGTGTCTCAGGAGGCCACGTCGAGGTGCCGGAAGGCGTGGGGCTCGGCGTCTCGGTCGACGAGGAGGCGCTGGAGCGCTACCGCGTCGATGACGGTTTCGTCGTGCCCACCCCGCGGCGCCTGCTCACGGTCGACTACGGTGACGGTCGTGCGCGGAGCTTCGTGAGCGCCAAGCAGCTGTGGGATGACTTCACCGAGCTGACGACGATGCCCGTGCAGCCGCCTGGGTCTTCGCTCGACATCGCCGACGACGACGGGAGTGCGGAGTTCGCCGCCCTTCACGCGCGGGCGCGCCGGCATCCGCAGTGGGTGGAGTAGGGAATACCGCACCCCATCCCCGCCTTACCTCCCACTGTGAGTCTTTACGAGCCCGCCGTCTTCGGCGCCCTGCAGCTGTCCAACCGCGTCGTCATGGCGCCGCTGACCCGCACGCGTGCCGACGCCGACGGTGTGCCGACCGATGTGATGGTCGAGTACTACCGGCAGCGGGCCGGCGTGGGCCTCATCATCACCGAGGGCACCTGGCCGGCGGCCGAGGGCAAGTCGTACCCGGGACAGCCCGGGATCGTCACGCCTGCGCAGATCGAGGGATGGCGCCGCATCGCGGATGCCGTGCACGAGGCCGGCGGCACGATCGTGATGCAGCTCATGCACGGCGGACGCGTGGGGCACCCGGCGATCTCCGGGGAGCCTCGGGTCGTCGCACCGAGCGCGCTCGCGGCGCCGGGGCAGACCCGCACGCCCGAGGGCAAGGCCGACCTGCCGGTGGCGCACGCCCTCAGCGCCGAGGAGATCCCCGCCGTGGTCGCGCAGTTCACGCAGGCCGCGCGCAACGCGATCGCCGCCGGGCTCGACGGCGTCGAGGTGCACGGTGCGAACGGCTACCTCGTGCACGAGTTCCTGTCGCCGGTGTCGAACATCCGCGACGATCAGTACGGCGGATCGCCGGAGAACCGCGCGCGCTTCGCGATCGAGGTCGCCACGGCGGTCGCCGAGGCCGTGGGGGCGGATCGCACCGGCATCCGTCTCTCGCCGCAGCACAACATCCAGGGGGTGCTGGAGGAGGATGACGCGGACGTCCGCGCGACCTACACCGCGGTCGCCGAGGGACTCGCCCCGCTCGGTCTCGCGTTCGTCGACGTGCTCCAGGCCGCGCCGACCAGCGAGCTCGTGCAGCACATCCGCCGCACCGCCGGCGCACCCCTGATCGTCAACACCGGCTTCGGCGTGCCCACCACGCGCGTCGCCGCCGAGGCGCTGGTCGCCGACGGCTGGGCGGATGCGGTCGCCGCCGGGCGTCCGGTCATCGCGAACCCCGACCTGGTCGAGCGCTGGGTGCAGGACGCGGAGCTCAACGAGCCCCGCCCCGAGCTGTTCTACGGCTTCACTGCCGAGGGGTACACGGACTACCCGTTCCTGGAGACGGTGCGCGCGGGCGCCTGACCGCCGCGCGAGAGGAGTCGCCCTCGGTGCTTCGTCATCTCGAAACTGCAAACTGTTGACAGTTTCTGGCATGATGATGACGAGCATCGAGGGACCGACGCTGCGCGCGGTCCGGCAAGGAGAGATCAACGGTGAAGATCCGAGAGATTCGTATCGCCGGGCTGAGGGGCGCGACTCCCCGAGGTGGATGGACGATGGAGTTGAAGCCGGAGTCCTCGCTTCACACCGTCGTCGCTGTGCACAGCGACGACGGGCGCGTCGGCATGGGAAGCGTCTTCACCCACGAGGCGCTCGTCGCAGGAGCGATGGAGGTTCTCGAGGAGCTCATCATCGGACGGGAGTTCAGCTCTCCGACCGCGATGACGGAGGAGCTTCACCAGCACACCTTTTGGATGGGCCGAGGTGGATCCATAACCCACGCCATCAGCGGCATCAACATCGCACTGTGGGATCTCGCCGGACAGGTGTGGGGCGCCCCAGTCTCGCACCTTCTCGGAGGCAACCACCGCGATCACGTTCGCCCGTACGCATCGCTTCTGATGGATGAACCGGCGCGACTCCGCGAGAACCTCCTTGCACTGTCCGCCCAGGGGTTCGCAGCCTTCAAGATCGGCTGGGGGAAATTCGGCCGGGAGGATGCGCGAATGGACGAGCTCTTGGTGCGCACGGCGCGCGAAACCATCGGGGACGACGCGATCCTCGCGGTCGATGCGGGCGGAAGCGACGGCTTCTGGCGTAACGGCGTCCGGTGGGCGTTGGACACCTCGCGGATGCTGTCGGATCACCGGGTCGCGTGGTTCGAGGAACCGCTGAACCCGGACGACATCGACGGGTTCGTCCGGCTCACGGCCGCATCCGCGGTGCCGATCAGTGGGGGAGAGACCTACACGCGCCGGCAGGCGTTCACGCCTTTCGTGGACCGGGCGGCCTTCGACATCGTGCAACCCGATGTGACGAAGGTGGGTGGCATCGATGAGATGATGAGTATCGGACGTCGTGCTGAGGACAGCGGAATGACGCTCATCCCCCACGGGTGGAACACTGCGATCGGGCTCGCTGCCGACCTGCATGCGGCGGCAGCGCTTCGTTTCACGGACCTCGTCGAGTACTGTACGGGGTCCGCGTACATCGACGACCTCGTGGTCGGTGGCTGGGTGCTCGACGCAGACGGTCGTCTCGCCGTGCCGAACGCGCCAGGACTCGGAATCGAATGGGATCGCGAGGCGCTGCTCCGTTACACCGGAGGAGTCGACCTGCTGTCCGTCTGAGCCCGGCGGGCTCGACCGGGAATGGCCATCACGTGCTCCCGCACGCGCTCGGTCAGGAGATCAGCGTCGGAGGAGCGCAGCGCGTCGAGGAGTTCGACATGCTCCTGCACGACATCGTCGAGTCGTTGCGTGCGTTGCTCCTGGCGGAAGTGGGTTCGGATCCGTGGTTGCAGAGACCGCCAGATCTGGGCGCCCTGCTCCTGTCCTGTCCTGTCGATGACGAAGCGGTGGAACTCGACGTCGAGATCGCCGAGCGCCTCGGGGTCCTGCTCAGCCGCTGCCTTCGCCATTTCGCGGACGATGGCCTCGAGGGCGTCGAGGTCGGATGTCGTGAAAGCGGTGACGGCGCGACGGAATGCATACTGCTCGATCACCACGCGGATCGGCATGAGGACCTCGACGACCTCCTCTTCCGATATCTCGACCACGCGCGCGCTCCGGCGGGCCTGGCTCGTCACCAGCCCCTCCTTCTCGAGATCGCGGAGTGCCTCGCGGATCGGGCCTCTGCTCGTCGACAGCTGGCGCGCGAGTTCAGGTTCGGTCAGTTTCGTCCCCGGCGCGAGGGAGCCGTCGAGGATGCCGGCGCGGAGCGTCGTGAGGACGCGGTCGCGAAGCGACGCGCTGTCCACCGGTTTCAACGTCATGAGGTCTCCCGAGTCGATGTCCTCATTCTGTCAACAGAATGCCGCTGTCGCTGACGATGCTCCGGAATGGCGGGTCAGACCCGTGCGCCCGAGCTCGCTCGCACGATCAGCTCGGGGCGGATGCTGACGTGTCGGGTGGGCGTATTCCCATCGCTCGAGGCCTGCTCGTCGATCAGATCCACGGCGACGCGCCCGAGAGTCGCGTGGGGGCTGCGGACGGAGGAGAGCGGCACGGCAGCCGCAGCGGCGAGATCGATGTCGTCGTACCCGACGACGGCGATGTCCCGAGGAACCATGGACGGGTCGACGGACGTGAAGGTCTTCATCAGGCCGATGGCGACGGGATCGTTGGCGGCGAGCACGGCATCCGGGCGGTCCGCGGGGTCGCGCGCCAGGATCTGCTCCCCCAGCCGCATGCCGTCCTGCACCGACCGGGTGGGAGTGGGGAGTACCTCGAGTGTGACGCCGTCCGCAGACGACACCGCGTCGCGCGCCCCGAGCAGGCGTTGAGCCACGGGTCGGGTGCGTTCCTCGCCGCCGGCGAAGGCGAGGCGTGTACGGCCGACATCGATCAGGTGGGATGCGGCCTGACGCCCACCGAAGAAGTCGTCGACGGTGCAGGACGAGAAGCCTTCCATCTCGGGGAAGGCGTGCAGCAGGACGGTCGGGATCCGCGCAGCCCTGAGCGCATCGAGCGCCTTGGTCGAGGTGAGCCCTGACGCGAGGATCACGCCGTGAACCCGCTGCTGGATCAGCATCTCGACATACATCTCCTCACGGTTCTCGTCATTGTTCGTGCAGGCGACGGAGAGGAAGAGGCCGAGATCATGGGCGCGTCGTTCCATCGACTCGGCCACGGCACCGAAGAACGGATTGTTGAGCTCGAGAGCGACCGCGGCAAGAGTCGTGCTCCGGCCGGTCTTCAGTTGTCGGGCGGCTTCGTTGCGGGTATATCCCAGCGCGTCGATCGCTGCACGGATGCGCTCCTGAGTGGCGGGCGCGACGCGATGAGGACTGTTCAGGAACTTGGAGACCGTGCCCAGTGAGACCTCGGCTCGCGACGCGACATCTCTGATGCTGACCAAGGCGCCTCCTCCCGACAGAGCGCACGCGGATGGTGCGGTGTACTGAATCTAGACGTTCTCTTGACGAATAACAACGTTTCACTCTATGTTTGCGTCACGGGCCGCACGATGGCGTTGATTCCTCCCCGAGAGGCGTCGCGTAGTCAGGTGAATCCGCGACTTGTAGCGAGATCGCGGGGCCCGCGAATGATGAGCTTCTGCGTCACTGCCGACTTGGAGCGGTGAAACGTTGCACTCAACAGCGAGAGGAATGTTATGTCCGGTGTGATCGATCACCCCCGAACGGTCGACCCCGTCTCCCACGGCGCGAACGACGGTGAGTCGTCGCCGGCCGAACGCCGCAGGCGCCGTAGCCCTCGGCATCTGGGTGTCTATCTCGCCCTCGCCCCGCTGCTGATCACCGTCCTCGCCTTCGCCGTCTATCCCGTCGTCTCCGGCATGTTCTGGTCCCTGTTCCACTGGCGGCCAGCGCTCGACTCCGAGTTCATCGGCATGGACAACTACCAGACCATGCTCGGGGACTCCATCTGGTGGCTGTCGTTCCGCAACCTCGTGATCATCTTCGTCTTCGGGGTCGTCGCGTGGATCCTGCCGCTGCTCGCCGCCGAACTGCTCATCACCATCCGCAGCGAACGCTGGCAGTATGCGCTGCGCACGCTCCTCATCCTGCCGATGGCCTTCCCCGGAGTGGTGACGGCTCTGATCTGGGGTTTCCTCTACCAACCGAACTCCGGAGTCTTCAACACGATCCTCCGACAGCTGGGTCTCGGCGAACTGGCCCAGAACTGGACCGGTGACCCCGACACCGCGTTGGTCGCGCTTCTCTTCGTCGGATTCCCGTTCATCGCCGGACTTCCCTTCCTCATCTTCTACTCGAGCCTCCGCAACATCCCGAGGGAGGTGCTCGAGGCGGCGCAGCTCGACGGAGCCGGTCGCATCGTGCGGTTCTTCCGCATTGATCTCCCGCTGATGGCCACGCAGATGCGTCTGCTCGTCTTCCTCGCGATCGTCTCCTCCCTCCAGTACGGCTTCATCGCCTACGTGCTCACGGCCGGTGGACCCGACAACGCCACGATGGTTCCGGTCTTGCGCATGATCAACGTCGCCTTCTCGGGTGGGGACTGGGGCTACGCCGCCGCACTCTCGACGACTCTCTTCCTCATCACTCTCGCCGTCAGCGGAATCGCCGCAGTCCTCGGGCGGAGAGCCACCGCTGACAAGAACGGGGGTGCGATGTGAGCACTCTGGACAGCACCGCCCTGGACAGCACCACTTCGACCAGCACCGTGCGACCCCGTCGCATCGTGGGGCGACACCAGATCGGTGTCAAGACAGCAGTGATCGCGCTGGTCCTGGTCGGCCTCTTGCCTTACCTGTTCATGCTCGTCACCTCGGGCAAGACGAATCAGCAGTTCGCCGAGGGGTTCTGGCAGCTGCAGTTCCCGTTCCACTTCGAGAACTACGCGACGGCATGGAATCAGATCGCGCCGTACCTGTTCAACTCGATCGGCATCGCGCTCGCCTCGACCGTTCTGATCCTCCCGCTCTCCTCGACGGCGGGCTTCGTGCTCGCGCGCTTCCGATTCCCCGGGCGGAGGCTGATCTGGTCGATGATCCTCGTGCTGATGATGATGCCGGGTATCGCGACGCTGATCCCGCTCTTCGTGATGATGCGGGATCTGGATCTGCTGAACACCTACACCGTGCTCGTGATCCAGTACGTGGCGCAGGGCGTCGTGCTCGGCGTCATCCTGATCCGCAATTTCGCGGAGGGGATCCCGCAGGCACTGTTCGATGCTGCCCGGATCGACGGGGCAGGAGGCGTCCGGATGTACGTGTCGATCATGCTTCCGCTCTCGCTCCCGGTCAGTGGCACGATCGGCCTCCTCACGGTGTCCACCGTCTGGAACGACTTCTTCTGGCCGTTGCTCGTGCTCAGCCAGGACCGCCTTCGCACAGTGTCCGTCGGGCTCCAGTTCTTTCAGGGACAGAACGCGACCGAAGTGGGGCCGCTCATGGCGGGCTACCTTCTTGCGAGTCTCCCTCTGGTCGTGCTCTTCACCTTCCTCTCGAAGTATTTCCTCGCCGGCGTGCAGGGCGGCATGACCGGCACCAACTGACGCCCGCCCGTTCCATCCCTCCATCGCTCCACCATTCCTCCCACCCGAAAGAGAGATCATGATCGCTTCTCGCACCTCCGCACGCCGCGTGCTGGTCGGCACCGTCGCCGCAGCCGTCGCAGCGGGAGCACTCGCAGGATGTTCGTCCGACGCCGCAGGCGACGTCGTCACGATCACACTGTCCGGCCCCAACCAGTTCACCAACGACACCAACACCTTCGGCGAGGCCTGGGAGCAGGTCGTCGCGGCATTCGAGGAGGACAACCCGGACATCCGAATCGAGACCAACGTCCTCCCCATCTCGTCCTGGGGGCAGACGTCCTCTGCGCAGCTGACAGCCGGCACCGCGCCGGAGCTGATCTTCGCCCAGACGGCACACACCCCCGACCAGATCTCGCCGCTGACCGAGGAACTCGCGGAACCCAACCCCTTCTCGGACTCCGACCGCCCATGGATCGACGACTTCAAGCCGGAGTTCTTCGGCGGTGAGGGCCGAGTGGGCGCCAACGCGAACGGCGACTACGAGAACATCCCGTTCAATCTCGTCGCGATCGGCCTCTACTTCAATCAGGACCTCCTCGACGAGGTCGGCGTGAACGTCGATGACCTCGGCACGTTCTCGGGCTTCATCGATGCGTGCGGCGCGCTGCGTGACGCCGGCTACTCAGGGGTCGCCATGGACAGCTCGCCGCTGTACCCCGGATGGACGCTCACGACCCTGGGGTCGATGCTGCTCGAAGACGAGTTCACGGCGGTCGACCAGTTCGACGCGGACGGGAATCCGGGTACGAGCGATCCGTTGACGGAGAAGAGCATCGTGCATTCCCTGCTGACCGACGAGGTCGACATGCCGGGTAGCGAGTCGTTCCAACAGACGTTCGAGATCCTGAAGGAGTTCACCGACGAGTGCGCGACGGAGAACTGGTCCGGTATTGCGCCGCAGGGCTCCTTCTCGGGCGGTACCGAGTTCGTGTCCGGCAAGGCCGGATTCGCATGGGGTACGAACTTCGCTTCCTCCGGCCTGGCGGACTCGGACTTCACGTGGTCGACGCTCCCCTTCCCGACGGTCGAGAAGAGCGACGCCTCGGAGGCGAACGGTGAGGACGCCCGTTTCGGCACTCGCAACGGTGGTACGGCGTACATGATCCCCGCGTACATCGACGGCGCGGAGCGCGACGCTGCGGTGAAGTTCCTGCAGTACATGTCGAGCCCGAAGGTGAAGCAGTGGCTGGATGCGACGAACAGCATCTCGGCGCTCGTCGATGTGGAGGACCCCGACACGGTCGCGGCGCTGACCGCAGGAGCCTGGGCGGAGCTGCCGCTCTCGGGACGTGACGGCGGCTTCTTCGGCGTACCGTCCGCCATGACGGGGCAGAATCAGTACACCGGATACCTCATCGGATCGGTCGATCTCGAGTCCGCGCTCGCGACGATCCAGGAGAACGCGCGCGGCTACGCGGCCGAGGTCGCCGCGAACTCCGACTGGACCGAAGAGTGGGCCCAGTGATGACGGGGAAGATGTCCGGGCTCGTTCCCATCCCGCTCGTCGAGGAGCTTCAGGAGGGCGAACTCGTCCTCGACTCCGGCGTCTCGGTCACGGCGGATGCGGCGATGCGAGCAGAGGCCGAATGGCTCGCCGTCGTGCTGAGGGAGAGCACAGGCTGGACCGTGCCACTGGTCGACTCGCAGGATGCGCTGGTGCGCTTCGAGGCGGACGAGGACCGTGGGTCGGAGTCGTACCGACTGGAGATCACTCAGGAGGGCATCATCATCGCCGCGGGCGGACCTGCCGGTGCGCTGTACGCCGCCCAGAGCCTGCGTCAGCTGCTCGGTCCCACCGCGTATCGGCGGGCACGGGTCGGGGCCCTCGACCCGCTGCCTCTCGGAGTGATCGAGGACGAACCGCGCTTCCGCTGGCGAGGGCTGATGCTCGACGTCGCGCGGCATTTCATGCCGAAGAACTCCGTGTTCCGTGTGATCGACGCGATGGCGCTGCACAAGCTCAACACGCTGCACCTGCATCTGACGGATGATCAGGGATGGCGGGTCGAGATCCAGAGGTATCCGCGGCTGACCGAGGTGGGCTCCTGGCGCACCCAGTCGCACATGGGGGCGGTGGAACAGGCGGTCTTCGACACCGCCCCGCACGGCGGCTTCTACACGCAGGACGACATCCGAGAGATCGTCGCCTACGCGGGTCGTCTGCACATCACCGTGGTCCCGGAGATCGATGTGCCGGGTCACGTTCAGGCGCTGCTCGCCGCCTATCCGGAGCACAGCGTGCACGGCGAGCAGCTCCCCGTGCGCGTGCGCTCAGGCCTCAACGACAACGTGCTGCGCGCCGACGAGGACACGGTGCGGATGGTGTGCGAGGTGTTCGACGAGGTCATGGAGCTCTTCCCCGGCCGATGGATCGGCATCGGCGGTGACGAGGTGCCGCGCGTGCAATGGGAGCGCGATCCTCACTCCCAGAGCAGGGCGAACGAACTCGGTCTCCCCGATGCGTCCTCCCTCTACGGCTGGCTCCTCCAGCAGTTCGCGGCGCACATCAGCTCCGCCGGGCGCGTGCCGGTCGCATGGGATGAGATCCTCGAGATCGATGTCCCCGACGACGTCCTCGTGATGTCGTGGCGCGGGTATGACGGTGGAGTAGAGGCGCTCTGGCAGGGCCGGGACGTCGTCATGTCCCCGAACACCGTGCTCTACTTCGACACGTTCCAGTCGGACGGTCCCGATGAACCCCTTCCGATCGGTGACCTGATCTCCCTCCCGCAGGTGTACGCGTTCGAGGTGCTGCCTCCCGGCACGCCTCCCGAGCTGGAGGAGCACGTGCTCGGCGCGCAGGCAAACGTCTGGACCGAGCTGCTGGAGACCCAACGGCGCGTGGACTTTAACATGTTCCCGCGTGTGTGTGCGCTCGCTGAAGCGCTGTGGTCGCCGCGGGAGAAGAGGGACTACGACGATTTCGAGGCCCGGCTGCGTCGGTCGCATCTGCCCCGGCTCGCGGCGCTCGGGATCGAATACCGTCCCTTGGACGGACCTCATCCCTGGCAGAGCCGACCCGGATTCGCGAACTGGGTGGGCGACCTGTCCGAGGATCGCCCGCACCAGGCCTATCCCGAGGAATGGCCGGACGCGGTGGAGCAGACACACCCCGGCGCTGCGGTCATCCCCTCGGACCCACGTTTCACCACCCCCTCCGAGTTCGCACTGACAGCAGAGGAATCATGATGAGCACACCCACACGCAGGGCCGTGAGAAGGACGGCGCTGTCCTTCCTCGCGATCTTCGGGCTCGCGGCGGCGAGCATCAGCGTCGTCGCGGTCGCGCCGGCACCTGTCGCCGCGGCCACCACGACCGCCAGTCAGAGCACGCTGCTCTATGGCTTCGATGACGGAACCACCCAGGGGTGGGCCGCGGGCACGAACGTCGATTCCGTCGCAGCAGTCACGTCGTTCTTGAACACACCGGGGACACCGCTCGTCGGATCTCACGCGCTCCAGGCCATAGCGGCCGGCGTCGCGGCGAACGCTCCGCGCGTGATCGGTGTCGCCCCGTCGACCCCGCTTGACCTGTCGACCGCCGCTGAGCTGAGCGTGGCGGTCAACTCCTTCGGGGGTGCTCCGAGTGCGACGGGCTACGGCGTCACGGTCACGGTGCGCTCAGGGGCATCCACGGTGGTCGGCACGGCGACGGGATTCACCCCCGATCGCTGGAACCGCATCGTCGTCGACGTCTCGGCGTGGGCCGGACGATCATCCGTCACCGGGATCGACGTCAGCTTCGCGGCAGTCGGTAGCTCGACCCCCTGGGGGATGCGTTATCAGATCGATGACGTCGCGTGGAGCGCGGCTTCGGGAGGCACCGTCATCCCCGCGGTCACCACGCGCGGAGTCACGAGCGTGGCCGCCGACGACAGCCAGATCCACATCGCCGGCACGGTCGGCGCGAGCCAGAGCGTCCAACTCCGCGCCGTGGCGCCGACCACCGAGGTGATCACCGCGACGAGCGGTACCGCCGTCGGCTCGACGACGGCGAACTCCGCCGGGTCCTTCTCGGCATCCGTCGCTCGGACCCCGATCGATGGGCTCGACCCGCTGTACCTCCGATTCATCGCTGTGGTGGGCGGAGAGGTCGTCGGCACGTACCGACATGTCGACGACTTCGCGATGACGCCGTCATCGTCGCGGCCGTATCCGGTGGCTGTGAACAAGAAAGGGCTGCAGGTCCACCTCTCCGACGACGCGGAAGAGCTGGGCGTCCAGCATGCGGCCATCAACATCGACCTCACCGAGATCATGCTCGCCGCGGCGGGGCCGACGGCCGACACGATCGTCTTCACCTCGGGCGGGATCGACTACTACTTCGACCGCGCAGCCGTTGCGGCCATGGACGTCCAGATCAAGCCGCTCTCGGACAATGAGTCGATCGTGAACCTGATCATCCTCGCGGGTGACGCGCGTACACGGCCGGAGAGCGCGCAGGTGCTGATGCACCCCGACGCGGTCCTGGGTGCCGGCGGCGGTGTCCTACCCGGATTCAACACAGTCACTGCCGACGGTGTACGTCACTTGACGGCCGCCATGGAGTTCGTGGCACAGCGCTGGAGCGGTGCGGACCTCTCGCACGGTCGCGTGTCGGGCTTCATCATCGGCAACGAGATCGACACGCCCTGGAGCTACTACAACTCCGGACACCTGACGATCGCCGAGTTCGTGCCCGAGTACGAGCGTGCGCTGCGGATCGCGGATGCAGCGACCGCTGCGGCATCGGACACCACCCGGGTCTACACCAGCATGGATCCGGCCTGGGTGCAGCCGCTCGGGGGTGGTCCGACCAAGTCCTATGCAGGCAAGGACGTGCTCACGGCTCTGACGACGCAGACGACGCAGCACGGAGACTACGACTGGAACGTCGCTCACCACCCGTATCCTGAGAACATCGGAGATCCGGCCTTCTGGGACGATGTCCAGGCCACCGCCGACATCGACACCTCGCCGCTGATCACGCTCAAGAACATCGAGTTGCTGCCCACCTATCTGAGCCGCACGCCGTTCACCTTCGACGGGGCGCAGCGCAGAGTCATCCTCTCGGAGCAGGGGTGCGACACCCCCGGCGGGGATCTCGCAGGGGAGCAGCTGCAGGCGGCGTGCTACGCACTCGCCTACTACAAGGTGAAGTTCAGCGATGGCATCGACAACTTCATCCTGCATCGGCACGTCGACCACATGTTCGAGGGCGGGTTCCGCCTCGGGCTCTGGACGTGGGACGAGGATCGCTACGACAACGGCGGTTCAGCCAACGAACCGAACCAGCAGAAGGTGATCTACGAGGTTTTCCGTGACATCGACACGGAACGGTCCCTGCAGGTGACGGACTTCGCGAAGGCGATCATCGGCATCTCTGACTGGAGCGAACTCGTTCCGGGGTTCGACGCCTCCGAGCTCGCCGACCGCCCGCTGCCGGTGACCGTCGGGGCCGCCACCACGGGAGCGCCGTCCACGGGGACCACCGTGCTCTCGGACTTCGCGACCGGCGTCGACGGGTGGCGGGCATCCGACTACTCCTCGGGCGTCGTGAACGCCTCAGGGGCGCTCGCGGTGTCCTTCACCGCGAACGCCAAGGTCTGGCGCGGGACGGATGTCGTGTGGGGTCAGGCCGTCGATGCCAGCGCCGCCTCTTCGCTCTGGCTGCGCGTGCGCACCTCTGCGGCTGACGTCCCGCTCGCGGGCGCGCCCACCGTGAAGGTCAAGCTCTACGGCGCCGACGGGACGATCGCCGAAGGAACGACGGCCATATCGGCCACCGGTCAGTGGACCGATGTCGAGCTCGACATCGACGGTTGGACGGGCCGATCGAGCATCGAACGGATAAAGGTCTGGGTCAAGGGCACGACCAATGTCACCTGGACCGGCACTTTCGAGATCGACGACGTCGGCATCGGCTGACACCCGTCGATCGTGAACAACCAGAGTGGGCTGTCCGGTGTCGTCTCGGCGGCTTCGGACAGCCCACCCACGAGTCGGCGCACCGCCGACGAAGGAGAAGTAACAGCATGACAACTGTCAACGACCTGCGGTTCGATGACCTGCGCGGGGACTCGCACTTCATCGGCTCCGCTCAGCCTCGACTCCACTGGAACGCGGATGTGCACGAGCAACGTGCAGTGCAGATCCGGTTGCGGACCGGGACTGGTGAGGAGTCGATCGAGATCCGGACCGAGGAACGGCACGCGTCGTGGCCGTTCTCGCCGTTGGTCTCACGCGCACAGGGCGACGTCGCGGTTCGCGTACGCGACGACGGGAGCGAGGACGGGTGGAGCGACTGGAGCGAGGCTCGCGCCTTCACCGTGGTCCCGCTCGGCGCCGAGGACTGGTCTGCGCGGTTCATCGGCCCGACCGATGCGGCGCCGGCTGGGCCCGCTCCGGTGCTGACGCGCTCGTTCGACGTGCGCCCCGGCCTGGTGAGCGCGGTCCTGCATATCAGCGCCCTGGGCGCCTACGACCTCGATGTGAACGGGGTCCGCACGAGCGACCGCGTTCTCGCGCCCGGGTGGACCGCATACGATCATCGTCTTCGTCACCACTCCGATGACGTCACCGCACTGCTGCGGGAGGGACGCAACGACATCCGTGCCGTGCTCGGCAACGGTTGGTATCGAAGCGGACTCACGTGGCATCGGCACACCGACCTCTACGGTTCACAGCTCGCTCTGCTGGCCCAGTTCGAGCTCGCCTACTCGGATGGGACACGGGAGGTCATCGGCACCGACGAGCAGTGGTCGGCGCACGAGACCGGCATCCTGGCGAACGACCTGTACGACGGGGAGACCCGCGATCTGCGGATGGAAGACGGACCGGCATCGCCCGTCGTGATCGTCGAGTATCCGCTCGAGCGACTCGTGCCGCCCGAGAGCGAGCCGATTCGCGAGGTCCGACGCATCGCTGCGTTGGACGTGTTCCGATCGCCGTCCGGCAGGATGCTCGTCGACTTCGGCGAGAACATCGTGGGCTGGGTCCGGCTGGTCGCTCGCGTGCCCCGTGCCGGGCAGGAGGTCAGAGTGCGCCATGCGGAGGTTCTCGAGCACGGTGAACTGGGAGTGCGTCCGCTGCGCGGCGCGCAGGCCACCGATGTCTACCTGCTCGGAGATCGCGAGGACACCGTCGAGTTGGAGCCGCGCTTCACGTTCCACGGCTTCCGCTATGTCGAGATCGACGGGCTCGAGGAGGACGATCTGATCGAACTGGATGCCGTGGTCCTCGCCAGCGATCTGGAGCGCCGCGGGTGGTTCGCATGCGATGACCCCCGGATCGATCAACTGCACGAGAACGTCGTGCGCAGCATGTACGGGAACTTCCTCGATGTCCCGACCGACTGCCCGCAGCGGGACGAGCGGCTCGGATGGACAGGAGACATCCAGGTCTTCGGCCCGTCCGCGGTGTTCCTCGCCGATGTGACCGGGTTCCTCTCCTCCTGGCTCCGCGATCTCGCGGCGGAGCAGCACGTCGACGGCATCGTGCCCATGGTGGTTCCCGATGTGCTGCGTGACTGGAGCGAGGCGAGGGCGGCGTGGGGCGACGCGGCCACGATCGTGCCGTGGACCCTCTACGAGGAAACCGGGGACACGAGCATCCTCGAACGTCAGTTCTCGTCGATGACGGCGTGGGTGGCGTGCATCTCGGAGCTCGCCGGGCCGAACCGGCTCTGGGAGGGGTCTCCGCAGTTCGGGGACTGGCTCGCTCCGGACGCGCCACCGGACGACGCAGCAGCCGGCAAGTCGGATCCGGACGTGATCGCCACGGCGTACTTCGCACGTTCGACCTGGATCTGTCGCGAGACCGCCAGGGTGCTCGGACGCAGTGAGGACGAACTGTTCTACGCGCAGCTGCACCGGGAGATCGTCGACGCCTTCGTCAGCGCATACGTCGAGCCGGACGGCCGCGTGTACAGCGACGCGCAGACGGTCTACGCCCTGGCGCTGCAGTGGGATCTGCTTCCCGACGACAGCGTGCGCGAGGCCGCCGGCGCTCGCCTCGAGAAACTCGTCTCCGACGCCGGCTTCCATGTCGACACCGGATTCGTGGGGACCCCGCTGATCCTGGACGCGCTGACCGACGCAGGCTACGTCGATGCCGCGTACCGCATGCTCCTGCAGACCGAGTGTCCGTCGTGGCTCTATCCCGTGACGATGGGTGCGACGACGATCTGGGAGCGTTGGGATTCGATGCTTCCCGACGGCACCATCAATCCGGGCGAGATGACGTCGTTCAACCACTATGCGCTGGGCGCCGTCGCGGACTGGTTGCACCGTCGCGTGGCCGGTCTGACGCGCGGCGAGCCCGGATGGCGGACGGCGCTGATCGCACCGATGCCCGGAGGCGGTCTGTACCGGGCGTCGGCATCGCATGTGACGCCCTACGGCATCGTCGAGAGCTCCTGGGCGATCCAGGAGACGGGAGAGTTCCGCCTCGACGTGATCGTGCCGGCGGGGATGACGGCCACGGTCGTGATGCCCTTCAGTGGCGAACCGATCACGGATGTCCGCGGACGGAGATCCTTCACCGCCGCCATCGAGGCGAACGACGAGACGCGCACCGCACGCAGTGGTGTGGGCGTCGGAACCGCCGGATGACGGAGGCGACTCGCGTGGACACGCATTCGATGAGAATCCAGGAACGACACAGGACGGGATCCATGAGCTGGGAACGCAGTCGGAGCACCAAGATCTATCAGCAGCCGCCGGCGAGCCATCGGCTGATCACGGTCTGGCCTGACCTCAAGGTGACCGATGCGCCGGTCGGGGAGGACCATCCGACGCCGACGGGGGAACATCCGCAGCCGATCATGGCGGACGGTCTCGCTCTCGCGTTCGGGCCGGACTGCCTTCGCCTGCCGTGGCGTGACACTCAGATCTCCTTCCCGGAGGATCGGGCACCGGTCGCCGAGCTCGAAGCCTGGACGCCCGCGGGATTGGATCTCGCGGCGCGACTCGCTGTGGAGCCGGTTGCGGAGCCGGACTGGACCTGGTCGATCGTGCTCTCGAACACCTCATCGCTTCCGGTCGAAGAGCGCGTGTGGATCCTTGTCCGCAGCGGCGACGAGCGTCTGCTCATGGGGGTCGCCTGGGATGGCTACTGCTCCTACGAACCTCCTCTCGAGCACTGGGGCATGGTTCCCGCGGAAGAGCTGCGCGAGGGGGAGGAGAGTCTCGGAGGGCGGCGTCTCCATCTCGATGTGGACGACACCGTCCGCAGGGTGCACCCTGACCCGAGGCTGTTGCCGACCCATGCCCGTGGGGCGATCGTGTACGACGTTCGGCTCACGCCGGGTGAATCGACCAGGATCACTGTGGGCACCGCGGCGGCGGATGCGGAGTCCGTGGCCGAGCGTCAGATGTCCGCATGGCGCGATGCTCTCGCACCTGCCTCGGACGCGGTCCTCGCACTGGAGTCCGCCGATCAGAAGATCGCCTGGCAGTTGCTCGCGCAGAATCTTCAGATGCTGGCGGACTACGGACGCGAGGGCCTCGCTCCGCGCCAAGGAGGCATCAGCCGCGGGATCTGGCCCGTGGAGGCGATCGAGATGCTCCGCGGACTCGATGTGTTCGGACTGGGTGAGTGGGCCGCCGAGGGCTATCGCCATCTCGTCAGTCGGCAGAACGAGGCCGGTGAGGTGTTCGCTCTGCACGCTCCGCAATGGGCGGGGAACACGGGAGCCTTCCTCGCCGGTGTCAGCATTCATCTGCGGTCCGCGTCGGATGCGGACCCGCGCCTGGCCGCCGCCGCACTGCGCGCCTTCGAGTTCATCAGGGACGGCAGGGCATCGGTGGCCGACGAGCCGGGGCAGCGGGCGGGCCTGTTCCGCTCCGCGCAGTCGACCGACTGGGCGGGATCCGCGCAGAACTGGATGTTCACGGATGCGCTCAACGTTTACGGACTGCGTGAGTACGCCCGGTACTGCGCGACCCATGACGTGCAGCGGCAGGGTGAGGTCGAGGATCTGGTGGGCGAGTACCAGGATGTTCTGCGGAAGATGCTCGATGAGAGCGTGACGTGGACCGCTCCGGGGGAGGCGCTCCTCTCGGAATCGGTCGGCATGCCGCCCATCGACCCTCCGATCAGCCCCTATGGCGTCACCGGGCCGGTGACATTGCTTCGTACGGGGATCGTCGATCTCCACTCGCTCGAGATCGAGGGCGTCCTCGAGTACTTCCGCACCAGGCAGCTCTCGCGAGGCGGCCTGCTCGCGCGGATGACCGACTCCCTCATCATTCAGGGCGTACCGAGCGATCCCTGGGCCGGACACACCTGGTACACCACGTTCGCGGAGGCGATCTGGTTCGACGCCGCGCTCGACTCGGGCGATCTCGACTTCGCGCGCGCGATCCGTGACGATCTGCTCCGATACGCGATGTCGCCGGAGTATCAGGTCGCAGAGCGCTATGCGGACAACGATCCCGATTTCGCGCCGTGGCAGCCGAACGCCAGTGGCAATGGGCGCATCCTCCGTCTGCTCGCGGAGTCGCACGATGCGGGGCTGTGACGTGATGACGGATCACGCGCATCTGGAAGGAAGCCGGGTGCTCCTTCTCACCGGGGCTGCCGGAGGGATCGGTCGCGCGATCGCACATCGGCTCATGCAGGATCCGAGCGCCGCACTGATCCTCGTCGACCGCGACGAGGCCGGACTCCGCGATCTCGACGACCGACTCGGAGGATCGTCTCGGGTGCGTCTCGAGGCCGTGGACATCACCGACGAGGAGGCCGTCTCCGCATTGTTCGCGCGCGCCGCCGCCGAGTGGGGCGGAGTCGACGTGCTCATCAACAACGCGGCCTACGCCTACGACGAGAGCCTTCTCGACACCGACCCCGCCCGCTGGGACGAGCAGATCGCCGTGGTGCTGCGCTCGGTCTACCTGTGCTCGCGTGCCGCGCTCCCGCACATGCGGGGTCGGGGCGGCGGTGTCATCGTCTCGATGTCGTCGGTGAACGCCCATCAGTACTTCGGGAATGAGGCATACAGTGCGGCGAAGGCAGCCGTCGAATCGCTGACGCGAAGCATGGCGGTGCGCTACGGGCCCGACGGCGTGCGGGCGGTCGCGCTCGGTATCGGAACCGTGATCACGTCCGGTGCATGGCAGCGTCGCCAGGAACAGGATCCGCAGATCATCGAGCGGATGAGCGGGTGGTACCCGCTGAGGCGGTTGGGCACGCCGGACGATGTCGCGGCTCTCGTCGAGTTCGTCGCCTCCGACGCCGCGAGTTGGATCACCGGCACCACGCTCATGATCGATGGCGGGCTGCAAGCGGGAAACGCGCGGCTGGCCGACGATGTGCTCGGATTCCCGCAGGAGTCCGCCCTTCGCGAGCGCGCGACCGGGGATCGAGGGTGAGGATCCTCGCGATCGGCGCGCAGCCGGGAGACGTCGAGCACGCGTGTGCGGGGGTGCTGGCGCGGTATGCGTCTGGCGGGCATGCCGTGACGATCGCCGTGGCGACGACCGGGGCCACCGCGGCCCTGAGCGGTACCGCTGACGAAGCCGGGCGGATCCGGCGGGAAGAGACCGAGGCAGCATGCGCCGTGATCGGTGCGGACTTGATCTGGCTGGGGAACGAGGATGAGTTCCTGACGGAGGACAAGCCGACTCGGATGAGCGTCATCGACGCCATCCGCTCCGTCGGGCCGGACGTGCTGCTCGTTCCCAGCGAGCTCGAGGACCACCCCGATCGACGTGCCGCCGCGCGCCTCGGCAGTGACGCCCGCATCCCTGCGGCGATGCCACTGCTCGGGAGTCATCACGGGCCCGTCGACATCCCGACGACGTTCGTGATGGACACACGAGGAGGTCGACGGTTCGAACCGCACGGATTCGCCGACATCAGCGACACCATCGATCTCAAACAGACGATGGTGGAGTGCCATGTCACACAGCGCACATGGGCGAAGGCGATACTCGGCGTAGACACCGCTGAGGACATGTTGCGTCTCGCGCGCATGAGGGGCCATCAAGCGGGCGTCCGTCATGCCGAGGCCTTCCAGCTCGTGCTCGGACCACCGGCCACCGAGGGATGGGCGCTGCTCCCGTCGACACGAGGAGACGACACATGACCACGCCTTCACGCGTCCTCGCGATCGGCGCACACCCCGACGATGTCGACTTCCTGTGCGGAGGGACATTGGCTCTGTACGCGGAGGGGGGTGCGAAGATCACGATCGCGGTCGCGACCCGCGGCGACATCGGCGCGCCGAGCGGCACTCGCGATGAGATCGCGCACATCCGCCGGGGCGAGGCGCAGGCATCCGCTGATGTGATCGGAGCCGACCTCATCTGGATGGGGGAGGACGATGAATTCCTCTTCAGCGATCGTGCCTCCCGCCTGGCGATGATCGATGTGATCCGTCACGCACGACCCGACGTGATGTTCATCCTCGATGAGGACGACTACAACCCGGATCATCGCGCTGCCGGCACGCTCGCCAGGGACTCGCGTGTCCCCGCGACCGTTCCGCTCATCCAGACGCGGAACCCGGCGCTCGACCGGGCGCCGACGACGTTCGTGATGGATACCTACGGCAGCCATCGCTTCGAGCCGGAGGGGTACGTGGACATCAGTCCGGTCATGACCGTGAAGGAGCGGATGCTCATGCAGCACGCGAGTCAGGTGCACTGGATGGGCTCGGTCTTCGGCACGGATGTTCTCGATCCCGTGCGTGCTCAAGCGGGCTTCCGCGGTGCGCAGGCGGGCACGCATGACGCCGAGGGCTTCCGGTTGCTGAGGGACTATCCGCACACGGGTGGGTGGGAGCTCCTGCCCCGAGGGCGACGGCGGCAGGTCCATGGCTGAGGGCGTCGAGTATCGCGATCTCGCGGGCCGACATCTGCTGGTGACGGGCGGGGGAAGCGGCATCGGCCTCGCCTGCGTCCAGGCGCTGCTGGGGCAGGGGTGCGCGGTGTCGCTCTTCGACCGAGACCCCTCCGCGGCCCGGCGGTGGGCGCAGGAACAGCAACTCTCGGGACGGTTGCTGATCACGGCCGGCGACGTGCGTGACACGGACGCCCTCGACGCGTGGGTGAGCCGTGCCGAATCGGCGTTCGGCGTGCCGCAGGGACTGGTCGTCTCGGCGGGAATCGAACCGGAATCGGATGCCGCGGTCCACGTCCTCGACGAGGAAGTGTGGGAGCACACGCTCGCGGTCAATGCGGGCGGGATGTTCCGCAGTGTCAAGCACGGTGTGAAGGCGCTTCTCGACGGCGGCGGCGGAAGCGTGGTCCTGATGGGATCTCCCACCGGCAGCTATGGCATGGAGCTCGGACACCACGCCTACAGCGCGAGCAAGGGTGCGGTCGTCGGCCTCGGCCGGGTGATGGCCAATGAATACGCGCCGGCGAGCGTCCGTGTCAACATCGTGTGGCCCGGGCTGATCGAGACGCCGATGAACGGCTTTCTTCAGACAGATGAGCGGCGGACGGAACGTGAGCGTGCGGCGATCCCGCTGGGGACGATCGGACGACCGGAGCACGTGGCGGCGATGGTGCTCTTCCTGCTGAGCGATCAGTCCGCCTACTGCACCGGCGGTGTCTTCGTCGTCGACGGTGGGCTCACCGCGGTATGAGCGATGCAGATGAGGTGATCATCGGGGACGCCGCTCTTCGCGTCGCCTGCATCCCGTCCCATGGATTCGTGATCTCGGAGTTCTCCCCGACCGGTGTGGGGAATCTGCTGTGGTCGCGGGAGCGCGTCCACGCCGTCCGCGATCTTCCTCTCACCGCGTCGACGGTCGCCGAATCCGACGACTTCGACGAGGCGGTGTTCATCGGAGGCTGGTTCGGGATGTTCCCCACCGCGGGGATACCGGGCGCTGCAGACGGTGATCGGATCGTGCACGGCGATCTTTCGCGCGTGCGGTGGAGGGTGCGATCGCGTGATCGCGCGAGCATCGCGGCGACCGCAGAGGCGAGACCGGGTTTCAGCATGACGCGCACACTGTCGGTGCACTCCGGCGTGCTCACGGTCGACACCGTGGTGCGCAACGACACGGAGCAAGTGCAGCTCGTGGCGTTCGGAGAGCATCCGTGTCTGTCGCGCGCGGCATTTCGCGCCGGTCGCATCCGGGTGGATGGCGGTGCGATCCGCGTTCCGGGCGCGGTCTCCGACCCGGTCGCGTCGACGTTCCGTGCAGGCAGCACAGGGACGTGGCCCTGGGTTCTCGGCCGCGACGGGACCCTGAAGGATGCGTCGCGCATTCCTGCAGCGGTCGACGGCACGCACGATCACGTGATCATGTCCTCGGGCAGCGGCGCGTTCGCGGTCGAAGCGCCGCTGCTGGGCGGACGACTCGAGTTCTCGATCGACTCCGAGATGTTGCCTCACCTGCTGCTCTGGCGCCATTTCCGACCAGTGAAGTCGCCCTGGAACGGAGATGTCTTCTCTCCGGAGATGATGTCGATTCCTGGCAGGTCACTCGACGATCTCGGGGCTCGCGATTCGCTGCTCCCACTGAAGCCTGGAAAACATCTCGGGTGGCGTGCGACGGCGGAATGGCGCGGAGCCTGACCGCCGCGCGTGCGTCGCTTGCTCAGCGCCGCACGCGGGCGCGGGTCTTCGTGACGCTCCCGAGCGTCGCGCGCACGGGGGTGCCGAGGTAGAGGCCCAGTGATGCACCGGAGGCTAGTCCGACACCGATCACCGCGGCGTAGATGAGCGAGCTGCCGGCCCCGACGACATCCGAGGCGGAACCGTCGGTGTGCACCATCTCGAGCAAGCCCTGGAACACCGCGACACCGGGGACCAGGGGCACGATCGCCGCGGTCGTGACGGCCACAGACGGCACGTGCAGGTTGTGCGCGATCAGCACTCCGACGAAGCTCGCGAGCAGGGCGCCGATCGCGCTCGCCGCGGCCGGGTGCACGTTCAGGGTGGTCGCGAGCGTGTAGCCGGCGATCGTGATGGCGCTCAGCAGGGCGCTCACCAGGATGATCCGGATGCCGGCGCCGTTGAACACGGCCACGGCGACCGCGATGATGATCGCGCCGGCGAACACGCTCGGCAGGGGACCGAACGGGGCGGGGTCGTCCGGCAGTTCCATCGTGAAGCCGAGCACGGTGCCGAGCTCGAGCCCGACCAGGATGCCGATCACCACGCCCAGGGTCTGCATCGTGAGGTCGAGGATGCGTCCTCCGGCGGTCAGGGCGAAGCCGTCGATGGCGTCCTGTGCCGCGCCGACCACCGTGAGGCCCGCGAGCATCAGCACGATGCCCGAGGCGACGATGATCGAGGGACGGATGCCCACGAACGGCTCGATCCCGGCGGCGCCGAGCGCGGAGACCGCCACAGCCACCACGGTGGTGACGAACCCTCCCGCGATCTGGCTGAAGAACAGCGGAACGCGCAGGCGGGCGAGCCCGGCCTGGGTGAGTGCGGCGGCGAGGGCCGCGACGAAGGTCAGACCCACGATGAGCGGCGAGGCGCCGAGCAGGATGCTCACCCCGACCGCGAGCATGGCGCGCGCGACCACGACGACCGGCTGCTGGTAGCGGAACGGAACCCTCCGGATCACGCGGAACGCCGTGCGGGCGGACTCCAGATCCAGACCGCCGCGGATATCCGACACGAGCGCCTGCACGCGCTGCAGCTTGGCGTGATCCGGCGCCGCCACGCGCACCACGCGCACCAGGGTCTCGGGCCACACCTCACCACTGAGGTGGAAGGAGACCGTGATCGAGTTGTACGTCACGTCGACCTGTACGCCCCGGAGTCCGTAGGCATCGCACACGCGCGTGATGGCGAGGGTGACCTCGTGCGCCGAGGCGCCGACGGCGAACATGGACTCGCCGATGCGGGTCGAGAGGTCGAGGACCTTGGGCACCATGCCCTCGTCGATCACGGGCATCACTTCGGTGAGCGCCACGGCCGAGGGGTCGCTGTGCACGATCCGGCGGAGGGAGGCGAGCAGTCGCCGCGGGGACTTCGGGGACATGTGTCCATTGTCTCCTGCGCGCGCGGTGTCGCCGAGTGGGCGGCGGGAGCGGGGCGCGCGCTAGCGCGCGAGGGCGGCGAGCTCGGCGCGGTTGCGGGCGCCGGTCTTGCGCAGCAGCTTCGACACGTGGAACTTCACGGTGTGGGGGCTCACGCGCAGCGCGGCGGCGATCTCGGCGTTGCGCGCACCGGTGCTCAGGTGGCGGAGGATCTCGCGCTCCCGGTCGCTCAGGTCCACGTCCTCCTCGACCGAGTGGGTGGAAGCCGAGGGCGGATCCAGCGGCAGGGCGATGGTCAGGTCGCTGCCCCAGCCGGGGGTGGAGGCCACGCGGAACGTGCCGTCGTTCGCGCTGACCTGTTCCGCGATCCGCCGCAGGGCGTCGTCATGGGCGTGCAGGTCGCCGCGGCCGTCATCCCGGATCCCGATCAACAGGTTGAGGCCGTCGCAATCCCACTGGATGCGCACACGGCGCGCGTCATCGGCATCCGCGAAGGCCAGCACGGCGTTGCGCACGATGGCCCGCGCCGACAGCGCGACCGCGCCGGGGAGTGCGCGTCCGTTCGCCGGCGGCTCCACGAACTGCACGTCGAGCTGACCGAACCGCACGAGCGGACGCAGGTCGGTCTTCAAGCGCTCGAACGCGCCGACGACCGGTTCGAGGAAGTCGTTCTCGCGCACATCCGACGCCGTGCGCAGCTCGACCAGCGCGCCGGCCGCCACGTCGATCGCGGTCTGTCGTGCGGCCTGATCGCCGAGGCGGGTCGAGCGCAGCACGGCGAGAAGGGACTCGAGCGTGACCGCGTGCCGGTCCGATTGCTCGGCGAGGATGCGGGCCTGCTCCGAGGTGCGCACGCGAGCGGCCTGAGAGGTGACGGTGGTGACCATGTCGTGAGACTAGCCGATCGGGCAGCGCTAGCCGAACGGCTAGTTCTTCCAGACATTCGGCGGAGTCCGCGGTGCGGCCGTCGTTTCGATAATCGGAGGATGAGCTCTGCCGCACTCCCCGTCGTCGACGCGCTCCACACCGTGCAGAGCGAGGTGGATGCCGCATTGCGATCTCTCGCCGAGACGGATGCCGCCGCCATCGCCGCACTCGCGGATGCCGTGCATGACGCCGATCGGGTGTTCCTCCTGGGCGCCGGACGGTCCGGCATCGCGCTGCGGATGACCGCGATGCGACTCATGCACCTGGGCCTCACCGTGTTCGTCGTCGGCGACACCACGACGCCCGCGATCGAGCGCGGCGACCTGCTGCTCACCGCGTCCGGCTCGGGCACGACCACCGGCATCGTCCGCGCGGCTGCCGTTGCGCACGAGCTCGGAGCCGCCGTCGCGACGATCACCACCGCTCCCGCATCCCCGGTCGCCGCGCTGTCGTCGGTGATCGTGACGGTGCCCGCGGCGGGCAAGCTCGATCGCTCCGGCACGGCATCGGCCCAGTACGCCGGCGGCCTCTTCGAGCAGACCGTCGTGCTGCTCGGCGACGCCCTGTTCCATACGCTCTGGCAGCGCAGCGGCCTCTCCGCCGACGAGCTGTGGCCCCGACACTCGAACCTCGAATGACCCCGGCCGCCCGGCCGACACCACACGAAAGCAGGAACATGAAGATCCAGTTCGCCATCGACACCCTCACCACCGCTGCGGCGCTCGACCTCGCCGCCGCCGCGGCCGCGCACGTCGACATCCTCGAACTCGGCACCCCGCTCATCAAGAGCGAGGGCCTGTCCGTCGTGACCGCGATGAAGGCGGCTCACCCGGACAAGGTCGTGTTCGCCGACCTGAAGACCATGGATGCCGGTGAGCTCGAGGCCGAGATCGCCTTCGCCGCGGGCGCGGACCTCGTCACGGTGCTGGGCTCGGCCGACGACAGCACCATCACCGGTGCCGTGAAGGCGGCGACCAAGCACGGCAAGGGCATCGTCGTCGACCTGATCGGCGTGGCCGACAAGGCGGCACGCGCGAAGGAGGTCGTCGCCCTCGGCGCCGAGTTCGTCGAGATGCACGCCGGCCTCGATGAGCAGGCCAAGGAGGGTTACTCGCTCGACGGTCTGCTCGAGGCCGGTCGCGCCGCGGGCGTGCCGTTCTCTGTCGCCGGAGGCGTCAACGCCTCGTCGATCGCCGCCGTGCAGGCGTCGGGCGCGCAGATCGCCGTCGCCGGTGGTGCCATCTACGGAGCGTCGGATGTCGGCGCTGCAGCGGCCGGTCTGCGGGCGGCGCTCGTCTGACGCCGTTCCTCGAACCGCTCGAACCGCTCGATGACGATGCCCGCCGGACCCCGGCGGGCATCGTCATACCCGCTGCGGCGCTGGTCCGGCCTTCGCCGACAGCGACCGGAACCTCAGGTTGCCCACCCACCGCACGAGGGTGGCGAGGGCGAAGAACATCGCGACGAGCGCCGCGCACCAGAGTGCGACTCCGCCGTAGCCGCCGGAGACCGCCGGGTTGAAGAACGGGTAGGGATAGAAGCCGTCGATCGCACCGCGTACCACCGAGAAGATCGCATACGCCGCGGGCCAGATCATCCACCACAGCGTCACGCGGAACGGCAGTCGGCGCTGCGGGGGCCAGGCGATCCAGTCCACCACGCCGGCGATGGGGACGATGATGTGCACGACCACATTGACCCAGGGGAGGACGGGGCCGATGTCGCCGTCGACCAGGATGGCGTTGAACACCGCGCCGACGAAGACGATGTACACGACCACGCCGCCGCGGACCGCGGTGTCGGTGGGGGAGGAGGACCTGTTCCGGATCAGGCGGATCGCGCTCACGATGAAGACGATCGAGATCATGAGATTCGACAGGTTCGTGAAGTAGCAGAAGAAGTTCGGGATGCTGTATCCGTTGGTCACGGTCACCGCGAAGAACTGCGCGAACACGGCGGTCAGCGAGAGCACGGCGAACACGAGTCGGAAGACGATGGCCGTGAGGCGGGAGGTCATGCGCTCAATATATCGGTCGCGGAATACTGCATCCGGTCCTTCTCGGCAACCCCCTCGTCCTTCCGTCGCCCCCACGCCTATGTTCGGGAACGCGGAGCCGCGGAGGCCCGGGAGGGTGCGGCGTTCGCGTGAGCTCCGCGCGCCGGTGATCCGCTGTCGTCAGGGGACGACGGGGGTCACCGGCGGTTCCCGGATCGATGTCCCGGTCGCCCGCGCGCGACGTGCAGGAGAACGCGCGGACTGCAGGGAGGATCTGTGGAGATCGCGCCTGCAACCTGCGCTTTCTCCTGCAACTCGTGCGATGGAGTAGCCGGCGGCGCGAGGTGTGACTGCCTGGTCACTCCGCCGAGTTGCTCAACCCCATATCGGGGTCGACGTTCGCCTCATCGCCCTGCTCGAGCGGATCGAGGCCGTCGCTGTCGTCGTCGGCGCCGTCATCGGCGGTGAAGACCTTCTCGCCGGCCGGCGTCTCCGCGGCGGCGTCGAACGGGCCCTGGTCTTCGGGGTAGGAACGGGGATCGGACATGGTGGCGCCTTTCTGAGGGGATGCCGCACCGCTCGGATGCTGCACCGATCGGATGCTGCACCGATCGGGTGCGGGGTGATCGGATGCTCAGCCTCGCGCACCATGCCCTGACGCGCGCACCCGTTGACATCCCGGGCGGCGCGTGGTCGCCGCTGCGGCGATCAGAGGTGCCCGAGCCCCGACAGCTCCGCGCGCTCGCGGGGGAGCAACCAGAATGCGACGGCGGCTCCGGCGATCGAGATCGCGGCGGCGACGCCGAACGCGACCTGGAACGTGGCGAAGGGGGGAGCCCCGTCGGTTGTGATGAGCGAGGCCACCACCTGTGTCGCGAGCGCCCCGCCGACGGCACGGGCGATCGTGATCAGCGCGGTCGAGACGCCGACCTCGTGCGCCTCAGCTCCGATCGCCGCCGCGGCGTAGACGATCGTGGAGGCTGCCGCGGCGCCGACCCCGGCGAGCAGCAGCATCAGCACGAGCGATGCGGGGGCCGGCGAGAACACCGCAGCGGCGGCACCGAGCCCCAGCGCGAGCATGGCGATGACGCCGACCGCCCGGAGCCCTGTGCTCCGGGCGACGCGCCCGGCGGCGACGGATGAGATGACGCCCGCGGCATACGCGACGGCGAGGAACATCCCGGTCTGGCTCGCCGTGGCTCCCAGCCCGTATCCGGTCTCGATTGGCTGTGCGATCACCTGGGGCAGCAGGAACACGATCGGTGCGTAGCCCGCACCGATCGCCACACCGACCGCGACGGCCCCGCCGACCGAGCGGGAGCGGAGCGAGCCCACGTCGATCATCGGCTGGGCGACGCGGCTCTCGATCCAGACCCAGATCGTGAGCAGGGCGATCGCCGCGACGAACAGCAGCAGCGTGGTCGGCGCGGTCCACCCGGCCGACGACGAGCTCGCGAGCGCGACCACGAGCACGACGAGTGCCACCGCGAAGACCCCGGCGCCGAGCCAATCGACCCCCGTCCGCGCATCCGGATCCCGGCGCAGCCCCGGCCTCGCGGCGAAGAAGACCACGGCCCCGAGCGCGACGACTGCCGTCGGCACCGCGTAGAGCACGGCGCGCGAGGTCGCCTCGATGATTGGCCCTGCCGTCAGCACGCCCAGACCCGCGCCGGCGACGCTCATCGCGACCAGGACCCCGGAAGCGGTCTTTATCGACTCGGCGAGGAACAGGTGCCGCAGCACGACGAATCCGACCGGGATGATGCCGAGCGCGAAGCCCTGCAGGGCCTGGCCGACGATGAACGTCGTGAAGTCGGCGGCGAACGCGCTGGTGAGTCCGCCCGCGAGCACGATCGCGACCAATCCGGCGAGCGTGCGCCCTGCGCCGTACACGTCGGCCAGGCGTCCGGCGAGCGGTGTCACGATGACCGTGATCACGGTCGGCACGACGCTGGCGAGTGCGCCGGAGGCGGCGTCCACGCCGAAGTCCTGCTGCAGGCGGGGCAGCGCCGGAAGCACGAAGCCTTCGAGCGAGGCGGCGGCGAGCACGATCACGGCGAGGCCGGTGAGCGCCCAGCGGCGGTGGCTGAGGTCGACGGCGTTGTCGGTGCGGATGGTCATGCGGCTCCTTCGGGATGATGCGTGGGCAGAGCGAGGATGCGCGGCAGCCGGTGGCGCCACGGGGCGGCGCTCTCGAGCTGGGCGCTCAGAGCGAGGAGCAGGTCGTCGCGCCCCCAGCGCGCTGTGAGCATGACCCCGATCGGGATCCCGCTGTCCGTCCATCCCAGTGGCAGGCTGATCGCCGGGAAGCCGGTGGCGTTCGCGAGGATCGTGTTGCCGGTGAACGCCGTCATCGCGGCGAGCTCCGCGGCCGGATCCGTGTCGTCCCTGAGCTCTCCGATCCGCGCGGGCAGGCGGGTGATCGTCGGCTGCACGACGATATCGACGTCGCGGAACAGTTCCGCCCAACGGCCCGCGGCGGCCTGCACGGTGAGGGCGGATGCTGCCAGCCGGCCGCTGTCTGTGGCGCGGCCGCGTGCACGCAGGTGCTGCACGATCGGCCGCAGCAGGGTCTCTGCCTGCGGGGGTACCGGCTTCGCGGCGGCGAGCGCGCTGAACAGATCGGTGAACGCCGCGACCAGCCCGGGATCGGACGGCTGGATCGTCCCGACCACCCCATGTCCAAGCAAGGTGAGGAGCGCCCCCGCGTCTTCGACCGCCGCAGAGACGAGCGGGTCGACCGCGCCGCCCGAGACCGATTCCTTCGCGACCGCGATGCGCAGGCGCGGCACGGGATCGTCGCACGCGGCGAGGAAGCCGGAGCGTCTGCTCGGGTGGACGGAGCCGACCGGTGGAGCCATGGCCAGCACGTCGAGCAGCGCCGCAGCGTCGCGGACGGAGAGGGCGAGCGGCCCCTTCGTGGAGAGGCCCATGCCGTCATGCCCGGCCAGGCCACCAGTGAGCAGGCCGCGACTGGGCTTGAGCCCGACGATCCCGCAGGCGCTCGCGGGTGACCGCAGCGATCCGGCCGTGTCGCTGCCCTGCGCCAGCGGGACGATGCGCGCCGAGACCGCCGCAGCGGCACCGCCGCTCGACCCCGCGGCGGATCGGGTGAGATCGTGCGGTGAACGGCTCGGGGCCGCGACATCGGGCTCGGTGTAACAGGCGGCTCCGAGCTCGGGCACCGTCGTCTTGCCGATCCACACCAGGCCCGCGCCATCAATGGTCTCGACCACCACGTCATCCACCTCGGGGATCCAATCCGCGAACGCCGCGGAACCGAGCGTGGTGCGCACCCCTTTGGTCGGTTCCAGATCTTTGATCGCCGTGGGCACCCCGGTCAGGACCCCGCCGTCGCCGCAGTCGATCCGCCGTTGGGCGGCCTCGGCGTGCGCGATCGCGCGCTCCGGCGCGAGCGTGGTGAACGCGCCGACGGTGTCGCCCAGAGCGTCGGCGCGGTTCAGCGCGAGCGTCGCGACTTCGACGACGCCGAGCTCACGACGCCGGAACGCCGCGGCGAGCTCGATCGCGGTGACGTCGGAGAGCGGGTCCATGGGTTCCATTTCGTTACGCGTAACGGTATTGTCGAGCCATGGTAGCGGAATCGCAGAGGCGCGCAAGACCGGGTCGTCCGAAAGTCGTCGCCGAGGCGGCGCTCCTCGACGCGGCGGCGCTCCTCGCGGACGACGGCGGCCTCGAGTCGGTGACCTTCCGCGCGCTGGCGGAGGTGCTGGGCGTCTCGGCCATGGCCGTGCACCGGGCGAGCGGCGGGATCGACGCGCTGCGCCATCGGCTCATCGCGGTCGTCGTGGACGAGGCGATCAACGACATCGCCTGGCCGGAGGGCGACTGGCGGGGCACCGTCGAGACGTTCGCCCGGGGGCTGCGCGACCTTCTGCTGCGGCATCCGCTCGTGCTCGAGGCGCATAGCCGCGCGGCGCTCGACACCCCCGCAGCCGACGATGTCGCCCATCGCGTCGTGAGGGCTCTCCGCGAGGGCGGCTTGGACGCGGAGCACGCGGCCTACGGATATGCTGCCGTGCACGACTTCGTCACCGGACACGTCGCCATCCGCCTCGGCCGCGGGGAACTGGAACTGCTCGACATCCCGCCAGCGCGCCGCGCGGCCTCGGTCTTCGACTCCTTCCACGACGTCGAACGGCGCTTCCAGGTCGGGCTCGGCCTGCTGCTCGACGGTCTCGCCGTGGCGGCGGAACGGCGTGCGCGTGCCTGAATCGCGCGAGCGCCCGCTGCCGCCCACGCGCGTGCTGCCCGTCGGTCGTCGGGAGATCGCCTATTGCGAGATCGGTGACCCCGAGGGGGCGCCAGTGCTGGCGGCACACGGCTCGCCGGGCTCGCGCTACCAACTGATGCCCCTGCATGAGGCGGCTCGTGCCGCCGGGGTGCGCATCATCACCCCTGATCGCCCGGGATTCGGGCGCACCTCCGTCGCCGGGGATCGCGGATTCGACACGGGGGGAGCAGATGCCGTCGCCCTGCTCGACCACCTCGGGATCGATCGAGCCGCAGCGCTGGGCTTCTCCGGCGGTGCCGGCTACTCCCTGGCGTCGGCGCTGGCACACCCCGACCGCATCGACCGGGTGGTGCTCGCCTGCGGCATGGTCCCCGGCGCTCCGCGCGAGACGCTCGAGGGGCGCATCCCGATCGTCTCGACGCTCTACCTCGTCACGCGCTTCGCTCCTCGACTCGCTGCCGCGATGCTGGAGGGCCGGGGTCCGTTCGCGCGCACCCGCGCGGCGAACGTGGACGCCTGGCCTGCCGCCGACCGCGCGATCATGACGGACGAGAAGCAGCAGGCGATGATCGCCCCGGATGCCGCGGAGGGCATGCGCCAGGGCGCGCGGGCGGCGGTCGACGATCTGCGCCGCTACAGCCGTCGCATCCCTCTCGGCGAGGTGCGGCAGCCGGTGCGACTCGTGCACGGCACCGCAGACGGCAACGTGCCGATCGGAGTCGCGCGCTGGGCGGTCTCACATCTCCCCGATGCCACCCTGCGTGAGATCCAGGGGCAGGGGCACTACTTCGCAGTCACCCGTCCGGAGGTGATCATCGACGCGCTGGCCATCGCCGACTGACCCCGCTCATCCGCTGCAGGTCTCGAACACGTACGCAGGGTCGTCGGGCGTGACCAGATCGCGGTCCCGCAGCACCATCGACGCCGGCGATTCCGGATCCGCGCACATGTCCGCGAAGCTGCGCGGCAGCTCGTCGCTGTATTCGATGTCGATCACGTGCTCGCCGTAGACCGCGGCGTAGACGCCGCATTCCTCGAAGACGGCGCACTCCTCGGTCACCGCGAAGTCGAAGCCTGCACGATCGTGCAGCATCACGGCATCCTCGGCCGCGTTCTTCTGCCCCGCGGCGAGACCTGCGCCGTGTGCGGCATCCACGAAGAGCGTGGCCAGGGCGAGGTTGTCGTCGAGCGAGAGGGCGTCGTCGGACCGGGTGTAGGAGTCGAGGTTGTCGAACTCGACGGCGTCGAACCCGTCCTCCGCACAGCCTTCGATCCAGGGGATGATCTGCGCGGCGATGCGCTCGCGGCGCTCGGCGGTCGAGGTGTCGAGCAGCGCCTCGTCGGGCCAATCGGGGTCGAACACCGTCTCACCGTCGCGCTGCAGCAGCAGATCGGCAGCCCATGTGTCGAGCTCTCCGGGCTGCGTCTGGAAGCCGTTCACATAGCAGATCGAGTACGCATCGGCGGCGGGATCCGCCGAACGATCGCGCCCCACGATGCCGACCTTGGCCGCCGGCTCGTACGCTCCGCCGAGCTGGTAGTCGGGCACGGCGCCGGCGGGTGGCAGCGACCAGTCTCCGTCGGCGGAAGCGTCTGGCGAGTGCCCCGCGTGCGGGTCCGTCGCGGTGCCGACCGTGCAGCCGGTGAGCGCGAGCAGGGCGACGAGCATCGCGAAGCCGCCACGTGCCGTGCGCCGATCCCGTTCCCGCATCCTTCGAGCATACGGATGTGGCACGGCATCCTCATCGCGCCGCGGGCACCGGACCTCCCGGGGCAGGGGCCGGCACGTCGACGGCTTCGGCCGGGTTGCGCCGGATGCCGATCCACGAGACCACGCCGCCGAGCACGAGGAGCGCCGCGGTGACCCAGGCGGCGTTGTGGAAGCCGTCGAGATCGAGCGATCCGCCGACGATGGTCGACAGCATCGCGACCACCAGCAGTCCCGCCACGCGTGCGATGGCGTTGTTCACGGCGGAGGCGATGCCGGAGTGCGTCTCGTCGATCGCCCCGAGGATCGCCGCGGTCAGCGGAGCGACGGTGAGCGAGAGCCCGAGACCCATCACGATCATGGCCGGGAGCACCTGCCACCAGTAGGAGAACTCGGCCGAGACCAGCAACAGCAGTAGAGCGCCCGCCGCCATCAGTAGCGGGCCGACCGTCATGAAGATACGGGGGCCGAAGCGTCCGGCCCACTGACCGGCGCGGGAGCTGACGAGGATCATCAGGATCGTCATGGGCAGGCTCGCAAGGCCCGCGGCGGTTGCCGAGAGTCCTGCGCCCTGTTGCAGGTAGACGCCGATCACGAAGCCGCTGAGCGACAGCGCGGCGTAGACGAACAGGGTGGCGAGGTTGCCCCAGCCGAAGTCGCGCACCCGGAACAGCCACAGCGGCATGAGCGGAGACGACGAGCGCTGCTGGCGCAGCAGGAACCAGGCGAACAGCGCGGCGCCGCCGATGCCGGGGATCCAGATGGCGGGAGAACCCCAGCCGAGATTGGGCTGTTCGATGAGCGCGAAGACGACAGCGCCGAGCCCGATCGCGCACAGGGCGCCGCTCCACCAGTCGACGCGCACGCCGCGTGGATGCTCCGGCAGGTGGAGCCGGGCGAGCAGCAGCAGGGTGATGCCGATCGGGATGACGTTGATCAGGAAGACGAAGCGCCACGAGAGGTAGTCGACGAACAGGCCGCCCAGGAGCGGTCCCACCAGCTGGGCGCCGGTCGTGAAAGCGGTCCACACCCCGATCGCCCTGGCCTGCACGCCGGAACGCATGGTGGCGGTGATCAGGGCGAGGGAGCTCGGTACCAGCAGCGCGCCGGCCGCACCCTGCGCCGCACGCGAGATGATCAGCATGAGGGGATCGATCGAGGCGGCCACCGCGATCGAGGCGATTCCGAAGGAGATCAGGCCCACCCGCATCACGACCACTCGGCCGTAGGCGTCGGAGACGGATCCCGCGAGCAGGATCAACGCACTCAGAGTGATGAGGTACGAGTCCACGACCCACTGCTGGGTGGTGATGCCGCCACCGAGTTCACGGCTGATCGCGGGCAGGGCGACGGTGACGACCGTGCCGTCGAGGAAGGTCACGAACGAGGCGAGCACGGCGATCGAGATCACGAGCCGCTGGAGAGGGGCGAAGGAGGCCACAGCCTGACCCTACTCTCGGCTGAGGACACCGGGGGCGGAGGACGCGTCGGCTACGCGGACGCCTCCGATGTGCCCCGACGGTACAGTTGCCGCAGCCCCTCGAGCCCGGCTCGGGCGAAGGCCCGCCGCTGGCGTGCGGCACCGGTGCCGTCGGAGCGGATGCGCGCCATCCGCTCTTCCACGAATGCGCGATCGTCGGACTCGTCCAGCGCGGGTCGGATGGCGTCGAGCAGCCGGGATGCCGCTGTCCACGCCTCCACGACCTCGTCGGAGGCGGGGTGCAGGATCCGTGCGCTCATCCCGTGCCGTGCCGCTGTCCACAGCGATGCGTCGATGGCGTCGATCTCGAGGCTCGACCACGAGGCATCATCCGTGGGCGATCGCGCGCACCAGCGCCGCCGCGAGCAGGCTGTCTTCGGGATCGAGCTGCGCATCGAAGACCCGGACCTCGACGGTCGGGAAGCGCTCCGAGATCCGCACGGCCCAGGAGAGCGAAGCGGGCTCGCCGATGGCGCCGAGCGTCACGAGCTGGTCGATGTGCGCCCGATAGTCGTCGATGCCGCGGAAGTGCGGCGGACACCACGAGGAAGGGAGACGTCGGATCAGGATGCTGCGCCAGCTGTCGTAGCCCGAATCGAGGCCGTCCGCGAACGGGCTGTTCCCGCTGAGGGCGAGGAGGAGGGGGAGCCAGCCGCGGATGCGGTTGAGGACAGGCACCCGCTCGGCCTCGTCCGGCACCTCCACGTGCACGTGCAGACCGTTGACCTCGTGCCCTCGGGTGATGTGGTTCAGCAGCGCGGCGACCTCGTCATAGTGCGGCGAGGCCGAGACCTCGACGGTGCCCGTGGTCGCGAACGGCGTGCCCGTGGATGCGGCGACGGCACCGCTCGCTGCGGCATGCCGGGCGATCGCACGGCGCAGGCCGCGCAGCTGCGCGAGGGCCTCGGCGCGTGTCCGCAGCGGATCCGTCGCGCACTCGACCTGACAGGTGAGGTACTCGGGCATCACACGCCCCGCCGCCGGGGAGGTCTCCATCCGCCGCCGCGCATCCGCGGAGATCGCGGTCGGCACCAGGGACTCGCCCTCGAGGAGGATGAACTCCTCTTCGATCCCGAACCGCGCCATCAGGGGCGCCTAGTGGTTCCGGAGCGCGGAGATCAGTTCCGCCTTGCGCATGCCGCTGTATCCGCTCAGACCGAGCTCCTTCGCGCGGCTGCGCAGCTCCGCGACCGTCCAGTCCTCGTAGTCTCCGTGCTCGCCGCCGCGTCGGCCGACCGTGCTGCGTCCGTCTCTCGCGGCGGCATTGGAGATGCGCGCGGCCTTCTCCTTCGAGGCGCCGTCGTCGCGAAGCTCCTCGTACAGCTCCGGGTCCTTCAGTGAGTTGTTCCGTCGTCCTGGCATCGCCGTCATCCTCTCAATGGCATCTCAGGGGTGTCCACGTCAACCCCCTCCCCAGGATCGGACGGGCGCCACTACCGTGGTGAACTGCAATCGGGGTGCCCAGCCCCGGAAGAAGGGAAGACCGATGAACATCCTCCTCATCATCGTCATCGTCATCGCCGTGATCCTCGCGATCACCGGCGGACTGGTCCAGTCGCTGCAGTTCCTGCTCTGGGTCGGACTGGTCCTGCTGGCGATCGCTGTGATCGCGTGGTTGATCCGGAGCATCTCCGGGAGCCGCAAGGTCTGACCTCAGCTGTGGGTCCGCCGGATGGCGGGCCCCCTCCTGAATCACGATTCAAGGAGTGAGACCCGCCATCGGCGAAGGTCTCACTCCTTGAATGCGTCTCGGACGTTCTCGCCCGCCTTCTCGGCGGCATCCTTCACATCCTGGCCGGCCTGCTTCGCGGAGGCCTTGACCTGATCCGCTCGGCCCTCGGCCTCGAGCTTCTCGTTGTCGGTCACCTTCCCGACGTTCTCCTTGACCTTGCCTGCAGCCTTCTCGGCAGCGTTCTTGATGTCGTCTGCAACGCTCATGGCGTGTTCCTCTCCTCGAAGGGTCGATGGGACTGCCACCCTCGCATCGTGCCGCGACTCCGGCCACGGGATTGACAACGGACGCCTGCCGTGACAGTGCGTCGTGCGCGACCGGCGCCATGTTCCGCGAGACTGGGAACGACCGTCCCCGAAGGCGGTCCGGCCGCTCGACGCCCGACCCGTGTGCGTCGTCGCTGCCGTGTGCACAACACATTCATGTCCCTCCGGCATGGGTTGTCGACCCATGGCTGCGCGGTGACAGGACTGTCCACACTGAGCTATCGCACACAACACGACAGGACGGAGTGTCATGGAGACCTTTGAGGTGGCAGTGGTGGGGATGGGTGCGCTGGGCAGCGCGGCCGCGTATCACCTGGCTCGCCGCGGAGCACGTGTCGTCGCCTTCGAGCAGTACGAGCTCGGACACGTGCGCGGCGCCTCGCACGACACCTCGCGCATCGTGCGCACCTCCTACGGCGCTCCCGAGTACGTGCGCCTCGCACAGTCCGCCTACCGCGACTGGGCCGACCTCGAGCAGGAGTCCGGCGAGCATCTGCTCACCATCACCGGGGGAGTGATCTTCCTCCCGACGGACGGCCCCTACTCCGCCTCCGACTTCACCTCCGCACTCACCGAGTGCGACGTGCCGCACGAGCTCCTCGCCCCGGCCGAGGTGCACGCGCGCTGGCCGCAGTTCCACATCCCCGAGAACGTCGAGACCGTCTACACGCCCGACTCCGGCATCGCCCACGCCTCCCGCACCGTCGCCACGCTGCAGCTGCGTGCCAGGGCGCTCGGCGCCGACATCCGCGATCGCACCACGGTCGAGGCGCTGGAGCCGGATGGCGACGGCGTTATCGTCCGCACCGCGAACGGCGCGGTCCGCGCGAACAAGGTCATCGTCGCCGCCGACGCGTGGACCAACACGCTGCTCGAACCGCTCGGCGCCGCCATCCCGCTCGACATCATGCAGGAGCAGGTCACCTATTTCCGCCCGGAGGACCCGGAGCCGCTCGCCTCCGATCGCCTCCCGGTATGGATCTGGGAGGACGACGAGTGCTTCTACGGCTTCCCGACCTTCGGAGAGCCCACGGTCAAGGCCGCGCGCGACGTGTCGGAGAACCGGATGACACCGGCGGAGCGCACCTTCGTCCCCTCTCGGGAGCTCGCCGACGAGCTGGGCGTGTTCGTGCACGGACTGCTCCCCGCCGCCGGGCCCGAGCTGCGCACCGTGACCTGCCAGTACGCGCTGACACCCGACCGCCGCTTCGTGCTCGGACCGCTCTCGGAGCACCCCGACATCATCGTTGCGCTGTCGGCAGGGCACGGCTTCAAGTTCACCCCCGCGTTCGGTCGGATCTTGTCCGAACTCGCGCTGGACGGCGAGACCCCGGACGACATCTCCGCGTTCGCCGCTCCCGCTCTGACCCGCTGATCCGCCACGGCTTCCCGACAGCCGCTGATATGGAGGTTTCACCCATGACGCACCTGGTTCGCTGGGTCGAAGCACCGTTATCGGTGGGCGACCGTCTCGATACCGTGACGACTATGTCACCGAAGACGGGCTGCTGAATGGCGCGCTACATCCTCACGCGGGTGCTGTCATCCCTGTTCGTGCTGTTCGTGCTGTCGGTCCTCGTGTTCTCGATGGTCCGCATCATCCCCGGCGACCCGCTCGCGTCGTTCGCGGACCCGGCCAACCCGGACCCGGCCGCGCTGGACGCGCTGCGCCACGAGCTCGGACTCGACCAGCCCGCCATCACCCAGTACTTCGTCTGGTTGGGTGGGGTGCTGCGCGGCGACTTCGGTGCGGCGATCACCGTTCCCGGGCAGGTGTCCGACATGATCGCGACCCGCCTGCCGCTCAGCCTCTCGCTCGCCGTGATGGCCACGCTCTTTGGCGTCATCCTCGGTCTGCCCGCCGGCATCCTCGCCGCGACCCGCTGGCGTCGCCCGAGCGATCACATCGTGCGCGGTACCTCGTTCGTGCTCCTCGCGACGCCGCCGTTCGTGCTCGGTGCCGTGCTGATCCTGGTGAACTCGCTCACCCTGAAGCTGCCATTGGTGGGCTACTCGGGGGCGGCGGGCGACCCGCTGCGTGCGATCGGGGTGCTGATCCTGCCGGCGCTGCTGATCGGCATCGTGCTGGCGGCGATCATCGCCCGCTACACTCGCGGCACCCTGCTCGACACCCTCGGTCAGGACTTCGTGCGCACGGCGAGGGCGAAGGGCGCCTCGCCCTCGCGCCTGGTCGGGCGGCATGCGCTGCGCAACGCCCTGATCCCGGTGACCACGGTCGTCGGCATCGAGCTCGCCGCCCTGGTGGGAGGCACCGTCGTGATCGAGCAGGTGTTCTCGCTCCCCGGAATGGGGCAGCTGCTGCTCACCGGCATCCGCAGCTCGGACTACCCCATCATCCAGGCGACCGTCCTGCTGATCGGAGCGGTCTACGTCGCCATCAACTTCATCGTCGATCTGGTCTACCCCCTGATCGACCCCCGAGTGAGGGTTCACACGCGATGACTGTCACCCGCGAACTCGCCCTGGCCTCGACCGCTGGTCGTCGCCGTCGCCGCCCGCACCTCGGTCCGTCGTTCTGGGCCGGGGCCGGCATCCTCGCCGGCATCCTGCTGCTGGCCGGATGGATGAGCCTGTGGCCGCCGTACGACCCGCTGGCCACCGCCGGTCCGCCGATGTCAGGGCCCTCGGCGGCGAACTGGCTCGGCACCGACAACCTCGGTCGCGACACGTTCACGCGTCTCGCGTTGGCCGCCCGCACCAGCCTGATCATCTCCGGCGCCGGCGCGCTGCTCGGTGCGATCGTCGGCACCACGCTGGGCCTGATCGCCGGCTACGTCGGCGGATGGGTGGATGCGGTCATCATGCGCATCGTCGACGCGCTGCTTGCACTGCCGGCCATCCTGGTCGCCCTGGTCGTCGGCGTCGTGATCGGCAACGGCGCGGGCCCGCTGATCCTGGCGCTCGGTCTGGTGTTCGCCCCCGGCTTCGCCCGCGTCATGCGCGCTCCGGTGATCGCGATGCGCGACCGCGACTTCGTGCTCGCCGCGCGCCTGTCCGGAGTGCGAGGCCCGCGGATCGTGCTGGAGCACCTGCTCCCCAACGTGCTGACGCCGCTGTTCGTGCAGTTCGCATCGGTCGCCTCGCAGATCGTGCTGATCGAGGCAGCGCTCAGCTACCTCGGCCAGGGCGTGCAGGCACCGGAACCCTCCGCCGGTCGCATGATCAGCGAGTTCACGCGATTCATGCAGGTGCAGCCGCTCCTGATCATCCTGCCGTCACTGGTCATCATCCTGCTCTCCGCCGCGTGGAACCTGCTCGCCGACGGACTGCAGGACTGGCTCGCCCCACGGCGGGAACCCGCCTTCTCGCTCGGCCGGAAACGTGCCGACCGGGCGCCGAAGAACAGCTCCACCCGAGAGAACAGCACCACCCGAGGCACCACCCACACAGAAGAGAGTCAGCTATGAAGAAGCCATACCTCTACGGCGCGGCGGTCATCGTCGCCGGCGCCCTGGCGCTCACCGGTTGTACGTCCGGAGGCGAGACCCCGAGCAACGGCGCGGAGGGCGAGCCCGTCGCCGGCGGCACGTTGACCTGGGGCGTCCCCGCGGAGCCCTCCGCCGGCGGCATCGACCCGATGGTCGCGACAGCGGTCGCGGCCGAGATCATCGACGCGATCGCCTACGACACCCTGCTCACGCGCGATGACGACGGCACCGTGAACCCGGCGCTGGCGACCGAGTGGGAGCAGCCCGACGAGCTCACCTGGGTGTTCCAGCTCCGCGACGACGTGACCTTCGCCGACGGCAGCCCCTTCGATGCCTCCGACGTCGTGTACTCGTTCGAGACGCGCAAGGACGGCGGCTCGAACGCCACCTACCTCGCCAACATGGAGAGCGTGGAAGCCACCGGCGACTACGAGGTGACATTCCACTTCACTCAGCCCGACGGCACGTTCCTCGACGCCGTCTCCGCCCGCCAGACCTTCTTCATCGTGAGCGAAGAGGGTTACGGCAAGGCGACGGAGGAGGAGCGCCAGACGCAGACCTTCGGCACCGGTGCCTTCCAGGTCTCCGAATGGTCGCAGGGCGTCAGCGTCACGCTCGACAAGAACGACGACTACTGGGGCGAGGCCCCGAACCTCGACTCGATCGTCTTCGAGCTCTACCCCGACGAGAGCACGCTGCTCGCCGCCGTGCAGCAGGGCAGTGTGCAGGCCGCATCGTTCATCGACGGCAGCCTGGCGAACCAGGCCGAGTCCTCCGGGTTCACGCTCGGCGACCCGCCCTTCCGTCAGAACCTCGCGATCTACATCAACCCGGAGGCGGGCCCCCTCGCCGACGTGAACGTGCGTCGTGCCTTCTCGCTCGCCCTCGACCGGCAGGCTCTGGTCGACACCGCGATGCTCGGCAACGCGGGTATCTCGTTCGTGCCGCCGGCCGGCGACCCGGGTGCCCCCGACGCCGCCGACCTGCCGTACTACACGCGCGACGTCGACGCGGCCAAGAAGCTCCTCGAAGAGGCCGGACAGCCGAACCCCGAGATCACGCTCAGCTACATGGGCGACGTGGCGCAGTCGCACCACCCGGTCTACGAGATGATGCAGCAGCAGCTGGCCGAGGCGGGCATCACGCTGAACCTCAAGGCGACGCCGCTGTCGGAGATCGCACCGATCTTCACCACCGGTGAGTCCTGGACCGACCTGGTCGCGATCCCGGGCAGCCCCCGCGCATCGGCCGCCTTCTACCTGCAGCCCGTGCTGCTCGAGGGAGGCGTGTACAACCACTGGGACGGCAACCCCGACGCCGACAAGGCCCGTGAGCTGCTGACGCAGGCCATGGCCGCCGCGACGCCCGAGGAGTACAACGACCTCATCGACCAGCTGGCCGAGGAGACCGCAGAGCAGGTGCTGGAGATCGTGCCGGCCGCCGTGCCGGTGTACTTCGAGGTCTGGGATGCGAACAAGCTGCACGGATACGAGAGCGACGCGTTCTACTCCCGTTCCCTGCTCGACTCGGCCTGGTTGACCGAATGAGCACCGACGTCGACGCTCTCCGGGTCGAAGACCTGTCCATCGCGTACGGGGGTGCCGCGCCCTCGGTGTCCGAGGTGTCGCTCCGCGTGCGCGCGGGGGAGATCGTCGGCGTCATCGGGGAGTCGGGCAGCGGCAAGTCCAGCGTCGCCTTGGCGATGATGGGGCTGCTGCCCGACTCCGCGACGGTCACCGCGCAGACCATGACGGTCGCGGGTTCCGAGATGAAGGATGCCGCCGAACGCGACTGGGCCGGAGTGCGAGGCGTCCGCGCCTCGATGGTCTTCCAGGAGCCGATGTCCGCGCTGAACCCGTGCATGCGGATCGGCGCGCAGATCGCCGAGGTGCTCCTCATCCACGGCCTCGCCGACAAGAAGGCGGCGCGCGCCAAGGCACTCGACATCCTCAAGCTCGTGCGCATGCCCGAGCCGGAGCGCCGCATGGCCTACTACCCGCACCAGCTCTCCGGCGGCCAGCGGCAGCGCGTGGTCATCGCGATCGCGGTGGCCGCAGACCCGACGCTGCTGGTCGCCGACGAGCCGACCACCGCTCTCGACGTGACGGTGCAGGCGCAGATCCTCGATCTGATCCGCACCCTGCGCGACGAGACGGGGATGGGCGTGCTGTTCATCAGCCACGACCTCGGCGTGATCGGTCAGCTCTGCGAACGGATCGCGGTCATGTACCGCGGGCGCATCGTGGAGTCGGGCACGACGCAGCGTGTGCTGGAGGACCCGCAGCATCCGTACACGAAGGCGCTGCTGGAGAGCATCCCGCGTCCGTCCGTACCCGTGCGTTCCGCGCTGGCGGTCATCCCGGCGGACAACGACTTCGACATGGTCCCGGCCGTCCTGGAGGAGGCATCGTGAGTGAGGTTTCGGCGAAGGACGGCGGCGTGCCGGACGACGTGCTGCGGGTGAAGAACGTCACGCAGCGATTCGGTCATGGCGACAACGCCATGGTCGCGCTGGACGACGTGAGCCTGCACGTCCGCCGCGGCGAGACGCTGGGGCTCGTGGGGGAGTCCGGCTCGGGAAAGAGCACGCTCGCCCGCGCGATCCTGCTCATGCGCAAGCCGACCTCCGGCACGATCGAGTTCGACGGCGGCGATGTCACCGGGCTCCGCGGTTCGGCGCTGCGACGCCACCGTCGGCGCGTGCAGATGGTGTTCCAGGACCCCAACGACTCGCTGGACCCGCGCTTCGCGATCGGCCGCTCGGTCGCCGAGCCGCTGGTCGCGGCGGGCATGCCGGCGTCGGACCGCACGATGCGCGTGTACGAGTCGCTCGAGCAGGTGGGCATCCCGGCCGATGCCGTGAACCGCTTCCCGCACGAGTTCTCCGGCGGGCAGCGTCAGCGCATCGCGATCGCTCGGGCCATGGCCGCCGATCCCGAGTTCATCGTGCTCGACGAGCCGACATCCGCTCTCGACGTCTCGGTGCAGGCGCAGGTGCTGAACCTGCTCGTGCGCCTGCAGGAGCGCACGGGGGTCACCTACCTGTTCATCACGCACAACCTCGCGGTCGTGCACCACATCGCGCACCGCGTGGCCGTGATGCACCAGGGCAAGGTCGTGGAGGAGGGCACCGGCGAGCAGGTCATGAACGCGCCGCAGCACCCCTACACGCGCACGCTGTTGGAGTCGATGCCGGTGCTGTACCGCACGTAGCCGGGTCCGCGCCCGGGCGGGAACGGAGATCATTCGTGGTGAGTGCGGCGCGTCGCGGATCGACCCGCCGAAGCGACGCAGGGTCGTCTCTGTTTTCCAACGGACGAACAGCGGATGCCACGCGTCAGCGCATCTGCAGGCGGTCGCGCAGCTCGTCGAGCCGCACGGCGATGCCGATGCGGAACATCCGCTCGTCATCGCGCCACGACGCACCGAGCACGTGGTCGAGCCGGTCGAGCCGTTGCAGGATCGTGTTGGTGTGGAAGTTCAGCGCGCGGGCCGTGCGGGTGGGGCTGGCGTTGTTGCGCACGAAGGCGCGCAGCGTGCCGAGCAGATCCGCACCGCGCTCCTCGTCGTAGCGGCGGACGGCACCGATCGTGTCGCGCAGGAACGCGCTCAGCGCCCGTACATCCGTGTCGAGGATCGCCGAATAGGGCAGGAAGTCGTCGACCTGGGCGGTCACGTCGGTGAGCTCGAGCGCCGCGATCAGCCGGGCCGTGCGCATCGCGGTCTGGAAGGCCTCGGGCAGCGCGCCGGATGCCGGGCGCGGCACCACGACCGAGACCGGATGCTGGATCGCGGAGGCGACGTGCCGGCGCAGACGATCGACCTCGACGGACCCGCGATCAGCGCTGTAGGCGGCGACCACGAATCCGCGGTATTCGCCCACGAGGGAGCGGTCGTCGAGCTGTCGGCTCAGCTCGCGCAGCGCCGCGGTGTGCTGGTCGCCCGGCACCGAGAGGAGGATCAGCGAGTCGAGCACCTGCAGGTCGACGCCCAGTCGGCGGGCGCGCCGCTCGACATCCGCACGGCGCTCCGGCACGTCGTCGAGCAGATCGGCGACCAGTTCGCTGCGGATGCGCAGGTCGGCTCCGGATGCGGCCTCCTGCTGCAGCTCGAGCAGCGCGCCGACCTGTGCCGCCCGCTCGATCGTGCGCAGATCGACGGCGCCGAGCTCGAAGTCGCCGTCGCCGAGCAGCAGCGCGCCGAAATGCCGACTGCCGGCGGACAGGGCGGCGACGGCGCGCACGCCCCCTTCCGGCACCGCGACGCAGTACCCGGAGCGACGGCTCTCGGCGATCGCTTCGCGCACGGGATCCGGCAGCGTCAGCATGCTGGGAGCCAGGGGCAGACCCGCGGCGGCGATGATCTGCTCCTGCGCGTCGATGATCGCGACCGCGCGACCGAGCGCCGAGGCGAGAGTCTCGGCCACCGGGCCGAACCCGCCGCCGGCGAGCACGGCCTGCACCAGCTCCTGGTGCACGGTGTTGGCCCGGTCGCGCTCCACGAGGTGCGCGGTGAGACTGGCCAGGGTGGTGCGGCTCTCGTCCTCCGACTCCTGCAGGTCGCGGAGCGTCTGGGTGGTCTGCAGGATGATCGACGCGTGGTCGGCGACGGCCGTGAGCAGTGCGACCTGGTCGGGGGTGAAGCTGCGCGCCTCCCGGTTGGCGACGAACAGCACGCCCAGCACGTCGTCGGAGGTCACCATCGGCACCCCGAGCAGCGACACCAGGCCCTCGGCGGACACGGCGTCGTCGATGCCCGAGTCGTGGCGCTCCTTCGCGTAGGCCGAGTAGTCCGACACCCACTGCGGCATCCGCGACTCGACCACCACGCTCGCCAGCCCCCGGCCCGGCGGCACGCGCAGCGTCTGGAAGGACGCGCTGACGGAACCGCTGGTCTCGCGCACCCGCAGTTCACGGGTGTCGGGGTCGAACTCCGACAGGTAGGCCAGGTCGACGCCCATCATGGTGTGCGCGCGCTGCACGAGACGGGCGAGCACGGCATCGCTGTCGCGCAGCTCGGCGAGTTCGCGGGCGCTGGAGAACAGGGCCGACAGCTCGTGCTCGCGGCGGCGCAGGCGCGAGAGCTCGCGTTGGGAGCGGTGCACGAGCTCGGCGATCTCGGCCGCATCCGGCTCCGAGGCCCCCAGCTGAGCGAGGGCATCGCTGACCGCGGTGGGGCCGACCAGATCGCTGTCGTGTGCGGCGTCGAGCAGGGTGGCGATCGCGTCGGATGCGCGGCTCATGAGAGCTCCTTCGGCGTTCGGGGGCGCGGGAGAGCGTAAGTCTTCAGTGTCGAGCATGGGGGAGATCCCGCAGATGTGTCAATCGCATACACCGGCACCGGTTCGCTGAGTGATCCGCCCATCGTCGGCGACGGACGCCGCTTCTAGTGTCGTCCTAGAACCGCGGCGCCGAGGATCCGGCGTCCGCCCATCAAGGAAGGTCGCCGATGACGATCAACAGCCGAATCTCAGGTCTGCGCGACCACACCCCGGACGAGCGCCTGGCCCTCGTCGCCGGCGGAGCGGGGCTGGACGCGACGGCACTGGAGGCGCTGCAGCCGCACGCCGGCCTCTCGCTGGCGCAGGCCGATCACATGGTCGAGAACGTCGTCGGGCTCATCGGCATCCCGGTCGGTGTCGCCACCAACTTCACGGTCGACGGGGTCGACCGGCTGATCCCGATGGCGACGGAGGAGCCCAGCGTCGTGGCCGCCGCCTCCAACGCCGCCCGCATGGCGCGGGTGCACGGCGGTTTCACGACCTCGTACACCGGCGATGTGATGATCGCCCAGATCCAGGTGCTCGACGCGGTCGACCCGCACGGCACGCGCTTCGCGCTGCTGGAGGCCCGCGAGGAGCTGCTCGCCCTCGCCAACGAGCAGGATCCGGTGCTCGTCTCGCTCGGCGGCGGCGCCTTCGACATCTCGGTGCGCGTGCTCCCCACCCGCGTCGGCGCCCAGATCATCGTCCACCTGCACGTCGACGTGCGCGACGCGATGGGCGCGAACGCCGTGAACACCATGGCCGAGGCCATCGCTCCTCGCATCGCCGAGCTCGCCGATACCCGCACGCTGCTGCGCATCCTCACCAACAAGGCAGAACTGCGCCTCACCCGCGCCCGTGCCGTGTTCGACGCCGAGCTGCTGGGCGGCGCGCAGGTCGTGTCCGACATCGTCGCGGCCAGCGCCTTCGCCGAGGCCGACCCCTACCGCGCGGCCACGCACAACAAGGGCATCATGAACGGCATCACGGCCGTCGTGCTGGCGACCGGAAACGACACCAGGGCGGTCGAGTCGGGATGCCACTCGCACGCCGCGCGTCTGGGCGGCTACTCCGCGCTCTCGCAGTTCGAGCAGGATGCCGCGGGCAACCTCGTCGGCACCCTCGAGGTCCCGCTCGCGGTGGGGCTCGTGGGAGGAGCCACCAGAGCCCACCCGACGGCGCAGGCCGCGGTACGTCTGCTCGGCGTCGAGACCGCGCGCGAGCTCGCGAGCATCGTCGCGGCCGTCGGCCTCGCCCAGAACCTGGCCGCGTGCCGGGCGCTCGCGGCCGAGGGCATCCAGCGCGGACACATGACCCTGCACGCCCGCACGATCGCCGCGAGCGCCGGCGCCGAGGTCGACGAGATCGGCGATGTCGCGGCGCGCATCGTGGCCGAACGGCGCATCCGCGTCGAGTACGCACGAGAGGTGCTGGCCGAGCTGCGGGCAGAGAAGACCACGGCATGACCCCGAAGCCGTCGCCGCGCGTGCAGCCGGAGCCCGGACTGCCGACGCGCGTCACCGTGTACGAGGTCGGACCCCGCGACGGCCTGCAGGCCGAGACCGACATCATCCCCGGCAGCGTCAAGGCCGAGCTCTGCCGTCGGCTGTACGCCGCGGGCTCACGGGACCTCGAGGTGACCAGCTTCGTGCCCCCGACCTGGATCCCGCAGCTCGCGGATGCCGCCGAGGTCGTCGCGGCCGTCGACGTGCCGGACGGTGCGCGCGCCGTCGCGCTGGTGCCGAACCTGCGCGGACTCCAGCGCGCGATCGACGCTGGGGTGCGCGAGGTCGCGGTGGTGGTGAGCGCGACCGAGTCGTTCGCGAAGGCGAACCTCAACACCACCAGGAGCGGGGCGATCGACCGCGCGACCGAGGTGATCGCCGCCGCCACGGCCGACGGCATCCCCGTGCGCGGGTATGTGTCGATGGCGTTCGGCGACCCGTGGGAGGGGCAGGTCGACACGGCAGCGGTGATCTCTGCGGCGACCGCGCTGCACGGCGCCGGTGCCCGGACCATCGCCCTCGGCGACACCATCGGCGTCGCCACCCCCGGACTCACGACCCGCGTGGTGAACGAGACCCTCGCCGCCGGCATCCCGCTCCCGAACGTCGCCCTGCACCTGCACGACACGTATGGACAGTCGCTCGCGAACGTGCACGCGGCACTGCTGCTGGGTGTCGCCGAGTTCGACGCCTCGGTCGGGGGACTGGGTCGCTGCCCCTACGCCAGGGGTGCGACGGGTAACCTCGCGACGGAGGACCTGGTGTGGATGCTGCACGGCCTGGGCATCGAGACCGGTCTCGACCTCGGCGCCCTCGCGGCGACGACCGAGTGGCTCTCCCGGATCCGCGGAATCCGGGCGCCGTCCGCCGTGGCGCGGGCGCTCGCCGCCGCCGGACTCGACACCACCGACACCGCACAGGAGGCTCCGACGCCATGACCGATCTCACGCTCCCTGCGCCGGGCGCGCTCACCGGCGTCACGGTGCTCGACCTGTCGCGCGTGCTCGCCGGCCCCTACGCCGCGCAGATGCTCGCCGACCTGGGGGCCACGGTCATCAAGATCGAGAACCCGCGCGATCCCGACGTCTCGCGCGGCTTCCCGCCGTACCTGACGCACGGCGACGAGGAGTTCAGCGCCTACGACGCGCAGTACAACCGCGGGAAGCTCGGCGTCGGACTCGACCTCGCGAGCCCGGAGGGCGTGAAGGTGCTCACGGACCTCGTGCGCTCGGCCGACGTGCTGGTCGAGAACTTCCGCCCCGGCACCATGGCGAAGCTCGGCGTGGGGTGGGACGTGCTGCACGAGATCAATCCGCGCCTGGTCTACACCGCGATCTCCGGCTACGGCCACACGGGTTCCCGCACCCGCCGCCCCGCCTTCGACAACACCGCGCAGGCCGCGGGGGGACTGTGGTCGATGAACGGCTACCCCGACCGGCCGCCCGTGCGCGTCGGCGTCACGATCGGCGATGTGTCCGCCACCCTGTTCGCGGTGATCGGCACGCTCGCCGCACTCCGCCATGCCGAGGCCACGGGTGAGGGACAGCTGGTCGACGTCGCGCAGGTCGACAGCATCCTCGCCCTGACCGAGACCGCGGTCGTCGACTACACCGTGACGGGAAAGGTGGCCACGCCCGCCGGCAACGAGCACGCCTGGGTGCGCCCGTACGAACTCTTCGACTGCGCCGACGGACAGGTCTTCTTCGGCGCGTACACCGACAAGCTCTGGAATGCGAGCTGCGACCTGTTCGGCACCCCGGAGCACAAGGACGACCCCGAGATCGACACCATGCGCAAGCGGTTCGACACCGAGGTGTACGAGCGCAGAGTGAAGCCCATCGTCGCCGCCTGGCTCGCCGACCGCACGAAAGCGGAGCTCGAGGAGCTCGCCGGAGACGTCGTACCGCTGACCGCCGTGAAGACGATCGCCGAGGTCGTCGAAGATCCAGGCACCGCCGAGCGCGACATGATCGTGTCGGCCGACTACGGCGATCTCGGCGTGCTGCGCATGTTCGGCCAGCCCATCAAGCTCTCGGCGACGCCCGCGGCCCCCGGCCGCACGGCGAACCGTCTGTCCGAGCACGCCGACCAGGTGCTCACCGAGTTCGCCGGCTACGACGCGGCGCGCATCGCCGAGCTGCGCGCCGCGGGCGTGCTGCCGTGAGCATCGTGCGCACCGAGACCGTGCTCGCCCCGACCGTGGAGGGCTATCGCGGCACCTTCGCCGGACAGGAGCCGGTGCGGGCGGTCGGTGCGGAGCTGCCCGCCGCGTGGGAGGGTGTGCTGTTCCCCTTCGCGGTGCCGATGGCGGATCTGCGTCCGGACGGCACCCCGGCCCGCGACGGCATCATCCCCGAGATCGATCTGCCCCGCCGGATGTATGCGGGGGAGACCACGGATTTCCTGCGTCCCGTGCGCATCGGAGACGAGGTCGTGCAGACCGCGCGACTCGGGTCCGTCGTCGAGAAGGACGGCTCGCGTGGACGTCTGGTCTTCGTCGACGTCGAACGCGAGTACGCGGTCGACGGGGAACCGGCGATCCGCAGCGTGTGGCACGACGTGTTCCTGGACGCCGCCGACCCGGATGCCCCGGTGCGACCACCGCGCACCGACCCGGACGCCGTCGCCGCCGCGGACTGGTCCGAGGAGTTCGTCCTCGATGCGCGGCAGCTGTTCCGGTTCTCGGCGCTCACCTTCAACACCCATCTGATCCACTACGACGGCGCCTGGGCACGCGAGGTCGAGGGCCTGCCCGACCTGCTCGTGCACGGTCCGCTCACCCGCATCCTGCTGATGGATGCCGCCCGCAGACACGCGCCGCATCGCGAGCCCGCGCGGCTCGACGTGCGCGCGATCGCGCCCATGCTGGTCGACCGGCCGGTACGGCTGGTGGGACACGACGACGGGGATCGCACCGTGGTCACCGCGCTGGATACCGCCGACGTCGTGCTCGCCACGGCCGACATCACCTGGAGAGCGTCATGAGGCACACCCCGGAGTACGTGTTCGACGACGTCGAGGGCATCCGTGCCCTCGTGCGTGAGAACCCGTGGGGCACGATCGTCAGCTTCGTGCCGGGCAGGGGGCTCGTCGCCTCGCACTACCCGCTGCTGCTCGCGGAGGATGCCGACGGCATCGTGCTCGTGAGTCATGTCGGTCGCCCGGACGAGCGCCTGCACGAGCTCGGCGCGCACGAGGTGATGGTGATCGTCTACGGACCGCAGGGCTACGTCTCGCCCAGCTGGTACGACACCTCGCCCGCGGTGCCGACCTGGAACTTCGCGGTCGCGCATCTGCACGGCACACCGGAGATCCTGTCCGACGAGGAGAACCTGCGGGTGCTGGATCGTCTGGTCGCGCACTTCGAGAGCCCGCTGCCGGAACCGTATCTGATGCGGGAGACCTTGGAGAACGCCGCCTATGCGGAGCGGATCGTGCACGGCACGGTCGGGTTCCGCCTGCGGGTCGATCGATTCGAAGCGAAAGAGAAGATGAGCCAGGACAAGCCCGCAGAGGTCGTGGACCGTGTGATCGCCGCGCTCGGGGAACCGGGCCCGTACGAGAACCCGCAGCTGGCCGCCCGCATGGCCCGCGTGCACGGGCGGGAGGGGCAGGCGTGACCGCGTTCGTGGGTGTCGCCGACATGGTGAGCTGGATCGCGGCGCACGGCGCCGAGCGGATCATGGCCGAGATGGCCGACACGATCGAGTCCGATTTCCGCCGCTGGGAGTCGTTCGACAAGAGCGAGCGGGTCGCCAACCACACCCCGTTCGGGGTGATCGAGCTGATGCCGATCAGCGACCCCGATCTGTATGCGTTCAAGTACGTCAACGGGCATCCGTTCAATCCGGGTCGCGGCTTCCAGACCGTGACGGCGTTCGGGGTGCTCGCCGACGTCCACAACGGCTACCCGGTGTTCCTGGCCGAGATGACGGTGCTCACCGCGCTGCGCACCGCCGCCACGTCGGCGATGGTCGCCCGGCGGTTGGCGCGGCCGGACTCCGAGGTGATGGCGATGATCGGTGCGGGCAGCCAGGCCGAGTTCCAGGCGCTCGCGTTCCGTGCGGTGCTCGGGATCCGGCGACTGCGGGTGTTCGACGTGGATGAGGCGGCATCGGCCAAGCTCGTGCGCAACCTCGTGCCCCGAGGGTTCGAGGTCGTCGTGTGCGCCTCGGCGTCCGAGGCGACAGCCGGCGCCGACGTCGTCACCACGTGTACGGCGGACAAGGCGGTCGCGCAGGTGCTGACCGACGCCGACGTCGCCCCCGGTATGCACATCAACACGATCGGCGGCGACTGCCCCGGCAAGACGGAGCTCGATCCGCGGATCCTCGACCGTGGTCCGGTGTTCGTCGAGTACACCCCGCAGACACGTGTGGAGGGCGAGATCCAGAACGTCGCCCCCGATTTCCCCGTCACGGAGTTCTGGCGGGTGCTGAACGGCACCGCGCCCGGCCGCACGTCGCCGGCGCAGATCACGATCTTCGACTCGGTCGGCTTCGCGATCGAGGACTACTCGGCGCTGCGGCATCTGCGCGACAGCGTCGCCGGCACCGACCTCGCCCGCGAGATCGACCTCGTCGCCGCCCCCGACGATCCCAAGGACCTGTTCGGGTTCACCACCGTCCCCGTCCCTGCCGTCTGAAACGGAATCCGATGAGCTCCTCCTCCGCCCTGACCCTGCAGAACGTCCGCCCCTACGACGGGGGCGATCCCGTCGACGTCGTCGTGCGCGACGGACAGATCGCCGCGATCACCCCGGCAGGCACGAACACTGCCGAGGGTGAGGCGGTCGACGGCGCCGGTCGCTGGATCGGACCGGGGTTCTGGGACGCGCATGTGCACTTCACCCAGCACGTCATCCGTCGTCGTCGTGTCGATCTCACCGAGACGCACAGCGCGGCGGACGTGCTCGACGTCGTCCGCCGGGCCCGCGCCGAGGGCTGGCCCCTGGTCGACGGCATGCTGATGGGCTACGGCTTCCGCGACGGGCTCTGGCCCGTGCCGGCATCGGTCGCTGCGCTCGACGCCGCGGTGCCGGATGTGCCGGTGGTCCTCGTCAGTGGCGACCTGCACTGCGGATGGATGAACCACGCTGCGCAATCGCGCTTCGGCATCGAGCTCGACGAGACCGGACTGCTGCGCGAGGGCCCCTGGATCCAGCTGCTGCACTCCTTCGATGAGGCGAAGGGGCTGTCGCTGTCGGCCTACCGCGAGGCGGCGGACGCGGCAGCGGCGCGCGGCGTGGTCGGGGTGGTCGAGTACGAGAACACCGACAACGTCACCGAGTGGTCGGAGCGCACCGCTCAGGGCCTGGACGCGCTCCGCGTCGATATCGCCGTGTGGCCGGACCGGCTGGAGGCGGCGATCGCTCAGGGCCTGCGCACCGGTGACATCGTGGACGAGCGCGGGCTGATCGAATTCGGTCGCCTCAAGGTGGTCGTCGACGGTTCCCTCAACACCCGCACCGCCTGGTGCTGGGACCCGTACCCGGGCATGGACCCCTCGCATCCGCACGCCTGCGGGCTGGAGAGCGTTCCGATCGAGGAACTGCGACGACTGCTCGGCATCGCCCGCGCCGGGGGAGTCGAAGCCGCTGTGCACGCGATCGGCGACCGCGCGAACACCGAGGTGCTCGATACGTTCGAAGCCCTCGACATGCGCGGCGTGATCGAGCACGCGCAGCTCGTGCGCGAAGAGGACTTCGCCCGCTTCGCCGCCCTCGGACTGATCGCCAGCGTGCAACCCGAGCATGCGATGGACGACCGCGACGTCGCCGATCACCACTGGGCCGGTCGTACTGCTCGGGCGTTCGCCTTCGGCTCGCTGCACCGGGCCGGCGCGGCTCTGCGCCTCGGCTCCGATGCCCCCGTCGCGCCGCTCGACCCCTGGGTCTCGCTGAGCGCGGCGACCGCCCGCAGCCGTGGAGACCGGGACGCCTGGCACCCCGAACAGCGTCTGCCGCTCGATGTCGCGCTCGCGGCATCCGTGCGCAGCAGCCTCGCCGTGGGACAACCTGCCGACCTCGTGCTCAGCGACGACGATCCCTACGCCGCCGACCGTGATGCCCTGCGCGCGATGCCGGTGGCGGCGACGCTGCTCGCCGGCCGCTTCACGTGGCGTCAGTTCTGAGGCCCGGCATGGATGCGACACCCGGCGTGATAAGCACGCTGTTCACGAACGCGAAGGTCTTCACGGGTGAGACCGAGACGACCTTCGCCTCGGCATTCCGTGTCACCGCCGGCGTGGTCGACTGGGTCGGCGACGAAAGCGCAGCGACCGGCGATATCACGGTCGACCTCGGCGGCCGGACGGTGCTGCCCGGCCTCATCGACAGCCACACCCACCCGGCGCTGATCGCCGGTACGGCTCCGGCGGCGGAGTGCTTCCCGCCCGCGGTGACTTCCGCGGACGACCTGGTGGCGGTGCTGCGCGCGCACGCCGACGGTCTCACCGACCCCGACGCCTGGGTGCTCGGCCGCGGATTCGACGACACCAAGTTCCCCGGACGACGGATGCCGACCGCCGCGGATCTCGACCGGGTGAGCACCACGCGCCCGGTGCTGGTGTGGCGCTGCGATGCGCACTCCGCAGTGTGCAACACCCGCGCCCTCGAGATCGCCGGCATCACGGCTCACACCCCCGACCCGGACGGTTCGCGGTTCGAGCGCGATGCCGACGGAGAGCCGAACGGTGTGCTCACCGAGATCGCCGCGGTCGGGGCGGTTGCCGCATTCATCCCCGCCCCGACCCGCGACGCGCAGATCGACGCCCTCGTCGGCCTCGGCGAGGAACTCGCCTCTCGAGGCATCGTGGCCGTGTGCGATCTGCTCTCCACCCGGATCGACGACCCGGTGGCGACGTTCCGGACGGCGGTCGACCGCGGTCTGCGCACCCGTGTCGCGCTCTACCCCGGGTGGGACCCCGTCGCTCCTCTCGCGGATCTCGCCGCGGGTGATCGCGAGGGGCAGATCCGCATCGCCGGAGTCAAGGTGGTGCTCGACGGCGCGTACTCCAACCGCACCGCGTGGGTGCACGAGGCGTATCCGGAGTCCTGCGATCACGGTCTGCGCCTGGTCGACGATGCCGACGTCCTGGCCGCGGCCGAGTGGGCCCGCCGCAACCACGTGCAGCTCGCGATCCACGCCATGGGCGACCGTGCGCTCGACCGCGTGGTGGAGCTCTTCGCCGATGCCGAGCCCTGGCTCGACGGCATCCCCTCGGTGCGCATCGAGCATGCGACGATCGTGAGCGACGACTATCTCGCCCGCCTCCGCGCGGCCCGCATGAGCTTCGGCATCGCCACGCACACGGTGTTCTTCTTCGCCGAGTACGACGGCTACGAGAAGGCGCTGCGCGCCGAGCAGGTGCCGGATGCGTATCCGATCGCCCGCCTGTACGCAGGACTCGACCCGCTCGCGCTGTCGTCCGACCGGCCGGCCACGGCCTGGAGCGGTGCGGATGACGTGATGCTCTCTGTCGAAGCCGCCGTGCGTCGGCGCACCTACAACGGCATCGACTTCGGCCCGGAGGCGGCCATCACGGTGCCGCAGGCGCTGCTGCTGTACACCGGTCGCGCCCGGCTGCTCTCGCCGCTCGAGGGCGTCGGTCAGCTGGCCCCCGGCTTCGACGGCAGCTTCGCGGTGCTCGACCGCGATGTGTTCACGGTGCCGGAGGACGAGATCTCCGCCGTGCGCGTCGCGGAGACCTGGATCCGCGGGGAGCGCTTCTCATGAGCCGCTTCGGTGCGGCGGCCGAGGCCGTGGCCGATCGTCTGATCGCGGTGCGGCGCGAACTGCATGGCGCTGTCGAGGTCGGCATCGACCTGCCCGGGACGCAGCAGATCATCCTGCGGGAACTCTCCGACCTCGGCCTGGAGATCGCCGTCGGCGCGGCGCTCTCGTCGGTCACCGCCGTGCTCCGGGGCGGTCTGCCCGGTCCCGTCGTGCTGCTGCGCGGCGACATGGACGGACTGCCGATCGTGGAGGCATCCGCACTCGATTTCGCGGCCACGGGCGCAGCGATGCACGCGTGCGGGCACGACCTGCACATGGCCGGTCTGCTCGGTGCCGCACGGCTGCTCGCAGCGCAGCGGGATGAGCTCCCCGGCACGGTGATCTTCATGTTCCAGCCCGGCGAAGAGGGGCACGCCGGAGCGCGCCTGATGCTCGACGAGGGCGTGCTCGACGCCGCGGGTGAGCGCGCGGTCGCGGCCTACGCGATCCACGTCGACAGCGCGGTGCCGGCGGGGCAGCTCGTCGTGCGCGAAGGGGCGATGATGGCCAGCGCGAATGCGCTGCGGATGGTCGTGCGCGGCAGCGGCGGCCACGCGGCCTTCCCGCACCTCGCGATCGACCCCGTGCCCGTCGCCGCGCAGCTCATCCTGGCCGTGCAGACCTTCGCCGCGCGACGACTTCCCGCCACGGACCAGGCCGTGATCTCGATCACCCGGCTGTCGAGCGACTCCGAGGCGAGCAACATCCTGGCGGCGAGCGTGAGCCTGGAGGCGAACATCCGCACGCTGTCGACCGCGACGCTCGAGGTGGTGCGCGAAGAGCTGCCGGCTCTGTTGCGCGGCATCGCCGAGGCGAACGGCTGCACGCTCGACACGACGTTCATCGCGTCGTACCCGGTCACCTACAACGACCCTGCCGAGACCCGCGAGGTGATCGCGGTGCTCGACGAGCTCGTCGGCGCCGACCGCGTCATCCGGCGGGAGGCGCCGTACATGGCGTCGGAGGACTTCTCGTATGTGCTGGAGGAGGTGCCCGGAGCCCTGGTGTTCCTCGGCGCCGCCGCCGAGCGCCCCGTGCCGCTGCACTCCGATGATGCGATCTTCGACGACGGGGTGCTCGGTCTGCAGGCGACGGTGCTGGCCGAGCTCGCCTGGCGTCGTCTCGCGCGCGGTTGACAGCTGCGGGTCCGCATCGGCCCGTGGCCTCGCCCATCGACGTGGGTTGCGCGGCGGACTAGCCTGGCGACAGGCGGGTGCTCCGGCCCGCGATCATTCGGCGGAAGCCGACGAGGAAAGCGGTGCGCGATGGACTCGATGATGATGGACGAGATGTCGAAGAGCATGAAGGCGATGCCCGACATGGCGGCGATGGACATGTCGGTCATGCAGGCCTGCATGGACGCGTGCGCGGCCTGCGAGCAGGCCTGCACGGTGTGCTCGACGCAGATGATGGACTGTTCTCCGGCGTGCATGAACTGCGCCGACATGGCGAACACCATGATGCGCTCGATGATGCGGATGCAGGGCATGACGCCCGCATCGATGATGGCGATGCTGGACGCCTGCATCGCCATGTGCCAGACCTGCATGGACGAGTGCATGATGCACGCCGACGACAGCGACGTGTGCCGGATGTGCGCTCAGGCCTGCCAGGCCTGCATGGACGCGTGCATGGCGATGAAGACGATGATGATGGCGTCGGCCTGAGCCGACACGATCACACCGCGGCGACGTTGAACTGCGTGCGTCCGACAGCCAGCACGCCGTAGCGGCGGTGCAGTGCCACCGGAGTGCCGGGGGCGGCTTCGAGCGCAGCGCCCGCGCTGTTCCAGAGCGCGTGCGCATCGCCGTCGAGCGTGCGCACCACGAGCTCCCCGCCGACGGCATCCGCCGACTCGACGATGCCGTCGACCCACTCGGACGGCGTGGCCGAGGCGATCCGCGCCTGGATGAGGTGCAGGGCGTGTCCGGGGGCGAAGGACGAGCATCCGTCTCCCTGCGCGCACATGCATGCCGAACGCTCGCGCACCGAGGTGGGTGAGAGGCGATTCAGCGGCGTGGACACGGGGTCTCCTTCGTGAGCGGATGTTCCGGCAAGACTAGGTCGGCCCTGCACGGAGGGGAACCCGAGGCGACACGAGGCGAAACAAATCCCGGGCGTGTCCGGGTGTAAGCTCGCCGGGTGCTGTTTTCGATGAGCGCCCGCGCGGCGCAGAGGGGAGCCGCAGGCGCACTCCGCGCCGGCGGCAGAGGCTGACGACCAGCCGGAGGCGGAACACCCGTCCCCGGAGCCGCGTCGCACCCGGTGTCCGTTCGGATGCCGTCCTCTCCTTGTCATCCCGCTCGCCCCTCTCGGCGAGCACCGCACGAAAGCACCGATCCCATGCGTCCCATCGACGAGCGCGCCATCCGCGCCTCCCTCCGCAACGCCTCCCGCAAAGAGGCCGCCGACATGAACCTGCCCGCGGGCTTCCGCGACATCGACTTCAGTCGACTGGACTACCTCGGCTGGTCCGACCCGAAGTCCCCTCGACGCGCCTACGTGCTCGTCGAGGTCGACGACACCCTCGCCGGAGTCCTGCTGCAGCAGGCCGAGCAGCGCGTGATCGCCCGAGCCCAGTGCTCGTGGTGCGACGACGTGACGCTCCGCAACGACGTGCAGCTGTTCACCGCGCGCAAGAACGGCCCTGCCGGGCGCAAGGGCGACACCGTGGGCACACTCGTGTGCGCGAACTTCGAATGCTCCGCGAACGTGCGCCGGCTCCCTCCGCTGGCCTACCCCGGATTCGATCGCGAAGCGGCGCGCGACCAGCGCATCCTGCGTCTCGGCGAGCACGTGCGGGCGTTCGTCCGTGCGCTCGACGCCTGACGCCTGACGCCTGACGCCTCCGACAGGCTCAGCGACCCAGCGGTCCCTGAGCCTGTCGGAGGGCGTGGTCAGGCCGGGGGCAGGATCTCGATGATCGTCACGGTCTCCTCGTGGTCGCACGCCTCGCCGACCCAGAGCCGGATGCTCCCGGGCTCCACCCGCCGCACGCCGTCGACGCCCGTGAACGCGAGGCGCTCGGTGGGCACGGTGAACTCCACGCGCTGCTCCTCGCCGGGCGCCAGGGACACCCGCTGGAATCCGACCAGCTGCGCCACGGGTCGTGCCACGCTCCCGACCTCGTCGTGCGCGTAGAGCTGCACGACATCCGTTCCCTCGCGCGAGCCGGCGTTGCGCACCGTCAGCGACGCGCGGAACTGCGCGCCCGCAGTCACCGAGGAATCGGCCGTCAGCCCCTCGTGCGTGAAGCTCGTGTAGCCGAGTCCGAAGCCGAACGGCCGCACCGGCGTCGGATCCACGCTGGTGACGTCCGTGCGCCCGCCGAGAGTGGGATGCAGGTAGGAGTACGGCTGCGCGCCCGCCGACCGCGGCAGCGATACCGGCAGTCGACCGGACGGAGACACGCGCCCGCTCAGCACGGCGGCGATGGCCGGTCCGCCTTCCTCGCCGGGGAAGAACGACTGGAGTACTGCGGCGGCGGCGGAACGCTGCGTCCGAACCGGGCCGCCGGCGACACCGGGGGAGTTCACCGCCCCGAGCCCGGCGCTCGCCCCGGCCGTGGTCTCGCGGTGCGGGAGAGCCCAGTCCAGGGCGTAGGGGCGGCCGGTGAGGGCGATGACCACGACGGGGGTTCCGGTCGCGACGACCGCCTCGACCAGCTCGCGCTGCACGCCGGGAAGTTCCAGCGAATCGACATCGTTCCCCTCGCCGACGGTGCCGCGCCCGAAGAGGCCGGCGCGGTCGCCGATCACGACGATCGCGATGTCGGCCGCGGCGGCCTCGGCGACCGCGGCCGGGAACCCGCTGCGGTCCTCGCCCTCCACAGTGCAGCCTGCCGCAGAGGTGATCGTGGCCGAGGGGAGCGCGGAGCGGAGCCCGTCGAGCACGCTGGGCAGCGCGATCCCGGCCGGGACGTCCGGATGATGCGCCAGCACGTGGTTCACGAAGGAGTAGCAGCCCATGAGCGCCTCGGCGCTGTCGGCGTTGGGACCGATCACGGCGATGCGCGGCGAGCCGGACGGGTCGAGTGGAAGCACGCCGTCGTTGCTCAGCAGCACGATCGACTCCTCGGCCAGGCGACGCGCGAGAGCGCGATGCGCGGGGGAGTCCAGGTCGATCGCGTCGGGTGCGGTGCCGAAGTCCGCGTCCAGGAGGCCCAGCTCCTCCTTCTGGGCGAGCACGCGTCCGACCGCGCGATCCACGATGCCCTGGTCGAGAGCCCCCGCGCGCACCTGTGCGGCGAGCGTCGTGTACGCGTCGGGCGAGGGCAGTTCGACGTCGATCCCGGCGGTGATCGCGAGCGATGCGGCCTGCGCCGAATCCGCCGCGACGTGGTGCATGCTGCGCAGGAAGTCCACGGCGAAGTAGTCCGAGACCACGACGCCGTCGAAGCCCCAGCGCCCGCGCAGCACCTCGTCGAGGTAGTACGGATCGGCGGCCACGGGAACGCCGTCGATGTCGGTGTACGAGTTCATGACGCTGCGCACCCCGCCCTCGCGCACCGCCATCTCGAACGGCGGCAGCAGCACATCCTCGATCTCGCGTCGCCCGGCGGACACCGGGGCGTGGTTGCGGCCCGCCCGTGAGGCGGAGTATCCGACGAAGTGCTTGAGCGTCGCGTGCACGCCCTCCGACTGCATGCCGCGCACGTACGCGGTTCCCACGGTGCCGACCACGAGCGGGTCTTCCGAGATGCACTCGTCGACGCGGCCCCACCGCGGATCACGGATGACGTCGAGCACCGGGGCGAGGCCCTGATGGATCCCGAGCTGCCGCATCGACGAGCCGATCGCGCGACCCATCTCCTCCACCAGCTCCGGATCGAACGATGCGCCCCAGGCCAGAGGAGTGGGGAACGTGGCCGCCTGCCATGCGGCGAGTCCGGTGAGGCACTCCTCGTGCACGAGGGCGGGGATGCCCAGACGGGTCTCGCGCTGCAGACGCGCCTGCTCGCCCCACAGCCACTGCGCCCGCGCGATCGGGTCGACCGGACGGGTGCCGTACACGCGCGTCAGGTGCCCGATGCCGTGGGCGGCGGCCTCTTCGTAGCGGGTGGACGTCTTCTTCTCGCCGGCCATCGGGGCGACGAGCTCCTCGCCCTGATCGACCCAGAAGCCGACCAGCTGCGCCTGCTTCTCCTCCAGCGTCATCTGCTCGAGGAGGCTCTCGACGCGCGAGGAGAAGCGGGGTCGGGGTGTGGGGGACACGTCCATCTCTTTCTGTGGGGATTCGACCGACATGCTCAACCCTTGACGGCGCCGGTCAGGCCGCCGACGATGCGACGCTCGAACAGGCTGAAGAAGATCAGGGCGGGGATCATCGACAGCGAGGTGAAGGCGAGCACCTTGGCGGTGTCGACCGAGTACTGCGAGGCGAACGACTGCACGCCCAGTGGCAGGGTGAACGCCGCCGCATCGTTGAGCACGAACAGCGGCAGCAGATAGCCGTTCCAGCTGCCGATGAAGGCCAGGATGCCGGTCGTGATCACTCCGGGGATCGACAGGGGCAGCACCATCCGCCAGAAGAAGCCGATCCGGCTGCATCCGTCGATGAACGCCGCCTCCTGGATCTCATCGGGGATGGCGCGCAGGAACGGCACCAGGATGATGATCGTGGTCGGCAGGGCGAACGCGATCTGCGGCAGGATGACCCCGCCGAGCGAGTTCATCAGCCCGAGGTTGCGCACCACGATGTAGAGCGGGGTGATCGCGACCGTCAGCGGGAACATGAGCCCCGCGGCGAAGAACGCGTACAGCACTCCGCGTCCGGCGAACCGATAGCGGGCCAGCACGTACGCGGCCATCAGCCCGAGCGCGACGACGCCGATCGTGGTGGCGAGGGCGACGATCGTGGAGTTCAGCACCTGCCGCCAGAACACGCCGCCGGTGATGACGTCGAGGTAGTTCGACAGGATCCACGGCTGGGGCAGACCCGACGGGTCGGTCGTGATCTGGGCGTTCGTGCGGAATCCGCCGATGATGATGTACGCGATGGGCGCCAGCATCAGTCCGACCACGATCAGTGCGACGAAGTACACGGTCGGGTTGGCCCAGGGTAGGCGTGCCCGAGCGGGGCGCCCCGTCCGCCCAGGGCGCTGCGTGACGAGTAGCGAGGTGGCGGTCATGCCGTGGTCCTCTTCTTCCGTGCGGGGGCGCCGGTCAGAGCGCCGTCGGTGTCGCGCTTGAGGACAGCGCGCTGATAGATCAGCGCCACCACGAGCGAGATCAGGAACAGCACCACGGCGACCGCGTTGCCGTATCCGAAGTTGCCGGCGTTGCGCCCCTCGGAGACCATGTAGGTCGCCATGGTCGAGGTGCCGGCCGTGGAGGCGATGTACTGCCCCCAGATGATGTAGACGAGGTCGAACAGCTGCAGCGATCCGATGATCGACAGGAACGCCCAGATGCGCAGCGTCGGTGCGAGCAGCGGCAGCGTGATGCGCCACTGGATCTGCCAGTACGACGCCCCGTCGATCGCGGCGGCCTCGTGCAGCTCCTCGGGGATGCCCTGCAGACCGGCGAGGAAGAGGATGACGGCGAAGCCGACGTACTTCCAGGTGATGATCACCATCAGCGTCCAGATGGCGATGTCGGGATTCGACAGCCAGTCGTTCGCGAGGAAACCCAGACCCATGTTCTGCAGCAGATCGTTGAACGCGCCGCTGGTCTGCAGCATCAGGCTCCACCCCGTTCCCACGACGACCTCGGAGATCACATAGGGGATGAAGATCAGCACCCGGATGAGCGACTGTCCGCGCATCCGCCGATTGAGGAGGAGCGCCAGCAGGATCGCCGCCGGCCCCTGCAGCACGAGCGAGAACACCAGGATGAAGCCGTTGTGCGCGAGCGCATCGTGGAACAGCGGATCCTGCAGGATCGTCAGGTAGTTCTTCAGACCCACGAAGTCCGTCGGCGGACCATAGCCCTGCCAGCTGAAGAAGCCGTAGTAGGCCGCCATCAGCACCGGGAAGATGACGAAGGCGAGGAAGACCAGGAGGGCGGGCCCGGCCAGAAGGATCACTTCCAGCCGGGCGGCCGCCTTATGCCTTGGCTGCGGCATCCTGGACGGCTTTGACGATGTCCTCCGGGGTTCCCTGACCGGCGAGCATGTTGACCACGGCGACGTTGAGCGCGTTGCCGACGTTCTGTCCGTACACGGTGTCGAGCCACTGCGATGCGTACGGCGCCGCGTTGTAGGCCTCGAGGATCGACTGCAGGTACGGCTCGGTCACGGCCTCCTGCGCGACGGTGTTCACCGGGGGAGCGTTGAACGCCTTGTAGTAGGCCGTCTGCACCTCCGACGTGCCGAGGTAGTTCAGGAAGTCGACGCAGGCATCAGGCGCATCGACCGAGCACGAGTATCCGTCGACCCCGCCCATCATCGATCCGGGAAGGCCCTCGCCACCATCGACCTCGGGGAAGGGGAACCAGGCCAGGTCGGCCAGCGGCTTCTGGTCGGGCGTCAGCGATCCGATCACGCCGGGGTTCCAGGCGCCCATGAGCTCCATCCCGGCCTGGTGGTTGGCGATGAGCCCTGCCGAGCTGCCGGCACCCTGCTGCGCGGTGGTGGTGAGGAAGCCGTCGTTGAAGGGCTTCGTCTCCGCGAATGCCTGCAGGTCCTCTCCGGCGCGCACCCAGCAGTCGTCGTCGAAGTTCATCTCGTCGGCGGCCTTGGCGAGCGTGTCATCGCTGCACTCGCGCAGTGCGAGCCAGTAGTACCAGTGCGCCGCGGGCCAGGCGTCCTTGGCGCCGAGGGCGATCGGTGCGGTCCCGGCCGCCTTGAGCTTCTCGGTCGCCGTCTCGAGCTCATCGAGCGTGGTCGGGTTCTCGGTGATGCCGGCCGCATCGAACAGATCCTGGCTGTAGAACAGGCCGCCGGGGAGCACGGCCACCGGCATCGCGTATCGCTTGCCGTCGAGGCTGTTGGCCGAGTAGGCCGCGTCGGGGATCTCGTCGGCTGCAGGCCCGCTGATGACGTCCGTCAGGTCCTTGAGCTGCCCGGCCTTCACCATGGCCGCCATCTTCCCGCCACCGCGCTGCAGGAAGATGTCGGGCGCATCGCCGGAGTTGAGCGCCGTCTGGAGCTTGCCGTCGAGATCTTCGTTCTGGATCGACTGGATGTCGATCGTGACCCCGGGGTTCGCCTTCTCGAAGTCCGCGACGGTGTCTTCCCAGAACTGCACTCCGGGGCCGGTCGTGGAGTTGTGCCAGAGGGTCATCGCAGAATCCCCGCCGTCATCAGGGGTGCTGGCCGTGCACCCGCTCAGCGCGAGTGCCCCGACGGCTGCGAGTGCGGCCGCGGAGACCAAGGAACGCCGTGTGCTGTTCATGTGATCGTTCTCCTCATCGAGAGTTGTGCGCCGCGTCGGTGCGGCGCCGCGGCAGCAAGGGTGTGACCGCGTCGGGATGCAGTCTGTTGGCGATACGGATGGTCGTCAAACGTTTTCGAAAACAGTTTCCATTGCGGCCGTCCGCACGGATACGCTGGGCGATCATGAGCGGGAGAACCACGATCCACGACGTCGCGCACGCTGCGGGAGTGTCGGTGTCGACGGTCTCGAAGGCCGTCAACGGGCGCTACGGGATCGCGGATGCGACGGTCAAGCGCGTGCTCGACGTCGTGCAGGAGCTCGGGTACGAGTCGAGCCTGGTGGCCAGCAGCATGCGAGCCCGGCGCACGGGTGTCATCGGGGTGCTCCTGGCCGACTTCGAGCCGTTCAGCGCAGAGATCCTCAAAGGGGTGGGTGCGGCAGTGCACGACACGGCTGTCGACCTGTTGGCCTACAGCGGATCACGACATGGTCAGGGCGAGGGGTGGGAGCGCCGGTCGCTCAGCAGGCTGTCCGGCACGCTCATCGACGCGGCGATCATGGTCACCCCGACCGTCGTCGGAGCGTCGACCGAGATCCCCGTCGTCGCGATCGATCCGCACACGGGACGTGCCGATCTGCCGACCGTCGAGTCCGACAGCTTCGGGGGAGCGCTGACCGCCACCCGTCATCTGCTCGAACTCGGACACCGCCGGATCAGCTTCCTCGGTGGACGGCCCGATCTCCGCTCCGCCGGGCTGCGCGACGCCGGCTATCGCCGCGCGCTCTCGGACGCCGGCATCCCCGTCGACCCCGACCTGATCCGCGCCGGACGCTACGAGCTCGAGACGACGAGGGATTCGGCACGGCTCCTGCTGGCGGGACCGTCGCGACCGACCGCCGTGTTCGCGGCGAACGACCTCTCGGCCATCGCCGTGATCGAGGTGGCGCACGAGCTGGGGTTGCGTGTGCCGGAGGACCTCTCCGTGATCGGCTTCGACGACGTGCCCGAAGCCTCGCGCCGCGCTCTGCCGCTCACGACGATCCAACAGCCGATGCGCCGGCTGGGGAGCGTCGCGGCCGAGATGGTGTTCACGCTTCTCGCCGGGCGGGCCGTGGAGGAGATGCACGTGACGCTCCCCACGCGCCTCGTGGTCAGGGCGACGACGGCGTCGCCGGGCCCTCGCGCCGTGTGACGGTCGCGCGCGCTCAGGACGCGGTGGCCGCCCGCACGTGGGCGAGCGCCGGCTCGGCCAGCGTGGATGACAGTCGCGCGAACTCGTCGAAGCTGCGGCGTCCTGGCCAGTCGGCGGGCAGCATCGACGGCGGCAGCCCGGGGTCGACGTAGGGAAGCACCCGCCAGCTGTCGATCAGTCGCACGTACGCCGCGAAAGGCTCGTCCGGGAGGGCGTCGAGTGAACGCTGGAACGTCTCGTGCTCGGAGCGGAGCATCTCCAGATCCCACCAGTCGGACGCAGCCTCCCCCAGGGGGACGGCTGTCTGCGGCCTGCCCGCGGGGAACAGGGTGACCCACCGGCGCGCGTCCAGCTCATCGAGGATCAGCTCGACCTCGTCCTGCAGGTGCCCTGGGCACATCCACAGCGCCGGTGAGACGGTGCCCGCTCCGATCCACTGCAGCCGGCGGCGCAGCTGGTGTCGAACGCTGCGCGCGCTCTCCGGGATCGAGAAGGAGATCAGGCACCAGAGGTCCGCGTCCTGCATCTCGCGCATCGCGAAGATGCGTCGATCGCCGCGCTCCAACATCGGCACGGCGGCCGGGTTCAGCCGGTAGCCGATCGCGTCGTCACGGTCAGCCAGCAGCAGCCCCTTCTGCTTCAGGCGCGTGATGCCCGTGCGGGCCTGCGCGGTCGGGATCCCCAGATCGCCCGCGAGCGCGACCAGATCGGCTGCCGAGATCCAGCCGCCGAGCGGCCGCAGGAACAGCCCGATGACCGTGCGCAGCAGCGAGGCGGTGCTGCCGGGGCGCGCATCGATGTCATCGAGCACGCCGAGGGCCGCCGGTGCGTCGACCGTCATGCGCGCAGGGCGTCCCGGATGGCGAGCACGCCCGTCACGGTCTCGACGTGCGAGGTGCTCAACGGTGAGAGGCCGAGGCGGATGCCGTCGGGGAAGCGGAAGTCGGGGATGATCCCATCCGCCCACAGCCGCTGCGTCACTGCACGGAAGTCCGGGTGCCCGATCGTGACGTGTCCGCCGCGGAGATCCGCATCGCGCGGACTCAGCAGCCGCACGCCGAGCGGTGCGAGCACGTCGTCGTACGCCTCGACCGCGAGGTCGGTGAGGGAGACCGACTTGGCGCGGATCTGCGCGATCGACGACTGCTCGATCAGGTCGAGCATCCCCTGCATCGCGAGCATGGAGGTGACGGGCGGCGTGCCGCTGAGCAGCTGGCGGATGTCATCGGCCGGCACGTACTCCGGGCCCATGGCGAAGATGTCGGCGGCGCTCCACCATCCCTGGATGGGCTGGCGCAGCACACCCTGCAGGTCGCGCCGCAGATAGGCGAAGGCGGGAGAACCGGGGCCGCCGTTCAGGTACTTGTACGTGCAGCCCACGGCCATGTCGACGCCCCACTCGTCGAGCTGCATCGGGACCACGCCCGCGGAGTGGCACAGGTCCCACATCATGAGGGCTCCGGCCGCGTGCACGGCATCCGTGATCGCAGGCATGTCGGCCAGGGCGCCCGAGCGGTAGTCCACGTGGCTGAGCGAGACCAGGGCGGTGCGCTCGGAGACGACGGCCGCGACGTCGTCGACCGTGACACCGCGCACGGGGTCGGGTTCCAGCCACCGCAGCGTCATGCCCGTCTCGGCGGCGACGCCCTCGGCGAGGAAGCGGTCGGTGGGGAAATTGCCCGCCTCGATCACGAGCTCGGTGCGGGAGCTCTCGGCACCCAGGGCCGCGCGCATGAGCTTGTAGATCAGCACGCTGGTCGAATCGGCGACCACGGTCTGTCCGGCGGCGGCGCCGAGGGCCACCCGGCCGATCCGGTCGCCGAGCTCCATGGGCAGCGCCATCCACTGCTCGTCCCAGGAGCGGATCAGTCGGGTGCCCCAGTCCTCGCGCACGAACGCGGCCAGCTTCTCCGGGGTGTCGCGCAGCGGGCGGCCGAGCGAGTTGCCGTCGAGGTAGGCCGTGACTCCTGGTGCGTCGGCGAAGGCATCGAGATGCGCGTGCAGAGGGTCGGCGGCGTCGAGGGCGCGGGCGCGGTCGAGCAGGCGGGTGTCGAGGGAGTCGGTCATGTCACACCTTCAGATCGGCGGCGGTGAGCGGGTGGGCGAGCGAGAGGTCGGCGGTTCGGGCGGGAAGCAGGAGCAGCACGGCGGACGGGGTGCGCGGATCGACCGGCGCGAGCGCCCGCAGGAGCGCCGCGTCATCCAGGCCGGCGTCCCGGAGCGCGGCGAGTTCGGCGCTGTTCAGGCCGACAGGCGTGGGGCCGTTGCCCATGTCGGTGCCGTAGAGCACGGTGCCACCGGCCGCGTGGAACCGTCGGACGTTGGCGACGGCGACGGTCAGGTCGGCTCCGCTGTGGATCGCGAGCGTCGAGATCCAGGAGACGGATGCCGCCTGCGCGGCGATCTCGTCGTCGTCGAGGCGTTCGGTGAACGGGGCGTGCGCGAGGCGACGCGCACCGAGTCGGGTGACGCGCTGCGCCTCGCCCGGGCCTTCGGCATGGGTGACCACGTCGAGGCCGCGCGCGGCAGCGAGCTCGACGATCGCGCGGAACAGGTCGTCGCCGAACACGGGGCCGGCATGCGCGTTGCTCGCGACCTTGATGCAGGAGGCCCCGGCGTCCGCCATCTCGGCGACGGCTCGTCCGGCCGACGCGGCATCGGTGATCTCGCGGAACGAGCCGTCCGGTGCCCAGTCGCGGTCGGACGGGTAGCCGCGGGGCGGGGTGAGGAAGGCGCCGGCGAACCGGATCTGCAACGGGTGCGCGTCGCCCGCGCTCCACAACTCCGGAAGTCCGGCGTCGTGCGGAGGTGAATCTGCGTATCCACCGCGGGAGCTGGCTGAATCTCCGGAGTTGTGGAGCGCCGCGTGACGAGCCGCTGCGGCGAGCCGCGCCACGACCTCGGGATTCGCGCCGAGGTCGACCACACGGCCGAGGGGCGATCCGGCCAGCCGTGCGTGATCGACGAGCTGCAGGTGCACGTGGTGGTCGGTGAAGCCGCCGACGATCACGCCGTCGAGCCGGGGCAGCGCGGCGGGGGCGGGTTCGTCGCGCAGCAGCATCCGCCCGTCGACGAGGCCGATGACGCCGTCGCGCCATTCCTCGCCGTCGAAGAACGTCGCCGCGAACATCAGCCGCCGATCTCCGTGCGCACGGTGTACAGCTCGGGGAAGAACGTCAGGTCGAGGGCGCGCTGCAGGAAGCCGACGCCGCTCGAGCCGCCGGTGCCGACCTTCATGCCGATCGTGCGGGCCACGGTCTTCAGGTGACGGAAGCGCCAGAACTGGAAGTTGTCCTCGAGATCGACCAGATCCTCGCACGCCTCGTACAGATCCCAGTTCTCCTGGTGGTTCTGGTAGATCTCGCGAATCGCCGGCACCAGCTCGGGGGTCTCGCGATACGGCTCGCGCACGTCGCGGTCGAGGATCTCGGCGGGGATCGGGAGACCGCGGCGCGAGGCGTAGCGCAGGAACTCGTCGTACAGCGTGGGCTTCTCCCACTCGGCCGTCAGCAGCGCGAGGTTCGCGGGGTGGTCGCGGAAGACGCTCAGCATCTTCTCGTTCTTGTTACCGAGCGCGAACTCCACGGCGCGGTACTGCACGGACTGGAATCCGGAGGAGCTGCCGAGCGAGCCTCGGAACTGTGCGTACTCGGTCGGGGTGAGGGTCGCGAGGATCGCCCACTGCTGCGTCATCACGTCCTGGATCTTCTTGACGCGGGCGACGCGCTTCAGAGCTTCGCGCAGGTCGTCGCTCGCCAGCAGCTCGCGCGCGGAGGACAACTCGTGCAGCAGCTGCTTGAGCCAGAGCTCTGTCGTCTGGTGCTGGATGATGAACAGCAGCTCATCATGGTGCTCCGGGACGCTGACCGGGTTCTGCGCCGTCAGCAGCTGGTCGAGCGAAAGGTACGAGCCGTAGGTCATGCGGCCGGACATGTCGGTGACGATGCCGTCTTCGAGGGCGCGCTCGTTCTGCTGCTCGGTGCTCATCCCCTGAACATATCATCGATGTGTCGATCGTCACAATAATGAAATGTCTGGGTGCTCCGGTCGCGTCCGAGGCCCTACGTGAGCGGGGGAGTTCGCGGCGGCGGCATGCGCCGTGCACCCGGAGCGCCGATGGCCTCGAACCCTGCGGCGAGGCGCAGCAGCGTGGAGTCGTCATATGCACGGCCGGCGAACGTGAGTCCGATCGGCATGCCGATGTCGCGCATCACTCCCATCGGCACCGTGACCGTGGGGATGCCGAGGTGGCGTATCGCGAGGTTGCCGTTCGCGATCCAGACGCCGTTGCGCCAGCCGAGGTCGGCCGATTCCGCGTTCACGTCCATATCGGCGGGCCCCACATCGGCGACGGCGGGGAAGACCACGGCATCGAGCCGCAGCACGTCCATCCACACCTCGAGGTCGCGACGTCGGGTCTCTTCCAGTCCGCGCAGCCCGTCTTCGAGTTCGGGCATGTCCCTGAACGAGGCGTCGGGATGGCGGCGCGCCCAGTCCGGATACTCGGCGATGTCGTCGTCGAATCCCGTGTAGCGGTCGGGAAGAGCACCGTCCGGGTGCGGGAAGATCGTGGCGCCGTCGACCTCGGCGAGTGAGCGCAGTGCCGGGTCGCCGTTCGCCCGCAGGAAGTCCTCCCATGCCCACGCCGAGAGATCGACGATCTCGCGGTGCAGGTACTCGGGAGACACCAGGCCGCGGGTCGCGATGGTGTGGGCGCCGGGCCGGTCGCCCTCGTAGTTCGACACCACGGGGAAGTCGACCTCGATCACGGTCGCCCCCGCGGCGGCGAGGTCGCGGCGTGCCGCCTCCCAGCGCTCGATGATGCTCGCCCGTGTGTCGATGCGTCGACCGGTGGGGCCGCCGATGCCCGGGTTCTCGGCACGGCCGGCGTCCGGGTCCGCGTTGATGTACATCCGGGGGATCCCGATGCGGGCGCCCGCGAGGGCCTTCGCCGCGTCGACCCCGAGCGACGGGTACGACTCCGGCCGCACCGAGGAGGCGGCGGGCAACGCGACCCAGGGCTGCGCGCGCCAGAAGTCCCCGCGGGTCTCGGTGTCATCCGCGACGATCACGTCGAGCACCTCGAGCAGGTCCGCCATGGTGCGGGTGTGCGGGACGACCACGTCCATGGTCGGCACCAGTGGCCAGTTGCCGCGGGTCGAGATCACGCCGCGCGAGGGCGTGTACGCGCACAGGGCATTGTTCGTGGCGGGGCCGCGCCCGCTCGACCAGGTCTCCTCGCCGAGTCCGAACGCGCCGAGGCTCGCTGCCGTCGCCGTGCCGGACCCGTTGGACGAACCCGAGGCGAACGGGGCCGTGAGCCACTCCGCGGAGTACGGGCTCTCGGCCCGGCCGTAGACGCCGCGCTGCATTCCACCGTTCGCCATCGGGGGCATGTTCGTCAGGCCGAGGCAGATCGCCCCACCGGTGCGCAGTCGGGCGATCGTGAAGGCATCGCGTTGCGCGACCAGCCGCGCGAAGGCCGGACTGCCGGCGGCCGCGGTGAGGCCGCGCACCAGATAGCTGTCCTTCGCGGTGTACGGGATGCCGTCGAGCGGGCCACGTGTCTCACCGCGCGAGCGCCGGGCATCCGCCGCCGCCGCCTCGGCGCGGGCCTCGGGGTTTGCCACGATGACGGCGTTCAGGGCCGTCGTGCTGTCGGGGGCGTCGTACGCCGCGATGCGGGCGAGATAGGCGTCGACCAGCTCGACGGACGTCGTCTCGCCCGACTCGAGGGCCGCGCGCAGCGGGGCGATGGATGCCTCGGTCACCTCGAACATCGGGTCTCCTTCGCGTCGCAGGGTCAGTTCGGTCCGGCCGTGATCACAGCGCGGGCTGCTGCTGCGTGATGCAGTGGATGCCGCCGCCGCGGTCGAACAGCGGGCGGGCATCGACCGTCACCACCCGGCGTCCGGGGTAGGCGTCGGCGAGGATCTCGCGCGCCGCAGCATCCGCCTTCTCCTCGCCGAATCCGCAGGCCACCACACCGTCGTTCGTGACGAGGTGGTTGACGTAGCTCCAGTCGACGGGGCCCTCCTCGTCGCGCAGGGTCGCCGGGGCGGGCAGGTCGATGATCTCGAAGCGGCGCCCGGCGGCATCCGTCTGCTCCGACAGCAGTGCGCGCAGGTCGCGGGTCACGGCGTGGTCGGGGTGATCCGGGTTCTGCTGATCGTGGAGCAGCAGTCGGCCGGGCGACACGATCGTGGCGACGATGTCGACGTGGCCGTTCGTGCCGAAGTCGTCGTAGTCGCGGGTGAGGCCGCGCGGCAGCCAGACGGCCTTCGTCGCGCCGAGTGTGCGCGCCATCTCGGCCTCGACCCGCTGCCGGTCGGCGTAGGGGTTCCGGCGCGGATCGAGCTGCACCGTCTCGGTGAGCAGCACGGTTCCTTCGCCATCGACGTGGATGCCGCCGCCCTCGTTCACGAGGGTCGAGCTCACGAGCTCGGCCCCGACCGCGTCGGCGATGATGCGCGCGTGCTGGGCGGCCCTGCGCCACTCGGCCCAGTCGGGAGCACCCCATCCGTTGAAGATCCAGTCGACCGCGCCGAGCACGCCGGGACGGTCAGCGTCGACCACGAACGTCGGGCCGGCGTCGCGCATCCAGAACTCGTCGACCGGCGCTTCGATGATCTCGATGCTGCCGCTCAGCATGCGCCGGGCGCGGGTGATCTCGCTCGGATCGACCAGCATCGAGACCGGCTCGAACTCGGCGACGGCATGAGCCACGGCGGTCCAGGTGGCGTAGCCCTCCTCACGTGCGGCATCCGTGTCGCCGAGGGTCTCGCCCTCCGCGGGGAACGCCATCCAGGTGCGTTCGTGACGTGCGGTCTCCGCGGGCATGCGCCAGCTCATGGGGATCTCCTCGCTGCCGACTCGGCTCTATTGAACATGCGATCAACAGGTGTTACGATAGCCCGTGATGAAGACCACGTCAACAGTCAGGACTCCTCGCCGCATGTCGCCGGAGGAGCGCGACCGTGTGATCTTCGAGGGCGCCATCGGACTCGCCCGTGAGAGCGGACTCGAGAGTCTGACGGTGCGCGCGGTGGCCCAGCGCGTCGGAGTGACGCCCGCACTGGTCGCGCACTACCGACCTGTCATGGACGCGTTCCTCTCCGAGGTGTTCGGCGAGATCGTCGGTGCAGAGCGCGAAGAGGTCATGGCCGGTTTCGCCGCCGAGCACGGCGTGCGTGAGAACCTGTTCCGCATGGTCGAGACCCTGCTCGACGGGGGGCGCGACGACGTCACGCTCGTCTGGGTGCAGGCGTGGGCGCTCGGCGTGCGCAACGAGACGCTCGCCGCACGGGTGCGCACCGAGATGGATCTCTGGCAGAGCGCGATCGAGGAGCACCTCGCGCGCGCCGTCGCCGCCGGTGAGATCGCCGCCTCGCGCACCGACACCGCGGCCTGGATGCTGCTCGCCATGATCGACGGGATGAACGCCCACTCGCTGGTCAAGTGGGCACCGCATGATCGCGCGGACCTCGCGCGCCGGGTGCTGTCGGTCGCCCTCGATCATCCCGATGATCCCGCCCCCTCACGCGATGCGCCCCGCGCGTCCCTCTCGTCCCGAAAGTAAGGAAACGCCCATGGATGCTGTGCGCATGCACGCGGCCTCGCCCGAATCCACCGCGATCGTCGATGCCGTGCTCGACTACTCGCGCCGCCGCATGCTCGCGGCCGACGTGCCGCTCGACAAGCCGCAGACCGAGGCCGAGCTGCACCGCCTGGTCGGACCCACGATCACCGATGCGGGCCTCGGTGCGCCGCGGGCGCTGAGCGTGTTCGAGCACATCCTGGCACCCGCGTGCCTGACCACGAGCCATCCGCTGTACCTGTCGTTCATCCCGACCGCGCCGACCATGGCGGCCATCGCGTTCGACCTGGTGGTGTCGGCATCCGGACTCTACGGAGGCAGCTGGCTCGAGGGCGCGGGCGCCGTGCATGCCGAGAACGAGGTGCTGGCCTGGCTGGCGCGGGAGTTCGGACTGCCCGAGACCGCGGGCGGAGTGTTCGTGCAGGGCGGCACGATCGGCAACCTCTCCGCGCTGGTCGCCGCGCGCGAGGCCGCCAAGGTGCGCCTGATCGCCGAGGGCACGGAGCTGCCGCGGCGGTGGAAGATCGTGTGCAGCGTCGAGGCGCACTCCTCGAACAAGTCGGCGGCGAAGGTCATGGATGCCGATGTGCTGCTGGTCCCGGCCGGGGAAGACGGCGTGCTCCGCGCCGACGCCGTGCGCGAGGCGCTGCGCGAGCACGGAGACGAGATCTGCGCGGTCGTGGCGACCGGCGGCTCGACGAACTTCGGCATCGTCGACGACATCAAGGGCATCGCCGCGCTCAAGGACGAGTTCGACTTCTGGCTGCACATCGACGGCGCCTACGGGCTCACCGCGATGCTGGCGCCGGAGGCCCGGCACATCTTCGCCGGGGTCGAGCGGGCCGATTCGGTGATCGTCGATCCCCACAAGTGGCTGTTCGCCCCGTTCGACTGCTGCGCGCTGATCTACCGCGACCCCGACAGCGGCCGCCGCGCCCACACGCAGCATGCGGAGTACCTCGACATCCTGACCGATGTCGACGAGTTCAGCCCCTCCGACTACTCGATCCAGCTCACCCGCCGTCCGCGCGGTCTGCCGATGTGGTTCTCGGTCGCGACCTACGGGGTGACCGCCTACCGCGATGCCGTGAGCGCCACGATCGCGTTGACGAAGAAGATCGCGGCCGAGATCGCGCGTCGCCCCGAGCTGCGCCTGGTGCGCGATCCGCAGCTGTCGGTCGTGGTGTTCGAGCGCGAGGGGTGGGAGCGCGCCGACTACGACCGCTGGTCGGCCGCACTGCTGGATTCGCAGCGCGCCTTCGTGGTCCCCAGTTCGCACGGCGGACGCCCGAACACGCGCTTCGCGATCCTCAATCCGCTCACGACCTTCGACGATCTGGTCGGCATCCTCGACACCATGAAGTGAGGCGGCGGCCTGCTGCCGCCCCCGTCAGCGGGTGGTGTGCGCGCCCAGGAAATCGATCGTCTTCTGCAGCGCGGTCTGCGCGTCGGGCAGGTCGAGGTGGAACTGGTACTCGTGGGGCAGTTCCGGCTGGTGCGGTGCGGGCCAGAACTGGGTGGTCACATCGACGCCGAGCTCGTCCAGGCGCTGGGCCATCGGGATCGACTGCAGCCAGGTGAGGCCGTCGCCGTTGCCACCCGAGATGTACGTGGTCGGAAAATCCTTCGTCACCCAGTCGACGGTCGACATGGTCGCGCCCGTCGAATCCTCGGCCCACGTCTTCGTGCCCGCGTACGCCCACATCGCCGACTTGAATCCCCATCCGGCGATGCCGTCGAGCTGGGCGAGGGCCGAGAGGTCGTAGACGCCGCAGTTGAGCACGGTCGCGGCGAGCTGGTCGGCGCCGATCGACGGTTTGATGTCCATGATCTCGGCGTAATCGGGGCTCGTGATGAGTGTCGCCATCTGGCTGGCGAGCTGCGCGCCGGCCGAGTCTCCCGCGAGCACGATCTGGGTGGGGTCGACGCCCAGTTCCGCGGCGTGCGCATCGATGTAGGCGAGGGCGTCGTTGAGCTGGTGCACCGCGAGCGGGTACACGCCCTCCGGTCCGATCGTGTAGTTGACCCCGATCGTCGTGTAGCCCTCGGCGGCGAGGATGCGCAGGTAGGGGTCGACGTTCTCCTTCGCACCGGAGATCCATGCACCGCCGTGGATCCACACGATCGTGGGCAGGGGGCCGGTGGCGGATGCCGGGGAGAAGACGTCCATCGTCGTGTCCGCGCCGTCGTCCCGATACGCGACGTCGAGCTTCTCGGTCAGTTTCGTGTCGGGCACATGCTTGTCCATCTCGGCGGCGGTCTCGTCGCCGCCCTTCGTGAAGACCGCACGGATCAGCATGGCCGAGGGCCAGGGGGTGATCGAGCCGACGATCGCGACCACCGCGGCGACTCCGACGACGCAGGCGATGGCGACCTTGGCGCGGTGCCAGGGACGGCGGACCTTCTTCGTCCGGTCCGGTTCTGCCTCGTTCTCGCGCGCGGTCATGCAACCCCTCTCCGCGCCTCAGTGTGCCAGTATTCCGGTCGCCGGGGGGAAGCCCTGCTCCTGGTCGGCCGACGAATCGCTGAGGCGATGACGGATCGCGGAGTCATCGCTGGGGTTTCCTCCGCAGATCGTCATCGGCTCCGTGATCCGTCGCCCCGACGGTCGCGGTCGCACCCTCTGAACCGTGGTGACCGGAAACGTCAGCCCTCGATCGCGACGTTCGTCGCCGGTGCCGTGCGCATCAGCCCGCGCGTGGCACCCGTGCGGTCGAGACGCTTCGCGACGATACGGGCGATCCAGGTGGTGGCCACGGCGCTCGCCGCCGCCATCGGGTAGACCGCGAGGCGGATGCCGTCCGGGGTGTCTGCGGCGAAGATCGCCTGCGCCGGGAAGGCATAGGCGAGGCCGATCAGCCCGTTCGCGACGTAGAAGAGCCAGGTCGGCCACTTCCGGTACAGGGTCGCGAGGAACGGCAGCTCCTGACACAGCCCGACGGTGGCGGTCGACAGCACGGTCGAGAAGCCGTACGGCGTGAACGGGCCGATCACGAGTCCGGCGATGAACGTGGTCAGCAGGGCGACACCCGGCCGGTGCGTGAGCGTCTGCATGAGCACTCCGCCGAAGAACCAGAAGCCCAGGAGCACGGTGTAGAGGAGGGGAGCGGCGGCGATCGCGGCACCGGAGAAGATGCCGAAGACCGGCAGCAGGAGGATGCCGTTCGCGACGCCGATCGCGGCGCAGGTGAGCAGGATGCGGGTACTGGTGTTCTTCATGTGTGGTGCCTGAGGCCTCAGCCCGTGGCCTTCCCTTCGATCCAGTAGAACTGCGTGAAATGGTGGCCCCGGTCGAGGCCGAGATGCTCGCGGAGGACGCCGCGCACGTTCTTGACGAGTGTCTTCTCGCCGGCGCCCCACGCGTAGAGCCCGTCCTGCGCCGTGACGGATGAGCGGATGGCGCGGGCGAGAGCGGTGCCGCGGTCGCCCTCCCGCACCACCCATTCCCAGGTGCCTCGTTCGCGCTCGACTCGGGGCAGCCCCTCGCGGTCGGGGTGCTCCTCCTCCAGGAACACCCGCGTCTCGATCTCCGCCGGCACGGCCTCGAGCCAGGTGTTGATGGCGGGCAGGGCCGTCGCGTCTCCCGCGAGTACCAGGGTCGTCGTCCCCGCGGGGATGTCGATGCGCGCGGGTGTCAACGCGACCTCGAGTCGGTCGCCGACGGCCGCGCGCTTCGCCCAGTCCCCGGCTGGTCCGGAGACTTCGTGCAGCACGAAGTCGAGGCTGAACGTCTGCGCGGCGGCATCCACGTGCACGAACGTGTATCCGCGCTGCACGAGGAAGCCCTCGCCCTTTGCCGGATGCGGCACCCACAGGCGCAGCCAGAGCGTGGGGAACACGTCGAGGGATGATGTCAGGCTCGGTGCGCGGAACACGATGCGCCGGTACCAGGGGGTGAAGTCGCGGACCTCCACGACCTCGGTCGGATGATTCGCGATGCGCATCAGGCGCATCATTCCGCGCTGCCAGTTGGCGGCCATCAGCGTGCGCCCTCTCCGGCGGGCACGAGGTGCCAACCCGACGCCCGGGAGCGCTCGTTCCAGAAGTCGGCGTAGCGACCGTCGGCGGCGAGCAGCTCATCGTGCGTGCCGCGCTCGACGATGCGACCCTGGTCGAGGAACAGGATCTGATCGGCGTGCTGGATCGTGGACAGGCGATGCGCGACCACCATGACGGTCTTGTCGCGCGTGAGTTCGTGGATGCCGCGGACGACTGCCGCCTCGTTCTGCGGGTCGAGCGCGCTGGTGGCCTCGTCGAGCAGCACGATGGGGGCATCCTTCAGCAGTGCACGGGCGATCGAGACGCGCTGGCGCTCGCCGCCGGACAGCGAGGTGCCGCCTTCGCCGACGTTCGTATCCCAGCCGTCGGGGAGCCGGTCGACGATCTCGTCGACGCGGGCGACCTCTGCCGCACGGGCGAGATCGTCTGCGGAGGCATCGGGCCGCCCGATCCGCACGTTCTCGGCGATCGACTGGTGGAACAGGTAGACGTCCTGGAACACGAGGGAGAACTGCTCCATCAGAGTGGTCGAAGAGTACGCCGAGATGGCGTGGCCGCCGACCTCGATCCGGCCGTGGTCGACGTCGTAGAAGCGCGAGGCGAGACGCAGGAGCGTGGTCTTGCCGCTGCCGCTCGGGCCGACCAGCGCGGTCGTCGTGCCCGCCGGCACCGTGAAGGAGACGCCATCGATCACGGGCTCTCCGGTGTCGTAGGCGAAGCGGACGTCGTCGAAGCGGACCCCCGCGTCTGCCGGCTGTAGCGGGCTGTCCGATTCGGGCAGGGGCGGAGTGTCGAGCAGCTCGGTGATGCGGTCGGCCGCGTTGGCGGCACCGCGCACCGCGGTGGACAGCTCGGCCGCCTGGTTCAGCGGATCGATGAAGCGCGAGCTCACCGCGATCAGGGCGATCGCGGCCGGGGCCGAGAGCGTGCCGCCCGAGGCGAACGAGACCACGAGGTACGCCAGCACGATGAACGTGAGCTGCACCAGGAAGGAGAAGACGACGAGGCCGGGCACGGAAGCGTAGACGAGTCCGCGTCCGACCCGCCGCTGCGCCGTGAGCGCGTTCTGCAGGCCGCGGTTCCCTGTGGTCGCGGCGCCGAAGGCACGCAGCACGGGTTGAGCCTGGGCGAACTCGATCACTCGGGAGTTCGACTCCTCGGCCGCGGTGTGCGCGTTCGTCTCGGCACGCGAGTACAGACCCTGGCCCCAACGGTTCACGAGGTACAGCAACGGGGCGCTCACGAGCATCGCGAGCGAGACCCGGGCATCGAGGAACAACATTCCGACAGCGACCCCCGCCGGTACCAGCACGCCGGTCAGGAGCGGGCTCAGCAGGTGGGCGAACACCCCCATCGCATCCTTCACGCTGCTGCTGATGAGGCGTGAGACCCGTCCGGCCGTGGCAGTGCCGAACCACCCCAGCGGCAGGGTCGCGATGTGGTCGCCGAGTCGCGTCTGCAGCGAGTGCATCATGCCCGTGCCGATGCGCAGACCCAGCACCGACTGTCGGTATCCGCAGACGAAGACCACGATGACGGCGCCGGCCACGCCGGCCGTCCAGCCCCAGGCCGCGCCGAGGTCGCCGCGGAACAGCGCTTCCAGCAACGGCATGAGCAGCACGTACGCGGTGGACTGCGCGAGCGCGAACACCACGATCGCGGCGAGGTAGAGCGGGATCATCCCGCGGTAGGGATCGGGCACCAGGCGCAGCACCTTGCAGATCATGCGCGCACCTCCAGGTTCTGAGTAGGTACGGATGCGGTCTCCGCGGTCCGTTCAAGCCGGTCGACCTCGGTGAGGGCGCGTTCGTTCGCGGCCCAGAGGCGAGAGAAGAGTCCGTCAGCGGAGCGGAGCTCGTCGGGGGTGCCGCGTTCGACGATGCGCCCGTCGTCGAGCACGACGATCTGATCCACGTCGATGATGGTGTGCAGGCGATGTGCGATCACCAGCACGGTCCGATCGGCGACCAGTACGGCCAGCGCGTCCTGGATCGCCGCTTCGGACTCCGGATCAGCGAACGCCGTCGCCTCGTCGAGGACGAGCACCGGCGCATCGGCGAGCAGCGCGCGGGCGATTGAGAGGCGCTGCGCCTCTCCGCCGGAGAGCCGGGCATCCCTGCCGATCTCGGAGTCATAGCCGCGGGGGAGTTCGAGGATGCGCTCGTGGATCTGCGCCGCTCGGCACACCCGCTCCAGTGCGGCGTCATCTGCGTCGGGCCGTGCGAGCAGCAGGTTCTCGCGCACTGTTTCGGCGATCAACTGCACATCCTGCAGCACGAATCCGACAGCACGGTAGAGGTCCGCCGACCGCAGCGAGCGGATGTCGTCTCCATCCAGCGTGATGCGCCCGCCGGTCACGTCGTAGAACCGGGGGACCAGGCGGGCGAGTGTCGACTTGCCCGATCCGCTCGGTCCCACCAGTGCCGTGATCGTGCCGGGGTGCAGCTCCAGATCGACGCCGTGGAGCACAGGGTGGCCCTCCCGGTAGCCGAACGTCACGTTCTCGAAGCGCACGAGTCCGGATACCGGCACCGGGCCCTCGGCCGGATCCACCAGCTCGGGGGTCTCGACCAGATCGAGCAGTCGGACGGATGCCGACGACGCCTGCCGAAGGGCTTGGAGGCCGTAGCCGAACGTGAGCACTGTGCTGCCGATACCGAGCCCGAGCAGGATGAAGGGCACCAGAGCCGAGGGCTCCATGGCGTCACCGCCGATCAGGCCGAGCGCGGCGAGGAGTACGAGCAGCAGCACGACGACCGGGTTCAGCAGTTGGCTGCCGATCCCCTCCAGACGGGTGATCGGACCGACCCAGGCGGTGAAGAAGGTGGCGTAGCCGTCGATCGCCTCCTGGTAGCGGTGGTGTCCCTTGCGGGGTTGGCCGAACGCGCGCACGACCTGGATGCCGTCGACGAACTCGATCGTGGTCTCGCTGACCCTGCTCCGCCAGGACTCGAAGGTCGTGAGCTTCGCGGCGTATCCGGGGCCCATGATGCGCGACATCACGAAGCCGTACAGTGCGATCGGCACGAGCAGCAGGAGTCCGAGGCGCCAGTCGACCAGCAGCAGGTAGACGAAGGTCGCGAGCGGTAGCGTGAGGGCGCCGACGAACTCGAGTCTGGCGTGCGCGACGAGGTAGTGCAGCGCGTCGACGTCGTTCTGCAGCAGCTTCTTGACCTCGCCGGAGCTGCGCTCGGTGAACCAGCCCAGAGGGACGCGTGAGAGCTTCGCGGCCAGCAGCTGGCGCAGCGTGTACTGGTGCTCGGCGTCGATCAGGTGCGACCAGAGCATCGCGCCCGACTGCAGCAGACCGCGGACGCCCAGGATGCCGAGGGCCGTGAGAAGCAGCGTCCAGACGCGGTTCCAGTCGGGCGTCGTGGCGAGCAGTTCACGGCAGACCTCGGCGATCAGGATGAACGGCACCACCGCGCAGAGGGAGGCGATCGCGACGATGATGCTCGCGATGGTGAGGCGGGAGGCGACAGGACCGAGGATCTGCCGGTCCGCGAGGCGCTGTCGTTCTTTGGCGGTGCGACGCGCGCTCTTCGCAGCGGCGCGCTCGACAGTATCTGGCATCGGGACCTCTCTTTTGCAATCATCTATTGCAAAACAGGTCGAGCGTATACCGTGGAGATCCTTTTAGGCAAGGCTAGCCTTAGTGGATGGTGTTTCCGAGGGAGATCTTGGCCGATCGGTACGATGGGGCGATGGCCGATCGACCCCGCCGAGGACGCCCTCCGCTCACCTCCCGGGAGGCCATCCTCGACGCCGTCCTCGAGCTCGGCCTCGACCGCGCGACCACCACTTCGGTCGCCGCGCATCTCGGCGTCGATCAGTCCACGCTCTACCGGCACATCGGCGGCGTGGAGGACATGCTCGACGGTGCCGCCGCTGTCGCCATCACTCGGGGGGACTGGCCGGAGCCCGACGACGACTGGGCAGAATACCTGCGCGCCTGTGCCCGGGCGATGTGGGCGATGTTCCGCGCAAACCCGGGACTCGCGCAGCGTCTGCGGCTGATGTCGACCGTGCCCGCTGAGCTCGTGACGCAGTCGTACCTGGTCGTGGAGCATCTGACGGCCCGTCTCGGCTTCGAGCTGCGCGAGGCGGCGCTCATCGTCGACACGATCGGCGACATGACGGCGGATTCCTACCTGACGCTCGAGGCGCTGCATCGGCCGACCGCAGAAGGGGGCAGTTACAGCGAGCGGGTGCTCGAGCGGATGGCCGAGGCCGGCGAGGTGCTCGGCGACCCGGTTGTCTCGAGGGAGTACCTCGATGCGATGCGCTACGCGATGGGCGAGCCGGGAGCGCCGAGCTCCTGGTGGCTCGACAAGGTGGATCTCGTGATCGACGGGGTGCGGCACCGGCTCGATCGGCGCACCACGTGAGTGCCGCGGCTCTCGACGCCGACGCGCCGCGGGTGCCGCCCGGCTATCTGCTCACCACGTTCGAATACGACGTCGACGATCCGATCGTCTGGCCGGAGCACGTGCACGACGAGCACGAACTCCTGTGGTCGGCCGGGGGGATGGCGCGGCTCGAGGCGGAGGGACGGGTGTGGGCGATCCCGCCGGCGCTCGCGGTGTGGGTGCCGTCGCGCGTCGCTCATCAGGCGTCCGCGGAACGTGGTGCTCGCGTGCGGGCGACCTACTTCCTCGGAGGGGGACCGCACACCGAGGCGATGCCGGGAATCGTCACCGGAGTCGCGATGACCGAGCCGCTGCGCGTGCTGCTCGACCACAATCTGCAGGGCACGCTGGATGAGGCCGCGCGACGCCGGCTGCAGCGCGTGATCCTCGACCTGCTCGTGCCGGCGCCGCGGGAGTCGTTCGAGCTCGTGATGCCGCGCAGCCCGCACCTGCATATGGTCGCGAGCGCGATCCTCGCGGATCCGGGAGACAAGCGCACGACCGCGGATTGGGCCTACGAGTGCGGCCTGCACGGGCGCACCCTCGCCAGGCAGTTCGAGGCCGAGACCGGCATGTCCTTCACACAGTGGCGCATCCTCGCCCGGTTGCAGCTGGCGATCCGCGAGCTTACGCACGGCCGCTCGATCGTGTCGGTCGCCCGCCGGGTCGGGTACCGCAACCCCTCGACCTTCATCGGCCATTTCCGATCGCTCACCGGGCAGACCCCGGCCGAGTACGTGCGGGGATCCCGGGCGGATCGACCCACGAGCGACTGACGCGGTGTACCGAAACCGGTACAAGTCGTCCCCTCTTCAGCATGGGTGATCAGTTAGCTTAGGTCAGGCAACCCTTACCAACGCCGGGCGGTCATCTCGCCCGGCGTTTTCGCTGCGAATCACAGGAGTCCCATGTCCCTCTTCGCCTCCGCGCACCCGAACCGCAGAGCGCGCCGTCTCGTCGGCATCCTCACCGCCTCCACCGCCGTGTTCGCGCTCGCCGCCTGCGGCACCCCGGCCGACGGCGACACCGCGAGCGCGACCCGCGTCTACGAGAACGCGTTCGGCACGGTCGAGCTGCCCGAGAAGATCGAGCGCATCGTGTCGATCGACTTCTACACCCCCGCCGCGCTGGTCGACCTCGGCATCATGCCGGTCGGCGTCGTGAACAGCTACTTCACAGACACGGAGGGGATGGCCATCCCCACCCAGTACTCCGCCGCGGTGGCCGAGTCCGGTGCCGAGTCGATCGGCGAGTACTACGAGCTCAACCTCGAAGCGGTGGCCAAGGCCGACCCCGACCTCATCATCGCGACCAGCGACTTCCTGCCGATGGACGACCCGCTGCGTGCGGAGCTCGAGAAGGTCGCCCCGATCATCACCTTCGAGGCGCGTGACGGCGAGAGCTGGCGCACGCGTGCGACCGACCTCGCCGAGATCCTCGACAAGGAGGACGAGCTGCAGCCGCTCATCGACGAGTACGACGCCCGCCGCGACGCGATCAAGGAGGAGTACGCCGACATCCTCGCCGATCAGGCGGTCACGGTGTTCGTCCCCGTGGCCGACGAATGGGGCACGTACGCCGACACGCACTTCTCGACCCCGATCCTGCGCGATCTCGGCGCGACCTTCCGCGAGCAGGCGGACGACGAGGTCAACGAGGCGAAGTTCCCGAACTGGTTCTCCTACGAGAACCTGGACCGGCTCTCCAATGCGGATGCCGTGTTCGTGATGCCCGGCACCGACGAGGGCCGCGCGGCGCTCGACACCAACACGATCTGGCAGAACCTGCCCGCCGTGCAGAACGACATGGTCTTCGACTACATCCCGCTGTCGCCGACGGGCTCCTTCGGCTGGGCGCTGGAGAACCTCGACGACCTCGAGGATCTGCTCGCCCAGGTGCAGGCGAAGGTCGACGCGCAGGGCTGATGAACGCCTTGCATGTCGCAGAGGTGAGGCGCACCACCCGGCTGACGCCGGGCATGGTGCGCGTCACCTTCGGTGGTGCGGGACTGGAGGAGTTCCGCACCACCGGAATCGGTGATGAGTTCGTGCGCGTGCACTTCCCTGCATCGGATGGCGTGCTGCATCTGCCCCGCGTCGATGACGAGGGCGTCTGGCACTACCCGGAGGGCGTCGACGATCACGTCGAGCCGTACACGATCCGTCGACACGATGCGGTGACCGGGGAGGTCGACATCGACCTGGTCGTGCACGGCCACGGTCGCGCCGGCACCTGGGCGGCGGGCGCGCAGCCGGGGGATCGGGTCGCCTTCGGTGATCCGCGGGGTCTCTACGAGCCACCAGCCGGCGCTGTCGAGCAGATCTTCGTGACGGACGCCACGGGCCTCCCCGCACTTGCGCGACTGAGCGAACAGCTCCCCGCCGGGGTGCGCGCGGTCGCCGCCGTCGAGGTCGCGGAGGATTCGCATCGCCTGGAGATCGGCGACGGATCGCTCTCGGTGCGCTGGATCGTCGGGCGCGGCAACGGCGTCGGTCCAAGCGCGATCACAGAGGTGCTCCGGGCGTTGCCGATCACGGATCAGTCCTACGTCTGGGTCGCCGGGGAAGCCGGCGAGCTCAGGGACGCGCGCCGGTATCTGCGGCACGAACGCGGACTCTCCGCCGATCGCTACGCCGTGATCGGCTACTGGCGCGAGCGTCAGGAGGAGTGGCTGGAACGCTACGACAGCCTCGACGACGAGACGGTGGCCGGACTCCAGGCCATCTGGGAATCGACGGATGCCGACCACGAGGTGCTCCGCGACCGCTACGACGCCCGCCTCGCGCAGCTCGGACTCTGATCGCATGACCGTCACCGACACCGCTGCCTCCGCGGCAACATCCGCCTCCGCCGCCGATGCGATCTCCGCCGACACGGGCGCCGACGACGCGTCGGCGCGACCTCCGCGCGTCGCGCTGACGCGCACGCTGTTCCTCGGGGGTGCTGCCGTGCTGCTCGCCGGTGTCTTCCTGCTGAGTCTGTGGGTCGGCGCCCGCGGCATCGCGTTCGCGGAGATCTGGGAGGCGCTCTGGCATGCGGACGGCGGCGAGACCTCGTACATCGTCCACGAGATGCGCCTGCCACGGGCCGGTCTCGCGCTGCTCGTCGGCGCCGCCCTGGGTGTCGCCGGCGCGCTGATCCAGGCGCTCACGCGCAACCCGCTCGCCGACACCGGCATCCTCGGAGTGGGGGCGGGAGCGAATGTGGCGGTCGTGGTCGCGATCGGCCTGTTCGGCATCACCGCGATCTCGCAGTACATGTGGTTCGCGTTCTTCGGTGCCGTGGTCGTCACCGTGATCGTCTACGCGCTCGGGTCGATCGGCGCAGCGGGCGCGACCCCGGTGCGGCTCACGCTCGTGGGTATCGCGGTCGGCGCGGTGCTCGGCGGCTTCGCCTCGGCGATCACCATGCTCCATCCCACGTCCTTCGACGACATGCTGCGCTGGAGCGCCGGCTCGCTCGCCGGACGCGGATGGTCGACGCTCGCGACCGTCGCGATCCCCATCGTGATCGGACTGCTGATCGGTGCGATCGCCGGACGCCCGCTCAATGCGATCTCGCTCGGCGACGATGTCGCGCGCTCCCTGGGGGCGAACGTGATGCGCACGCGCGTGCTGGTCATCATCGCTGTGACCCTGCTCGCGGGGGCGGCGACGGCGGCGGCCGGTCCCATCGGCTTCGTGGGGCTCATGGTGCCGCACGTCGTGCGCTGGTTCACGGGACCGGATCAGCGCTGGATCATCCCGTTCTCGGCGGTCGGTGCCGCACTGCTGCTGCTCGCATCCGATGTCGTGGGTCGCGTCATCCTCGCGCCCCAGGAGCTCGAGGTGGGCATCGTGACCGCCTTCGTCGGAGCTCCCGTGCTGATCATCCTCGCGCGCCGGAGAAAGGTGAGCACGCTGTGACCTCGACTTCCTCGACCTCTCCGATCGTCGCGGTCGCCCGGGCATCCTCGGCCGTCGACTTCGGCTACCGTCGCGTGGAACTCCAGCGGCCGCGATGGTCGGGTGCCGCCTCGCTGCGCGCGATCCTCGTGACACTCGTGCTCGCCGTCGTCACGATCGCCGGGGTGATCCTGTCGATCTCGACCGGCACCTACGACATCCCGATCGGCGAGGTGATCGGCGGTCTGCTCGGCACGGCTGACGGCGGCACCGTGCTGGTCGTGCGGGAGTGGCGGATGCCGCGAGCGCTCCTCGCCGCCCTGTTCGGCATCGCGCTGGGCATGTCGGGGGCGATCTTCCAGTCGCTCACCCGCAACCCGCTCGGCTCTCCCGACATCATCGGGTTCTCCTCCGGTTCGTACACGGGGGCACTGGTCGTGCTGCTCGTGACCGGTGGCGGCTACTACGCCGTCGCCGTCGGAGCGCTGGCGGGCGGCATCGTCACCGCGCTCGTCGTCTTCGTGCTCGCGTACCGGCGCGGGGTGCAGGGCTTCCGCCTCATCATCGTCGGCATCGGCGTCTCGGCTCTGCTGGCGGCGCTGAACACCTATCTGATGCTGAAGGCGTCCCCGGAGCAGCAGCTCACCGCCGGCGTGTGGGGGAGTGGCTCGCTCAACGGCGTCTCGGTCGACCAGCTCGTGCCCGTGGTGGTCGTGCTCGCGGTGCTGGTGCCGTCCGTGCTCGCCCTCTCGCCGGCGCTGCGCGTGCTGGAGCTCGGCGACGACGCGGCGGGGTCGCTCGGATCACGGCCCACCGGCATCCGTTTCGCCACGATCGTGCTCGGCGTCGCGCTGGTCGCCCTCGTCACCGCGGCGGCCGGACCCATCGCGTTCATCGCGCTGGTCGCTCCGCAGATCGCCCGCCGCCTGACCCGCTCCGCCGGAGTGGGCCTCGTCGCCGCCGGCATCACGGGCGCTCTGCTGCTGGTGCTCAGCGACTTCCTCGCCCAGCGCTTGTTCGCACCGCTCCAGCTCCCCGTCGGCATCGTGACGGTGTCGGTCGGTGGCCTCTACTTCGTCTGGCTCCTGATCCGCGAGACCCGACGCCGATGACCGCCTCGTCCAAGGAACCGCCCGCCATGACCGCATCCGCTCTTCCTGCATCCTCCGCTCCCGCATCCGCCGCTCCTGAGCCCACCCGGCTGCACGCCGCGGATGTCACGATCGGCTACGACCGCCGGGTCATCTCCGAAGGGCTCGACGTGCGCATTCCCGACGGTTCGTTCACAGTGATCGTCGGCCCCAACGCGTGCGGCAAGTCGACGCTTCTGCGCAGTCTTGCCCGACTGCTCAAGCCCGCGCACGGTGAGGTGCTGCTCGACGGCCGATCCATCGCGGGGATGCCGGCCAAGGCCCTCGCGCGTGAGGTCGGGCTCCTACCGCAGACCTCGCTCGCCCCCGACGGCATCGTCGTCGCCGACCTGGTCTCGCGCGGACGCTATCCGCATCAGAAGCTCATCAAGCAGTGGTCGGCGGAGGATGCCCGCGCCGTGGCCGATGCGCTCGCCGCGACCAACACGACCGCGTTGTCGACCCGCCTGGTCGATGAGCTCTCCGGAGGTCAGCGCCAGCGCGTGTGGGTGGCGATGGCGCTCGCGCAGGAGACGCCGATCGTGCTGCTCGACGAGCCGACGACCTTCCTCGACATCGCGCACCAGATCGAGCTGCTCGAGCTGTTCCGGCGTCTGCACCACGAAGGCCGTACGCTCGTTGCTGTGTTGCACGACCTGAACCACGCCGCCCGCTACGCCACGCATATCATCGCGATGAAGGACGGCCAGGTCGTCGCCGAGGGCGCGCCGCGCGAGATCGTGACGGCCGAGCTCGTGCAGGAGGTCTTCGGACTGGAGTGCCTGGTGATCGTGGATCCCGTCGCGGGGAGCCCGCTGGTCGTGCCGCTGGGCTCGGCGACGCTCCCGTGACGACCGCCGGCGGGGTGTTCCGCGAAGGCGTCTGGGGTGCGGGCCGCCGCGCCAGGGCCGCGTTGTCGATCGTGGGCTTCTGCGGCCACCAGCTCGCCGAGGTGATGGTGCCGGTCGCGGTCGGCGTCGTGATCGATCGTGCCATCGCACCGGGGGATCCGGTCGCGCTCGCGTGGGCTCTGGCGTTCCTGGTGGTGGTGTTCGCGGTGCTCATCGTCGCCTGGCAGCTGGGCGACCGGGCGGGGACGCGGGTCTATGCGCAGGGCGAGCATGCGCTGCGCCAGAGCGTGCTCGGACTCGCTCTGCGTCGGCGCACGCGTCGTCCGGCCGGAGAGGTGCTCACGATCTCGTCGTCGGATGCCGGGGAGACGGCCGGGTTCTTCTGGGTCATCGCCGAACAGGCGGCCGCGGCGACCGCCGTTCTGGTCGCCTGCATCACGCTGCTGCTGATCGCCTGGCCGCTCGCCCTCGCAGTCGTGATCGGCACGCTCGCGCAGGCGCTCGTGGTGCACGCGGTCAGCGGCGGCCTGCGTCGGCGCGGCTACGAGGCGCAGCGTCACGCCGCGCGACTGGATGCAGTCAGCACCGACTTCGCAACCGGCATCCGGGTGCTCGGCGCCCTCGGCGGTGCCTCGCGCGCGGCCGATCGCTATGTCGCCGAGAGCACGGTCGCCGCCGACGCCGCCTACCGCGCCGAGAAGGCGGCGGCCGGGCTGACCGCCCTGAACCTGCTGGTCAGCGGCCTCGCCTTCACCGGTGTCGCCGTGCTCGGCGGCTGGCTCGCGCTCGAGGGCGCGATCACGGTCGGGGGCTTCGTCACCGCGATGGGACTCGCCCAGACGATCCGCGGTCCGCTGCAGTCGCTCGGCTATCTGCCCGCGCAGATCGCGGCGAAGCACGGCTCGGCGACCCGCATCGCGGAGTTCGCGACCGAGGCGGCAGGAGCCGGAGTTGCGGCAGCAGCCGTGATCCCCACCCTCTCCGCGGAAGGGATCGTGGCGCGCGTGCGCGTCGGAGGGCGGCGGCTCGACATCGCGCACGGCGAGGTCACCGGCATCCGGGCCGACCCCGAGCACATCGTCGACCTCGCGCACCTGTTCGGCGGACGGCGGGAGGCCGTGCCGGGTGAACTGCTCGTCGACGACATCGACGCCGTGCACCTGGGGCGTGAGGGGCTGCGCGCCACGGTGTTCGCACCGCTGCACGACGCGGCCGTGTTCAGCGGGACGGCGGCCGAGAACATCGCCGAGACGATCGAGGACGCGCACCTGACGGCATCCGCCTTCGACGAGGTCGTGCGGCGACTGCCCGCAGGACTCGATGAGCGCGTGGGCGAGCGCGGGCTCCGGCTGTCCGGCGGGCAGCGACAGCGGCTGCTGCTCGCCAGGGCGCTGCATCAGCCGCAGCGGCTGATCGTGCTGCATGAGCCGACCACGGCGATCGACCCCATCACCGAGGCGCAGGTCGCGGCGGGGCTCGCCGAGGAGGGACGCACGATCCTGCTGCTTACCGATCGCCCATCGCTGCTCTCTGCCTGCCACCGGGTGCACGATCTGCGGGAGGCGACTCGTGACTGACGTCCACGCGACGGGCCTGAAGCTGCCGATCGCCTCGCGCCGCGACACGGTCCGCGGTCTTCTGGCGACCCTGCGCCGTCGCCGCGGTCTGGTGGTGCTCGCCCTGCTCACCCTCTGCGCGGGGGTCGGCGCGGCGCTGGCGGCTCCATGGATCATCGGTCGGATGGTCGACGACATCGTCGCCGGCGGGGGATCCCTGCTCGGCTCCGGGCTCGCCCTCGCCGGCTCCCTCACCCTCGGCGCTCTGCTCACCTGGGGCGGACGTGTGCTCCTCGCCCGACTCGGACAGGCGACGGTCCGCGAAGTGCGCGAATCGGCGTTCCGCACTGCGCTCGCTCAGCCGACCGCGCGGATCGAGGCGGCGGGCACCGGAGATCTCGTGGCGCGACTCTCGGGAGACGTCCGCGCGGTCGGGCAGGTCGTCGAAGAGGCGCTGCCCGCGTTCCTCACCGCGCTCTTCGGCATCGCCCTGAGCCTCGCCGGGATGGGGCTGCTGGACTGGCGGTTCGCGGTCGCGGCGCTGGTCGCGGCGCCGCTGCAGTCCTTCTCGCTCCGGTGGTTCCTGCGTCGATCCGCCCCGGTCTACCGTGCGCACCGGGTCGTCGTGGCTGAACGCAGCCAGCGGACGATCGAGGCCGTGCGGGGTGTCGACACGGTGCTGGCACTTCGCACCGAGGAGAAGCACCTGGAGCGCATCGCCGAGGCGAGCGAGGAGGGCATCGCGCTCGAAGTGCGGGCGACGCAGGTGCGCAACGACTTCAACGTGTTCCTCAACGCCGCCGAACTGCTCGGTCTCGCCGCCGTCCTGATGGTCGGCTATGTACTCGTGACCCGGGGCGACGTCGAGCTGGGAGCCGCGTCGGCGGCCGCCCTGTACTTCCTCGGGCTGTTCGGCCCGATGGGGACCTTGCTGTTCCGCATCGACGATCTGCAGGATGCCGGGGCGAGCCTCGCCCGCCTGTTCGGAGTGATCGGGATGCCCTCGCCGCAGGAGCGGGAGCATGTCGCGACGCCTCGGCGTGGGGCGATCGACGTGCACGGTCTCGGCTTCAGCCACCGACCGGCGCAGCGCGACCTCGACGCGGTGTCGCTGTCGGCCGCGCCGGGGGAGAAGATCGCGGTGGTAGGTGCCAGTGGGGCGGGCAAGACCACGCTCGCCCGCGTGCTCGCCGGGGCGCTGCCCGTGCAGGAGGGGCTCGTGCGGCACGACGGGGTCGGCATCGAGGACTGGCATCCGCACGACCTGCGCGACACCGTGGCGATGCTGAGCCAGGAACCGCACGTGTTCGCCGGTACGGTGCGTGACGACCTGTGCCTGTTCAGCGACGCGGATGATGACCGCCTCCAGCTCGCGATCGAGCAGGTCGGCGCCGGCTGGATTCTGCGCCTGCCCGACGGTCTCGACACTGTGATCGGCGAGGCGGGGCATCCGCTCACTCCGGGGCAGGCGCAGCATCTGGCCCTCGTGCGGGTCGCCCTGTCGGAGGCATCGGTCGTGATCCTCGACGAGGCCACGGCCGAAGCCGGGTCGGTAGACGCCGCGTTGCTCGACGGGGCGGCGCTCGCCGCGATCGGTGCGCGGACGGGTGTCGTGATCGCCCACCGGCTGAGCCAGGCCGTCACGGCGGACCGGATCCTCGTGATGCGCGACGGCCGGGTCGTGCAGTCCGGCACGCACGAAGGACTCGCCGCGATGCCGGGGCCGTATGCCGAGCTGTGGGCCGCCTGGACCAGGTGGTGAGCGGCGGTCGCGGTTGATGGAGTCGTCGCCGGCTGACGGATCGCGGAGTTCGTGACGGATCGCGGCGTGCGTGACGGGAATCCCTCCGTAGAGTGTCACCGCCTCCGTGATCTCTCGCCTCGTCGCGCCTCCGGTTTCAGCGTGTCAGCCCGGCGATGAGGCGCTGCAGCCCGTAGTCGAAGGCGCGGTCGACGTCGCCGCCGAGACGGAAGGCACCGGAGAGCTCCATCTGCAGGAACCCGGTCGCCCACGCCGTGAAGAGGCGCGCGGCATCGAGCGCCTCCTCTTCGCCGACCAGAGCGGATGCCGCGCGGATGAGCGGTGCCGCCGAGCGTTCGAGGGCATCGTGCGGGGAGGCCGCCGTGAACATGATCCGGAAGCCTTCCGGATGGTCCTGCGCGAAGGACCGGTAGGTGTGCGCCAGGTCGGTGAGGTCATCGCCCGCCGCCTCGAGCCGGGCGGTGAGTGCGTCGATGGATGCCGTGGCGACGGCGGCATGCAGGGCATCGCGGTCGCGCACGCGCTTGTACAGCGAGGGTGCGCGCACGCCGACGCGGTCGGCTACCGCCTGCATCGTGAGTCCGGCGGGGCCGGTGGCCTCGAGGATCTCGCGCCCTGCCGCGACGATCGCTGCGGTGGATGTGCGTTCGGGTGTCGGCATGCGGTGCTCCTCGAAGGCTATTGACAATAGCCATGATAGCTACGTAACGTAGCCATCGCAATCATCCTGAGAGGATCCGCCATGAAGCTCGCACCGCATCTGCACCGGCTCGGCAACGACATCGTTGCCTCCTACCTGGTCGACCTGCCGGACGGCATCACCCTGATCGACGCCGGCCTGCCGGGTCACTGGCACGATCTGCAGCGCGAGCTCGAGGAGATCGGACGTCCGCTGTCCGACATCCGTGGACTCGTGTTGACCCACGGCGACGGCGACCATATCGGCTTCGCGGAGCGCCTGCGCAAAGAGGCCGGGGTCCCGGTGTTCATCCACGCCGCGGACGCCCATCGGGTGCGCACAGGGGAGAAGCCCAAGACCCCGATGGGACCCGCGCGCCTGGGCCCGACGCTCGGCTTCTTCGCCTACGGCATCCGCAAGAACGCCCTGCGCACCCACCACGTGACCTCGGTGACGGAGGTGACGGACGGGACCGTGCTCGATCTGCCCGGAGCGCCGGTCGTGATCGGGATGCCTGGCCACTCCCCGGGAAGCATCGCGGTGCACGTGCCCGCCGCCGACGCGGTGTTCGTGGGTGACGCGCTCACCACGCGGCATGTGCTCACCGGACGGACCGGAGCACAGCCCGCGCCGTTCACGGACGAACCGGACGAGGCGCTGGCATCGCTCGACCGGTTGGCCGGAGTATCGGCATCGTGGGTGCTGCCAGGGCACGGGGCGCCCTGGCACGGATCACCCGCCGACATCGCCGCGGCCGTGCGCGCGGCGGGCTGAGCGGAGTACGCCGCTCAGCGGGTGGCGAGCACCGTCGCCGAGTCGCTGATCGTGATCTGCGGCGGGTAGAGGCCCATGACCTGCATGGCTGCCGCATGGTTCTCCGCCGTCGACCCCGCGCACGCATCCGTGGCGACGGTCACGTGCGCGCCGGCATCCGCGGCCGCCAGGGCGGTCGAGATCACGCAGCAGTCGGTGGAGACCCCGGTGAGCACGACGTGCGCGCCGCGTCCGACGATCGCCTCGATCTCGGCACCCCACTTGCCGAAGGTCGGCAGGTCCAGTGTCGGATGCTCGGACAGCTCTGCGGCCTCGGGCACGAGGGCGAACAGCGCGTCGCTCGGCGGCTGGTCGGCGAAGGGCCAGGCGGCGAAGTAGTCACCCCACGAGGTCGAGCGGTCGGCGGTCGGCATCCAGCGCGTCACGAGCACGCGCTGGCCGAAGGATGCCGCCAGCTCCCGGATGCGCGGCATCGCCTCGGCGAAGAATGGAGAGCCCCACGCGGAGTCGGGCGACGCGAAGATCGCCTGCGGGTCGATCACGATCAGCCAGGCGGCATCCGGCGCCTGCTCTTCTCGGATCCCCGAACTCGTCGAAGGAACCGTCACGCCCGCTCCTGCCGACGGATCTTCCCCGCCCGGGCGAAGTAGGTCACGAGGAACGACAGCACGAGTGCGAAGAAGACGCCGAGGTTCGCGTAGGCCCATTCGCCGTCCTTGCCGCCGATCAGGAACAGCAGGTAGCCCTGCCAGTTGTTCCACGCCGCATCCTCGGCGAAGTTGTTCACGACCAGGCCCCAGCCGATCACGCTGGTGATGACCATGGTGCCGATCGAGGTCCAGTCCCAGGCGCCGTAGCGGCCGTTGGCGTCGAACAGCGCGTCGTCGTCGTAGTCCTTCTTGCGGCGCAGGATGTCGGCGATCAGGATGCCGGCCCACGACGCGAGCGGGACGCCGAGGGTGATCAGGAAGCTCTGGAACGGGCCGAGGAAGTCCGTCGCGAAGAACACGACGAAGATCGTGCCGATCGTGAGGATGACGCCGTCGATCGCGGCCGCGGAGGGCCGGGGGATGCGGATGCCGAGGCTGAGCAGCGTCAGGCCCGAGGAGTAGATGCCCAGAACCGCGCCGGAGACCAGTGCGAGCACGGCGGTCAGCAGGAAGGGCACGAGCACCCACACCGGCAGGATGGTCGCGAGGGCACCGACAGGGTCGGCCTGCACCGCGTTGAAGAGGTCTTCGTTGGAGCCGGCGAGCAGCAGACCGAACACGACCAGGATGATCGGGGCGACCGACCCGCCGATCGTGTTCCACGCGACGATCGCTCCGTCGGACGCGGTGCGCTTCTGGTAGCGGGACCAGTCGGCGGCGATGTTGATCCACCCGAGACCGAAGCCGGTCATCACCATGACGAGGGCGCCGATGACCTGACCGATGCCGCCGTTCGGCCGTGCCAGGACGGCCGCGATGTCGATGCTCGGCGCGGCGAGGATGATGTACAGCACCGTGACGACACCGGTGACCCAGGTGAGCACCGACTGCAGCTTCATGATCGTGTGATATCCGAGCACGGAGGCCGCGACGATGAGGGCCGCGACGATCACGGTTGCGATGATCTTCAGGGCGATGCTGTCTCCGTCGCCGCCGAGCTGCGTGATGACGGTCGCGGTGGCGAGCACGGCGAGGATCGCGAGGAAGGTCTCCCATCCGATCGAGGTCAGCCAGGAGACGATGCCCGGCACTTTCTGCCCGTGCACGCCGAATGCGGCGCGCGACAGGACCATGGTCGGTGCGGAACCGCGTTTGCCGGCGATGGCGATCAGTCCGCACAGCAGGAACGACACCACGATGCCGATGACGGACACGATGGTCGCCTGCCAGAACGAGATGCCGAAGCCCAGCACGAAGGACCCGTACGACATGCCGAACACCGACACGTTCGCCGCGAACCACGGCCAGAAGAGGTCGCGCGGCTTCGCGGTGCGGTCGGATTCAGGGATGATCTCGATGCCGACGCGCTCGATCAGAGCCGGCTTGATGTCCGTCATGGCAACATCCTGGCACTGCCGGGGGCCTCTGCGGCGCGTGAGGCGCCAGAAATCACCGGTGGATCGTGGGCAGTGTCGGCGTGCGGTCCGGTGCTTCGGTCGGAGCCGCCCGGGCTCCCACTCCGGTTGCTCGCCTCCGCTGCCCGTGTGCGTTGCGGGTCAGCCTGCGAAGAACGCCTGTGCCGTGCGGGTCAGGTCGTGCAGGTCGGAGACACCGGCGAGCTCCCGTGCGGAGTGCATCGAGAGGATCGGGATGCCCACGTCGACCGTGCGGATGCCGAGACGCGTGGCCGTGATCGGGCCGATCGTCGATCCGCACGGGACCGCGTTGTTCGACACGAACTCCTGCGTGCGCACCCCGGCGCGCTCGCACCATGCCTGCCAGGACGCGCTGCCGACGGCATCCGTCGCGTAGCGCTGGTTGGCGTTGAGCTTGAGGATGGGTCCGGAGCCGAGCACCGGCTGGACGACCGGGTCGTGCTTGGCGACATAGTTGGGGTGCACCGAGTGCCCGACGTCGCTGGAGAGGCACCACGACGAGGCATAGGCCTGGCGTCGTGCGGAGGAGTCGGCGCCGAGCTCGGCGTAGACGCGCTCGAGGACGTCTTCGAGGAACGGGCCAGCGGCGCCCGAGCGGGATGCCGACCCGAGCTCTTCGTGATCGAAGGCGGCGAGCACGGCGATCGGAGCCCCGGCGGCCGGGTCGTACGTCTCGAGGGCGACGAGTCCGGCGTGCACAGAAGCGAGGTCATCGAGTCGCCCTGCGGCGAAGAACGCGTCGTCCTTGCCGAACACGGCGCCGCGTGCCGTGTCGGCGATCAGGACGTCGTAGCCGCGGATATCGGATGCCGCGACGTCGGCCGAGCGTGCGAGCTCGGCGAGGATGTCGGCCTGGGTCGGATCCCCGAGGCCCCACACGGGCTGCGTCTCGACCTGCTTGTCGAGCGCGAGCCCGGAGTTCGCGGAGCGGTCGAGATGGATCGCGAGCTGAGGCAGTCGCAGCAGCGCCCCGGTGGCGGCGAGCACGACCCGGCCGTCGGCGAGGGCCAGGCGTCCGGCGAGGCGCAGCTCCCGGTCGAGCCAGGAGTTCAGCAGCGGGCCGCCGTACACTTCGACGGCTGCCTGCAGCCATCCACGTGTTCCGGTCGTGGGCTGCGGCTTGAGCTTGAAACCGGGGGAGTCGGTGTGTGCGCCGAAGATCTGCGCGGGCGCGGTCGCGGCGGCGTCGGTGGGGACGACCCAGGCGATCGCCGCACCATCGCGCACGACCACGTAACGTCCGCCGGGCTGAGACGGCCAGGCATCCTCCTCGTTCAGACGCGTGAAGCCGATGGCTTCGAGGCGGCGAGCGACCTCGGCAGCGGCGTGGTAGCTCGACGGCGAGGCGGCGATGAAGTCGGCGAGATCCTCGGCGTGAGAGAGGGCGACCGGGGTGACGGGCATGTTGTGCCTTCCTGAAGACGGGCGTGCTTCGAGCGTAGTCGCGGTGGCGACGTGGTCCTCGCCCGCGGCGCTTCGAGGGGGCCCACCGGGGTCGAGAGGTGCGTTGTTTGCCGGCCGTTCATCCGGTGGGGTTAACGTGAACGCGATAGCGCCTAGGGTTCCGGGGTTCGCGCCCGTCTGGTCCGAGCGGCGCCACGGTTCCCCTCCGCAGGGGAGCCGTCATCTGACAGGACAAAAGCCCGGAGGACCCTGTTCGTCGCGCCCGCGCCGGACGGAAGGGTCTCGTCATGTCCCCCCTCGCCTTCTTGCTGGTGATCGGCGCCGCCGTGTCGCACGCTGCGTGGAACATCGTCGCCCACGGGGTCAGTCGTGCAGGCGCACCATTCCTGTGGTGGGGTGCCGTCGGCAGCACCGTGGTGTGGATGGGAGCCGTCCCTTTCACCGGAGGTCTCGGGACGGACGACCTCGGATCCTTCGCACTCGGAGTGAGCGTCTCGGCGCTGTTGCACGTCGGATACATGGCAGTGCTGCAGCGCGGGTATCAGGAGGGGAACCTCTCGACCGTCTACGCCACCGCTCGCGGCACCGGCCCCTTCCTGTCGGTCATCATCGCGATGGTCGTGCTGGGGGAGCGGCCCTCGCCGCTCGCGCTCGTCGGCGTCGCCGCGGTGATCGCTGGCGTGGTCGCGATCGGATTTGTCGACCGTGGGCGCGGTGTGGCCGGCGTGCGACGCGGGGTCGACCTCGGACTCGTCTTCGGGTTGCTGACCGGTGTGATGATCGCGATCTACACGATCTGGGATGCGCATGTCATCCGCACGTGGAACCTGTCCCCGGTCGCCTTCATGGTCGGCACGACGCTGCTGCAGGTGCCCTTCTACTCGGTGGCGGTGCGTCGCCGATGGCAGGCGGTCTGGGCGTTGGGGCGCGCGCAGTGGCGTCGCATCGTCGCTTTCGGGGTCCTCTCTCCGCTGTCGTACATCCTCGTGCTGACGGCGATCCAGATCGCACCGGTCGCGCTCGTGGCGCCGCTGCGTGAGGTGAGCGTCGTGCTCGTGAGCTTGTTCGGGGTGTTCGTGCTGCGGGAGTCGCGGCCGGGATGGCGGATCGCGGCGTCGCTCGTCGTGGTCGGGGGGATCGTGCTGCTGGCGGTGTGAGGCGGGAAGAGGGCGCTGTCTCGAGGTGCATGCAGACGACTGTGGACCCTTCTCGCGGGGCGCATGTCCGCGTTCGTCCGGAATCTTCGATGCCTGTGGAGAAGTCCGTCTCGCATACCTCCGTGGAGGGGAAGCGCGCGGAGAGTATGCTGGAATATTGCTCTTGACCTGGGGTAAACAGTCGGCCAATGTCGGTGGCCCCGAGTTGAATGAGCGGTATGAAGAACGCCGAGGAGTTCCTGGAGCAGGTCGTCAGCGACCTGAAACAGGTGCTCGGCGCGTACTCCTTCGAAACGCTGTCCGACGACGCCAAGATGCAGTTGCTGCGGCTCGTGGGAGAGGTGCAACGCACGGCCGATGCCATCGCGGTAGAGACCGTGGCCTCGGTGCCCGCTCGGTCGGCGGGGGCGGGTGATCCGGCGTTCTGCGGCTTGTTCGGATGCCGCACGATGCAGGAGCTTCTGCAGCGAGTGCTGCAGGTCGACGCAGCCGGCGCGACCCGTGTGATCCAGGCCTCGAAGGCGATCCGCCGTGAGATCAGCATCTCGTCGGGCGGGATGCAGCCCGCGCGCTGGCCCGCCTTGAGAGAGGCACTACTCGACGGCTCGATCGGTATCGCCGGCTTGCTCGCGGCGACCGGGCCTATCGAGAAGGCAAAGGGCCGGATCCCGGATGAGGCACGGCGGCACGCGGATGCGCAGCTCGCTCGATTGGCGCGCGGCGTCGACGTTGCCGACGATGAGGGCGAGGCGGGCGGTGCTGTGGAATCTGCTGATGCCGCACCGGTGGTGACGCCGGAGGACCTCCGAGTGTTCGCCCGCGTGATCCTGACGTATCTCGACCCGGATGGGGCGGAGCCGGCGGAGGAGATCGCGATGCGCGGCCGTGGAGTGATTCTCGGGCGGGTGAGGAACGGGCTCATCCCGATCCATGGGGACTTGTTGCCGGAGACGGCGGGGCAGTTGCAGCGCATCTGGGATGCGTATCTGAACCCGAAGGTGGACGGGTCCCCGGTACTGGGGGTGCGGTTCGTGCTGTCCGAAGAGGGTGAGGGGTGTGACACCCGACAGGGGCAGGGTTCCCCGGATGCCCACGACGCCCGTGACGCGCAGGACCAGGCGGATCGGGATGGTGGTGTGTTGCCGTCGGGGGATCCGGGTGGGCAGGTTGACCCGCGGTCGCGTGCGCAGAAGCAGCATGATGCGTTCGCGGCGATGCTCGGGATCGCGGCCCGGCATGAGGAGATGCCGAAACTGGGTGGGGCGGCGCCGACGCTGATCGTGTCCGTCGCGGCGCAGGACTATGCGACCGGGCGCGGGTGGGCGCACATCGACGGGATCGACACTCCCACCACGATCGCCGCCGCCCGCCACACCGCCTGCGGCGGGACGATCCAACGGGTGCTGTTCGACCCCGAAGGCCGCATCATCGGCATCGGGAACACCGACCGCATCTTCACCACCCACCAACGCCGTGCGATCACCCTCCGCGACACGGAGTGCCTGATCCCGGGATGTCACGTCCCCGCAGCCTGGTGCGAGATCCACCACGTGCAGGAACACTCCCGCGGCGGGCCGACGCATACCGACAACGGCGTCACCCTGTGCTGGCACCACCACCGCACCCTGGAAACCTCGGGGTGGGAGATCCGCATGGACAACGGCACGCCCACCGTCCGCGGACCCGCGTGGTGGGACCCCGCACGACGCTGGCGCACACCACGACCACCGCTCCCCGGGTCGGCTGCCGTCGGGCGCAGGCGGGACGTGCAGCGGGTGTGAGCGCAGTGCATGTGAGTGCAGTGCATGTGAGTGCAGAGCTGAAAGCTCGGCGGGTGCGAGTGGAGCGCGCGTGCAGGGGATCTGAATGCAGCAGTGCACGTGCAGTGGATCTGAACGCAGAGGCGCTGCGTGCAGGAGCGCGACGTCCAGGGGTGGCACATGCGGCCCCGCCAGCGAGGTCCTCGCGTGAGTGGGGGAGTGGTTCGTTGTGTCAGAAGATGCTGATCACCAGGTGGTGACCCTCATCGGCTGCTCTGCGGTGCACGGACGCCACGGCGTCCCACGCATCGGTGAGCTCACGGCGAAGGATCTCGGGGTCGTCGTCCCAGATGTTCGGATAGATTCCGGCCTTCGCGAACGCCGTGAAGTCGGCGGCACCGATCACCTCGTCGCGATCCAGCGAATCCAGCGCCTCGATGATCGTCTGCAGCTCGTCGTTCTCGGTGCAACCCACGAAGTCCTCGCCGCCGAAGACATGCACGCCCACGACCGACTCGCTCAGGGGATCATCATCGCGCGGGGAAGCGGCCGAGACACCGGTCAGCAGGAAGTGCAGGCCGTCCCACATCTTGTCGAGATAGACCGTGGGAGAGCCGCCCGATTCGAGATCCTCCAGCGTCGACACGAGCACCTCGGGTGCCAACGACACCAGTCGGTCGAGCGTCAGTTCATCCACGAGTGTGTAGGCGGCGCGCATCCCCATCAGAGTCCCTCCGAATGCGTATCGAGTCCTTCGACTCTACGTCGAGGAGCCCACGCCGACGCGCCAGCTGTGGAGAAACGGCATCCGCGTACGACCGGAACGCCTCAAGCATGCCCAGCCGCTCACGCCCGTGCCCCGCCGACTTGCGCCGACGCCCGCCCGCTCACGCCCGCGCCCAGCCGCTCACGCCCGCGCCCAGCCGCCTCCCGCCCGCTCACGCTCACGCCCGACCGCATCGAGCGCGCCTACCCGCCCACCGCGCGCATGTAGTGACCGTCGGTCGAGATGCCGGATGCGGCGACCGTGAACCGCACGACCTCGCTGAGGTACCGATCCTCAGACGCCTCGAAGATCCGTCCCTCCGCATCGCGGGAGGTGCGGCTGAGCCGCAGGATCGGCGTGCCCTGCGGCACGCGCAGCAGCGCAGCATCCTGGTCATCCGCCGCCACGGCGTCGATCACGTGCTGCAGCCCCACGATCGGATGCCCCTGTGAGGCGAGGTGCTCGGTGATCGACACCTCGTCGAGATCGACCTCGAACAGCCGTCGCCCTGCAGCCTCGGTGTAGAACAGTCGCTCCAGCATCGTCGGCCGCCCGTCGAGCAACCGGAGGCGCACGACGCTCACGATCGTGTCATCCGCCTCCACGCCCAGTGCTGCCGCGTGGGCGCCCGCTCGGCGCAGGCTCAGCTCCTGTGTCTGCGCGCCGGGCGTGACGCCCAGATCCCGCGCCCACCGCGTGAACGGCACCGAGACGTCGACGGCCTGATTCGCCTTGCGGGCGACCACGCGCGCCGGGCGCCCACGACTCGTCTCTATGAGGCCCTCGCCGCGCAGGGCGGCCAGGGCGTTGCGGATCGGCCCCCGCGATGTGCTCCACCGCGCGGCGAGCTCCGCCTCGGTCGGCACGTCGTCTCCAGGGCGCAAAGCGCCGGCGGCGATCTGCGCGCGCAGCTCCTCGGCGATCTGGGTGTACACAGCTTCGGTCACATAGGTACATTACTTGACCATGTCCGCGCGCCCGCCGGCATTCGTGCAGAGTTCACCCAGGGAAATGCTCGGTGAACGCGGACTGAACTCTTCCGAGATAGGTATATTTCTCTGCGCTCGGGCTGAGAGAGTCTTCCGTGGATCACCCCTCCCACCCCTGAAAGGTCCTCATGAAGCTTCGTGCTCTCCCCGCCCTCGTCGGTGTCGCGGCACTCGCGCTCGGTCTCGCCGCCTGCTCCGGTTCGGCCGAGGCGACCGGCACCCCCGGCGCTGACGAGACGTCTGCCGGCAGCGGATTCGCCGTCGACGAGAACACTCTCGTCTTCGGTGTCGTGCCCGACTCGGTCGACACCGAGACCAACTACCAGCCGCTCATGGACTACATCGCCGAGATCACCGGCAAGACCGTCGATTACCACGAGTCCACGGACTACGCCGCGCTGATCGAGGCCGCCGTCGCCGGCAAGGTCGACGTCGCCTCGTTCTCCGGCTTCACCTACGTGACCGCCACCAACAACGGCGCCAAGCTCACCCCGATCTCCTCGATCGTCACGGAGGAGGGTCAGGAGCCCGGGTACTTCTCGCAGGCGATCGTCCCGGTCGACAGTGACATCTCGAGCATCGACGACTTCAAGGGCAAGAAGGTCTGCTTCGTCGACCCGTCGTCGACCTCGGGCTACCTGTTCCCGTCGTACAACCTGCTCGAGGCGGGCATCGACCCCAAGACCGATATCACCCCGGTCTTCGCGGGCAAGCACGACGTGAGCGTGCAGAAGGTCGGCGAAGGCGTCGAGTGCGAGGTCGGCTTCGCGGAGGACTCCGAGGTCGAGAAGTCCGACAAGGTGAAGGTCATCGCCGAGACGATGGTCCCCGGTGCACCGCTGGTCTACTCGTCGACCCTTCCGGATGACGTCTCGAAGAAGCTCATCGACGGTCTGTCCGAGATCACGATCGACGACATCATCGCCGCCGGCATCGACGGTGCGGACACCGACGCCTTCCGCAGCGTCTTCTACGCCACGAAGCCCGTGGATGACGCGTACTACGACCTGATCCGCGACATCTGCAAGGAAACCGAAGCGGAGCAGTGCAAGGCCTGACCGCCTGACCGCCCGTCGCGCCCTTCGTCTCGCTGCGCTCGCTCAGGAACCGGGAACCTCCGGCCCTGGGCGGGTGCGGCGGGACGAAGGGCGACACCCACATCCACGACCCCGATATCGACATGCAGGAGCCCCGCGCCATGACCGCCCCCGCCACGACCGGCCCCGCCCCCGACGCCCTCATCCGCCTGTCCGGTGTGACGAAGACCTTCGGGTCGACCACCGCGCTGAAGGATGCCTCCCTCCAGGTCTCGCGCGGCGAGATCGTCGTGCTGCTCGGACTCTCCGGGTCCGGCAAGTCGACGCTGCTGCGGCACCTCGACGGCCTCGAGATCCCCACCTCCGGCGACGTCGAGGTTCTCGGCGCTGCGGTGCCGAGTCTGCGCGGCAAGGCGCTGCGCGCGCTGCGCAGCCGGGTGGGCTTCATCTTCCAGCAGTTCGAGCTGGTGCCTTCGCTCACGGTCCTCGAGAACGTGCTCACCGGATCCCTCTCACGCGTGCGCGGACCGCGCCTCGGACTGTGGGGGTACGCCAAGACCGCCAAGATCCAGGCTCTCGAGCACCTCGATCGGGTCGGCCTCCTCGACCGTGCGTACCAGCGCAGCGACACGCTCTCGGGCGGACAGCAGCAGCGCGTGGCCATCGCGCGCGCCCTCATGCAGAAGCCCGACATCCTGCTCGCCGACGAGCCGGTCGCGTCCCTCGACCCGGAATCCAGTGACCAGGTCATGGCGCTGATCCGCGAGATCGCCGCCGACGAGGGCCTCACGGTCGTCTGCAGCCTGCACCAGGTCGATCTGGCGATCAACTGGGCCGATCGCATCGTCGGCCTGCGCCATGGCGAGATCGTGCTCGACACCCCCACGACCGACCTCACCAAGTCCGAGGTCATGGAGATCTACGGCCGCGTCGCCACCACGACGGCCGAGCTCAGGGCCGTGCAGGTGGAGCTGACGGATGCCGCGATCGATGCGGCATCGGCCGCGACGGATGCGCCGGCGAAGGCGCCCGTCGCATGACCCTGCTCGCTGCGCGCGCGGCGACTCCGGGCGGTCCGGCATCGCCCGTCTCCGAACGCGCTCCGAAAGCCCCGATCTCTCCGGAGCGGATCGCCGCCTCGCTGACGCTGCTCGCCCTCGTGGTGCTCGGCGTGCTCGCGGTGAACGAGGTCGGCATCTCGATCCCCGCGATGGTGCAGAGCTGGGGCAACGCCGAGAACTTCCTGGCGCGCGTCGGCGGACTCTCGTTCCCGGAACCGGGCGATCTCGTCTGGCTGATCGCACTGACCGTCGGCCTCGTGCTGGTCGGCACCCTGCTGGCCGCCGTGCTCTCCGTCCCGATCGCCTACCTCGCCGCCTCCAACACGACGCCGGGCAACGGATGGCGGGCCGCGGCGCGTTTCATCGGCGTGCTCACCCGCGCGCTGCCCGATGTGGTGCTCGCGATGGCGTTCGTGCTGATGTTCTCCCTGGGCACGCTGCCGGGAATCCTCGCGATCGGCATCCACTCGATCGGCATGATCTCGAAGATGTTCGCGGATGCGATCGAGCAGATCGACGAAGGTCCCCGCCTGGCGATCCGCGCCGCAGGCGGTTCGAAGATGCAGGAGTTCAGCGCCGGCATCCTGCCGCAGGTGCTGCCGAGCTGGGTCGCCACGGCGCTGCACCGCAATGACATCAACCTGCGGGGCAGCGTCGTGCTCGGCTACGTCGGCGTCGCGGGCCTGGGGCTCGAGATGTCGTACGCCTTCAAGGCGCTCAACTACGGCAAGGGCCTCGGCATCGCGCTGGTCATCTTCCTGCTGTGTGTCGCGATGGAGATCATCTCCAGCCTGGTCCGCGGGGCGATGCTCGGCCAGGAGCGCCAGACCCGTTCCTGGATCGACCGACTCCTCCACCCGCGTCTCGGCGCGACGACGACGGCGGCATCCACCGGCCGTCCCGCGTGGGCGGCGAACCCGCGCACGGCGGTGCGTCGGCCCTGGACGCCGGAGCGCGCGCGGAACACCATCGCGGGAGTCCTGGCCGTCCTTGTCGTGCTCGGCAGCGTGATCGTCAGCGACATCAACTGGCTCGACTTCGTCACGTTCTGGGCGAAGCTGCCCGAGGTCGCGGCGAAGTTCTGGCCGCCGTCCTTCGGCAACTACGACGCCTCCGCCATGATCGACGCGATGCGCGACACCGTGGCGATCGCGCTCGCCGCGACCGTGCTGACGCTGCTGCCCTCGCTCGTGCTGGGGTCGCTCGCCGCCCGCAACGTCGCCCCGGGGGCGGGTGTGCGCGGCACCGCGCGTTTCCTGCTCGTGGGCATCCGCGGCATCCCCGAGCTGATCCTCGCGATCGTGCTGGTCGTGATCACGGGACTCGGCCCGCAGGCCGGTGTGATCGCGCTCGCGATCGGCGGCATCGGTCTGCTCGGCAAGCTGATCGCCGACTCGTTCGAAGAGGTCGATCGCGGCCCCGAGCGCGCGCTGCGTGCGGTCGGCGCCACCCGGCTGCAGACGTACACCTCTGCCACGGTGCCCCAGGGGATGCAGGCGTTGATCGGGCACAGCTTCTACATGCTCGACACCAACATCCGCGCCGCGACCATCCTCGGCATCGTCGGAGGCGGTGGGGTGGGCTACTACCTGCTCAATGCCAGTCAGGGGTCGCGCTACGAGACCGTGACGGCGATCGTGCTGATGATCCTGGTCACCGTGCTGGTGGTCGAAGGACTCGCGATGTGGATGCGGAAGGTGTTCCGATGAACGGTCGGGCGATGACTCCCGGGAACAGCGGTGCGGATGTCGTGGTCGTCGGCTCCGGCATCGTCGGACTCGGCGCCGCCTATGCCGCGGCACGGCGCGGTCTGCGCGTGCTCGTGGTCGACCGCACCGAATCACCGGTGGGGGCGACGATCCGCAACTTCGGTCACCTCTGCATCGGCGCGCAGAGCGGGGAGGCGCGTCGCTACGCGGATGCATCGCGCGACCTGTGGCTGCGCCTGTCCCGCGACGCCGGATTCTGGCTGCGGGAGTCGGGCACCCTCGTCGCGGCGCGCAACGACGAGGAGATCGCGGTGCTCGCCGCTGCCGCGAACGATGACGACGGCATCCGGATGCTCGAGGCGGAGGAACTCCTGCGCTATGCGCCGCTGCGCCCCGGCGCGATCCTCGGCGGCGCGCACATCGAGACCGATCTGCAGACCGACCCGCGCGCGGCGGCCGAGGCGATCGTCCGCCACCTGGCCGCCCTCGGGGTGGAGTTCCGGTTCCGCACCGCGGTGACCGGGCTCGGCGCCGGGCGCGTCGACACGAGCCGGGGCGCGATCACCGCCGGGCACGTGGTCGTCGCCGTGAACCACGACCTCGACCAGCTGCTGCCCGAGGTCGCCGAGCGGAACGGCATCGTCCGCTGTGCTCTCGACATGATGCGCGCGGCCGTGTCGGTGCCGCGTCCGCTCGCGGCGCCGCTCCTGACCGGGTGGTCGCTCGTGCGGTACGGCCGGTTCGCGGGGACTCCGCAGGCGGATCGGCTCCGCGAACGCCTGCACGCCGAACGCCCGGACCTCGCGGCGCTCGACCTGAACCAGATGTACACGCAGCTGCCCGACGGCACGCTGATCATCGGCGACTCGCACGCCTCGGCCGTGCAGCCTGCGCCGTTCCAGCCCGAGGTCGCGTTCTCGGCGTTCCTCGCCGAGGCCGAAGCGCTGTTCGACATGCCGGCGCCGCGTGTGGTGGAGCGCTGGCAGGGCGTCTACGCCAAGGGGCCGACCGAGTTCCTGATCGAACGCGGCGACCAGGGAGCACTCGTGCTCGCTGCGACGACCGGCATCGGCATGACCACGGGTCTGGGGCTCGCTGAAGAGAATCTCGCCGCCGCCTTCGGGTGGGCACCCGCAATGGAAGGAACATCATGACCACTCCTCTCGAACTCGTCGTCCTCGACATGGCCGGAACCACAGTGCTCGACGACGGCGTCGTCGAGCAGGCGTTCCAACGTGCAGCCGAACGCACCGGCGTCGCCGACCGGATGCCGTGGGCCGAGGCCCTCGACTACGTGCGGGTGACGATGGGGCAATCGAAGCTCGACGTCTTCACGCACCTCGCCGCGGGAGACGTCGCCGCCGCGCGCGCCACCGCCGCCTTCGAGGGTGCCTACGCCGAGATCCTCGAGGAGCAGGGGGTCACCGAGATCCCGGGCGCCGCGGATGCGATCCGATCGCTCAAGGATGCGGGACTGCGGGTGGTGCTGACCACCGGTTTCGCCCCCGTCACGCGGGACGCACTGCTCGACGGCCTCGGCTGGCACGGCCTGGTCGACCTCGCCCTCTCGCCCGTGGATGCGGGGCGCGGACGTCCCGCTCCCGACCTGGTGCTCACGGCGCTGCTGCGTACGCAGACCTCCTCCGTCGCGGCGGTGGCCGTGGCGGGCGACACCGTGAGCGATGTCGAATCCGGGCGCCGGGCCGGAGCGGGTTTCGTCGCGGGTGTGCTCACGGGCGCGCACGACCGCGGGGCGCTCGACGCCGCGGGCGCGGATGCGGTGCTGCGCGATGTCACCGGACTCCGCGGAGCGCTCGCCGAGCGCGGTCTGCTGCCCCTCGTCGCGACCTCGTGAGCGGGAGCACCCCATGGGCACGCTGCTGATCAGACCACCCGGCCACCACAGGGATGTCGCACTGCGCCCCGCCGCCACCGCGATGGTGTGGATCGGCGAGGGGCATCCGCACGAGATGATCGCGGTCCCCGGTGTCTCCCTCGGTGATGCCGACGTGCTGGTCGCGGTGGAGATGTCGACGATCTGCGGATCCGATGTGCACACCGTGCAGGGCCGACGTTCCGCACCGACACCGCTGGTACTCGGTCATGAGAGCGTTGGGCGGGTGATCGCGATCGGCGACGACGGCGCGCTCGCCGTCGACGGCACGCCGCTGCGCATCGGGGACCGCGTGGTGTGGTCGGTGACCGTCTCCTGCGCGCGCTGCGACCGGTGCCTGCGAGGACTCCCGCAGAAGTGTCGGGACCTCGGCAAGTACGGCCACGACCGCATCGGCGTGCACGGCGACCTCACTGGGGCGTTCGGCAGCCACGTGCAGCTGCGGGCGGGGACCGCGATCGTGCGGGTGCCGGAAGCGCTGCCTGCTGCCGTGCTCGCCCCGGCCGGGTGCGCGACCGCGACCGCCTGGGCTGCGGTCGCCAGGGCGGCGCAGGGCAGGGACCTCGAGGGAGTGACCGTGCGGATCCACGGCGCCGGGCTGGTCGGCCTCTCGGCGGCGGCGATCGCCGCGGATCAGGGGGCGCTGGTCGAGGTGCTCGACCCGAATCCCGAACGCCGCGCGCTCGCCGCACGGTTCGGCGCGACGGCTCTCGACCGGGAACCGGATGTCGTGATCGAAGCTTCGGGTCATGCTGTGGCAGAAGCGCTCGCCGGCGTCACGGTCGGCGGCATCGTGGTGCTGGTCGGCAGCGTCTTCCCGGCCGATCCGGTGCCGCTGGATGCCGAGAGCATCGTGCGTCGTCTGGTGACGGTCGCGGGTGTCCACAACTACACCGGGGCCGAGCTGGCCGCGGCGGTCGGATTCCTCGCCGGACGCGGCCGCGCCTATCCGTTCGCTGATGCGGTGGGAGCGGTGCGGGCCCTGGCCGAGATCGATGAGGCACTCCTCGCCGCGGCGGCACCGGGGGCACCCCTGCGGATCGCGCTCGTCCCCGGTCGTTGAGCGCGGGCGTTCTCCGACGTCGGCAGAGCCGCGATATGGTCGCATCGACCCGGAAGTCGCGGTCGGCTGTGTGTGGTTGTCACATATCCCTCCGGCAGCCGCGCTGAGAAGCTGGGCGGACGGCCGTACCCGCCGCTCCACCGTCGACGCCGGAGCGCGCGTCGCAGAAGGGACCACACGATGATCGACGACGAGCTCCGCGCACGACTGGAATCTCTCGGAGGACTGGATGCCGGTCCCGGCTCCCTGGCCGGGGTGGTCGTGATCGACGTGACTCGTGTCGTCGCCGGCCCGTACTGCTCCATGATCCTCGCCGACCTCGGCGCCACCGTGATCAAGGTCGAGCATCCGGACGACCCCGACTACACGCGCACCTTCCCGCCGATGCTGGAACGGGATGGTGCCGATGCCTTCAGCGGCTTCTTCGCCCAGTACAACCGCAACAAGCTCGGCGTCACGCTGAACCTGCGCCATCCGGAGGGCAAGGTCGCTCTGGAGCGGCTGGTCGCGCAGGCCGACGTGCTGGTCGAGAACTTCCGCCCCGGCACGATGGATCGCCTCGGGCTGGGCCATGAGCGGCTGCGCGAGGTCAATCCGCGTCTCGTCTACGCGGCGCTCAGCGGTTACGGCCAGTCCGGTCCCTATCGCGGCCGCCCCGCCTACGACAACAGCGCGCAGGCCACCGGCGGCCTCTGGTCGATGAACGGCCCGGCGGGGGGCCCGCCCACCCGCGTCGGCACGATCATCGGCGACCTCGCCGCGAGCCTGTACGGCGTCATCGGGGTGCTCGCCGCGGTGCGGCATGCCGAGCGCACCGGCGAGGGTCAGCTCGTCGACGTGTCCCAGCAGGACTCCGTGCTCACCCTCACCGAGAACGCCGTCGTCTCGTACACGACCGAGGGGATCGTGCCGGAGCCTCTGGGCAACCAGCATCCGTTCGTGCGCCCCTACGAGCTGTTCGCGTGCCAGGACGGGTTCGTCTTCTTCGGGGGCTACACCGACAAGTTCTGGAAGATCTCCTGCGAGATCTTCGGCGCCCCCGGCGAGTTCGACGACAATCCCGACCTGCAGACGATGGGTGCGCGGTTCGACGACGCCGTCTATGCGGAACGGGTCAAGCCCATGGTCGAGCGCTGGTTCTCCGGCCGCACCAAGGCGGAGCTCGAGGCGCTCGCGGGAGATCTCGTGCCGTTGAGCGGGGTCAAGGACATCGCCGAGGTGGTGGCCGACCCGCAGATCGCGGCGCGCGACATGGTGGTGGATGCCGAGTACGCGGGGTACGGGTCGCTGCGCACCTTCGGCTCCCCGGTCAAGCTCGACCGCACGCCGCCACGCGCCCGCGGCATCGCCCCGGACACCGGCGAGCACACCGCCGCGATCTTCCGCGACCTCCTGGGCTACACGCCCGAGGAGATCGAGGAGCTCCGCGCCGCCGGGACGATCTGATGGGCCGCGTCCGCCTCGACCGTGACGGCGCGCTCGCCGTCATCACGATCGATCGCCCCGAGAAGCTCAACGCCCTCACCCTCGCGATGTACGAGCAGCTGGGGGAGGCGTTCTCCGAGGTGCGCGACGACGACCGCATCGGCGCGGCGATCCTCACGGGGGCGGGAGAGCGGGCCTTCTGCGTCGGCGCCGATCTCGGCGAATCGATTCCCGCCCTCACGGAGGGGCGTTTCGACATCAGCGAGTGGGACGCCGCGCATCAGAAGCACACGACGCTCGACAAGCCGGTGATCGCCGCCGTCAACGGACTGTGCCTCGGAGGGGGGTTCGAGATCCTGCTCTCGACCGACATCCGGCTCGCATCGGAGGACGCGCAGTTCGCGCTGCCGGAGACCGGCGTCGGCGTCGTCCCCGCGGGCGGAACGCTCGTGCGGCTGATCCGTCAGATCCCCTACGCCTGGGCCATGGACCTGATGCTCCGCGGCACGAAGATCGATGCCGCGACGGCTCTGCGCTACGGCATCCTCAACCAGGTCGTCCCGGCAGGCGACCTGCAGTCCTCGGCACTCGCCGTGGCCGAGGATCTGCTCTCGCGCAGCCGCACCGCGGTCGCGACGATCAAGAGTGCCGTGCGTGCGCTCGCCGACCTCCCCGAGGACGAGGCATTCCGTCAGGAAGCCGTGCTCGGGCAGGCGGCGTTCACGAGCGCGGATGCGCGTGAGGGCCTCGCCGCGTTCGCCGAGCGCCGTCCCGCCGCATTCCCGTCGCACGAGGCGTAGGCCGACGGAAGACCGCCGAGCCCGGCTCAGGTCGTGCGGTCGTCCGCTGCGCTCGCGTCATCGCTGTAGTCGGGACGCGGCGGCTGCAGCTCCTGGTCGTCGTACTCGCCGCCCTTGCGTCCGCCGAACGGGCGTCCGTGGTCGGCGAACTCCTCGCGGGCGAACACGAAGGTCCAGGGGCCGGCGCTGAACTGCGCTCCGGTGCGCAGCGTCTGCGAATCCTCGCCCTGGTGCGTGCCGTCCGTGCCGGCGCTCGCGCTCGTGTCGCCTTCGCCGTGCAGCGTCAGCACGTACTCGTCGCGGTCGTCGTGCGTGATGGTCGCGTGCACCGGGTCGGTGTCGGCGAGCCGCAGCTCGTTCCCCTCGGCGGAACCGATGCGCACGACATCCGCGTCGAGCAGATATTCGGTGCGCTCCTCGTCGCGGGTGATGCGCAGGCGCGGCTCTCCCGCGCCCCACTCCGCGTGGGTCGTGGTCGGGGTGTATCCCTGTTCGGGTGTCTGCGGGTCGCTCATCCTCGTGGCCTCCTCGGCTGGTGGATCACCGACTCTAGGCGCGAACGCCACGAGGATGGAGGGGGTTGACTTCGCGCCACGAGGGCTCCACTGTCGATCGAGTGCAGCGCGCTACCGCGCGGACACAGCGCGGGCGCGACGCGCGCGATTCCCCGCGCGTAGTGCAGCAGGGCCCGACAGGACTTACGCTACGCATAAGGGGAAAGTGTCCGACCGGCCGAAACCGCCCTGGCAGAGAAAGAGATCATTCCGCATGGGCAAGTTCATCTACGAAGGCGGCGTGAAGACCGAGATCGAGGATCGCGCTCTCACGCATCTGCAGCTCGTGATCACGGCAAAGCTCCGCCGCGGTGAGCCGTTCCCGTTCAGCTGGCGCGAAGACGCGAGCGTCGGCGGTGGGCGCACCACGGTGTGGATCCAGCCGGGAAGCTCGCTGGTGTTCAAGTACTTCGGCAGCCGCCAGCCCTCGATCAACCGTGCCTGGATCGAGGCGCTGGCGTTCACCGCGAACGCCCCCTCCGGTCTCTACCTCGTGCCCGAGCCGTCCGAGGCGGGTGAAGCGCCGGGAACCGGCGAGACTCCGGTCACGACTCCGCTCTGACCGCGGACCGCCGGTGGCGGGACGACACGTCGCGAAGGAGCCGGGAGGCTGTCAACCCCCTGGGCGGTGACGGCGACCTCGTCGAGAGTCGGAGGACACCTCGATCAAGGAGATCCCGATGACCGACACCCCCATCGACCCCCGCCACGCACATCGCGAGGACGGATTCCCGGACCAGCAGCAGTCGCAGCCGGGGCTCACCGAGCAGACCAGTCCCACCCCGGATCACGGCGAATCCAGCTATCGCGGCCATGAGCGGCTGAGCGGTCGTCGCGCGCTGATCACCGGGGGAGACTCGGGCATCGGACGGGCGGTCGCGATCGCGTTCGCCCGAGAAGGCGCCGATGTCGCGATCGCGCACATGCCGGAGGAGCAGGGCGACGCCGACCAGACGATCGCGCACATCCGCGACGCCGGCCGAACCGGGCTCAGCCTGTCGGGCGACCTCCGCGACGAGGACTTCGCGACCGGCATCGTGGCGCAGACCAGGGCCGCGCTCGGCGGGCTCGACGTCCTCGTGCTCAACGCCGGCTACCAGCACGACATCGACGGCTTCGGCACGCTGAGGACCGAGGACATGCGCCGGGTCTTCGACACCAACCTCACCGGCCTCGTGCAGACCGCCCGTGCCGCCTATCCGGATCTCGCGGCGGGGGCGAGCATCATCGTCACGGCATCCGTCCAGGCCTACAACCCCTCGCCAGGACTCATCGACTACGCCATGACGAAGGCCGCGCAGGTGGCCTTCGTGAAGGCCCTCGCCGAAGAGGCAGGTCCTCGGGGCATCCGGGTCAACGCGGTCGCTCCCGGTCCCATCTGGACTCCGCTGATCCCGGCCACCGGGTGGGATGCCGAGCGGCTGGCGACCTTCGGACAGGACACGCCGCTCGGGCGTGCGGGCCAACCCGCCGAGCTCGCCGGTGCGTACGTCTACCTCGCCTCGGATGAATCGATGTACGTCTCCGGCGCGGTGCTCCCGGTGACCGGAGGCAAGCACCTCTGAGTGTCGAGTGGACGGGGGCGGCGCTGATGCCCCACGCTGGAGTACGTGCAGCAGTCAGCGTCGTCCCGTCCTCTCGTCGGCGTCGCTCTCGTCATCGGTTCATGCCTGTCGCTGCCCTTCGGCGCGGCCGTCGCCGCACAGCTCTTCCCGGTGCTCGGCCCGTGGGGTGTGACCTCGCTGCGCGTCGCGATCGCCGCGCTCCTCCTGCTCGTCATCGTTCGTCCGCGTCCGCGGCGGTGGACCCGCCAGCAGTGGATCGCGGCCGTGCTCTTCGGCGTCTCGCTCGCCGCGATGAACGGCTTCTTCTACGCGGCGATCGACCGCATCCCGCTGGGGCCCGCGGTCGCGATCGAGTTCCTCGGACCGCTCGTCCTCGCCGCCGTGCTCACCCGTCGGCTCGCCGACGCCGCGTGGGTCGGTGTCGCGCTGATCGGGATGGTGCTGCTGGGCGTCGACGGGCTGATCGGCGCGGAGCCGCTCGACCCGCTCGGCGTCGTGTTCATCCTGATCGCCGCCGGATTCTGGGCCATGTACATCCGGATGAGCGCGCGGGTGGGATCCCTGATCCCCGGCAGCGGCGGCCTGGCGATGGGACTGCTCGTCGCAGCGCTGCTGCTCATGCCGGTGGGGGTGCCCGCCGCGGTCACGGTGTCGGGCGACATGCAACTGCTGCTGCTCGCCGCGGTCACGGCGGTGCTCTCCTCGGTGATCCCGTACAGCTTCGAGCTCGCTGCGCTGCGCCGCCTGCCGCAGCGCGTGTTCGGGGTGCTGCTCAGCCTAGAGCCGGCTTTCGCGACGCTCGCCGGCTGGCTGATCCTCGGTCAGAGCGCGACGCCGCTGCGGATGCTCGCGATCGCGCTCGTCGTCGCCGCGAGTGCCGGGGCGACCCTCGGCATCCGACGACGTACGCGCGCGGATGCCGAGAAGTCGCCGCAGAAGTCCCCGGACGAGGACGATCCGCCCGCCGTCTTCACCGGGCCGATCCCCCTGCCGGAATGAATCTTCGTCACCGCTCGACTCCGGGGCACCTCCGGTCGCACCGACGCACCCTGGATCGCCCCGGAAGGTGCCTGAGTGCGACCGGAGAAGTCGTCAGGCGGAGACCCGCGCCGGTGTCGACACCGGGAGAGGGTAGCGACGACGCAGGATCACCCGCTGCGCGAGGGTCCACACCACCGTGACCGTGAGATACAGCGCGGCGGCCAGTGGCACGAACGCCGCGAACACCGCGGTCAGGTAGTGCAGCGCGCTCATCATCCGCAGCATCGTCGGCGAGTTGAGTGGTGAATCGCCCTCGACCGGCACCGGACGGAAGACCCGTCTGGTGACCTCGGCGACCGCGATCATGATCGCCAGCAGCACGCCGAACACGAGGAAGGTCGCAGGAGTCGCGGTACCGCCGAAGATCGCGGAGACCAGGCTCGTGCCGAGCGGGGCTCCGAGGAGGTCGTGCGTCAGGAGCTCGTTGGGGTGCCCGGCGATCTCGGGACGGATGAACAGCGTGTACAGGATGCCGACCACCGGGGCCTGCGCCAGGACGGGGAGCATCCCCGCGAACGGCGAGGTGTTCTCGGCGCGGTAGAGCGCGAGCGTCTCGCGCTGCAGCCGTTCCGGGTTCTTCTTGTGACGGCGTTGGATCTCACGCAGCTTCGGCGCGAGACGCGCCCTGGTCTGCTCGGCCTTGGCCTGCGAGATGCCGACGGGGATGAGCAGGGCGCGCACCAGGAGCGTGACGAGGATCACGGCGGCAGCGGATGCGGCGCCGCCGGCGAAGGGTTCGAGCAGGGAGGAGAGCCCGACGAGGGCGCCGTAGGCGGCGTCCAGGAGGGCAGCGAGGGGTGGGAAGGCGAAGAAGTCCATGAGGTGTCCGTTCGAGAGGTCGGGAAGGGTCGGCGAAAGCCGCGCGGTCCCGGTCGGAACGGACTACGCGGCGGTCGCGACTCCCGGCGCTCGCGGACGCGGGTGCCCTGCGGCATCCGGATCGCTCTGTGAGAGGAGGGTGGAGACGTCGATGGCGCGCCAGGGATGCGGCGCGGTGCCGCCCGTGGCCTGGTGCAGGCTCAGCACGAGGGCGAGCGTGAGTGCGGTCACCGCGATGAGGGCGATCGCGAGGCCGAGAGCGGTGGCATCCGGCACGGAGACCAGGCCGAGCGCAGTGAGGACGATGCTCAGCATCTGTCCGAACCACTCGCTCATGTGCGCTCTCCCCTCTGCAGCGAGGGTAGCACCGGGCGCGGGGCACCGGCGTGATCGAGCCCGTCTTGAGAGCGGCGTCACAGTCGGCGCCGGGCTGCGCAGCGCGGCGTAGCCTCGAAGCATGAGTGATCTGCGTGCGCTGGTCGGCATCGAGCATCCGATCGTCCTCGGCCCCTTCGGAGGCCTGTCCTCCGTGCCGCTGACCGCGGCCGTGAGCGAGGCCGGCGGCCTGGGCTCCTTCGGGCTCTACGGGTACGACGGAGAGCGGATCCTGCAGACCGGCGCGCAGCTGCGGGCGGCCACCTCGAAGCCCTTCGCGCTCAACATCTGGCTCCCTCTGGGCGACGAGGTGGTGCCGAACGCACAGCATGCGATCTTCGCCCAGGCGCTGCAGCCGTTCTTCGAGGCGGTCGGGGAGGAGCTTCCCGCGCGACCGGATGCCTATCTGCCGTCGCTCGACGAGCAGCTCGAGGCGATCTGGGACGTTGCGCCCGCCGTGCTCAGCGTGGTGTTCGGCGTGCCGTCCGAGGCGCTGATCGAGGAAGCGCATCGCCGCGGCATCACCGTCGTGGGCACAGCGACCACCGTCGCAGAGGCCGTGGCGCTCGCCGAGGGGGGCGTCGATGCCATCGTCGCGACGGGCTCGGAGGCCGCCGGTCACCGGGTCTCGTTCCTCCGCGCCGCCGAGGAGTCGTTGGTCGGCACCTTCCCTCTCGTGCCGCAGGTGGTGGACGCGGTCGATGTGCCGGTGATCGCCGCCGGAGGCATCTCCGACCGCCGCGGCGTGGCCGCCGCGTTCGCGCTCGGCGCGCAGGGGGCGCAGGTCGGCACCGCGTTCCTGGCCACCGCGGAATCCGCGATCAACGATGCGCACCGTGAGGCGATCCGCCGCACGGCGGCCGACGAGACGGTGCTCACCCGGGCGATGAGCGGACGACTGGCCCGTGGAGCCCGCAACCGCACCGTGCGCGCGATCGAGGCGAGCGGCACGATCGCACCGTTCCCGCTGCAGAACTGGCTCACCGGCAGGTTCCGCGCGGCCGCGGGGCAGCAGAACCTCGGTGAGCTGCAGTCGCTGTGGATGGGGCAGGCCGCGCCGCTCGCGCGCTACGGCACGGCGGCCGAGGCGTTCGCCGAGCTGGTGCAGGGCGTCCCCGCCCGGTGACGCCGCGGCGGCGCCGCCGCTAGAGGATGACGGTCGACTTGCCGTGCACGATCACGCGGTCCTCCGCATGCCACTGCACGGCACGAGCGAGCACCAGACGCTCGACATCGGCACCGCGGCTCTGCAATTGAGCGGCCGAGTCGGAGTGCGTGACCCGCGTCACATCCTGCTCGATGATCGGCCCTTCGTCGAGGTCGGCGGTCGCGTAGTGCGCGGTCGCGCCGATCAGCTTCACACCGCGCTCCTTCGCCCGCGCGTACGGGTTCGCCCCGATGAAGGCGGGGAGGAAGGAGTGGTGGATGTTGATCACCGGGGCATCGAGCTCACGGATGAAGTCGTCGGTGAGGATCTGCATGTAGCGCGCGAGCACCACGAGATCGACGTTGCCGCGCAGGAGTTCGAGCTGACGCTGCTCCATGGACTGCTTGTCGCCGGAGGGGATGTGCACGAACGGCACACCGAACGACCGCACGGATTCGGCGAGGTCGGGGTGGTTCGACACCACCATCGTGATGTCGATGTCGAGCTGGCCGCGCTGCGTGCGCCACAGCAGCTCCATCAGGCAGTGGTCGTACTTCGAGACGAAGATCGCCACGCGCTTGCGGCGTGCGGTGTCGTGCAGCGACCACTCCATGCCGAACCGCTCGGCGACCTGCCCGAGATCGGCCTCGAGCGCGGGGCGTGCCGCGGAGAGACCGTCGAGGTGGATCACGGTGCGCTGGAAGAAGCGGCCGCCCTCGGAGTCGGTCGAGTGCTGGTCGAGCGAGATGATGTTCGCGCCGTGCGCGGAGAGCACGCCGGCGACGGCGGCGACGATGCCGGGCTGGTCGTCGCACGCGATCAGGAGGCGGGCGGTATCGGGCTGTGACATGAACGCTCCTCGGGGGTGTCCCTCGATTCTGCCGTGCCTGCGCACCACCGGACGAATCGCGACCGACTCGATACTCTGAGTCCGTGAACGCGGGCGACGTAGGACTGGTGCTGATTCCCCTGCTCGCGGTCGCCGCACCCCTGCTGGCGCGCGGCGTCCGACCGATCGTGCGGGTCCCGATCATCGTGTTCGAGCTCGTGCTCGGCATCCTCGTCGGTCCCGCCGTGCTCGGATGGGTCGAGCCGCATGCACTGCTCGAGAAGCTCAGCGACTTCGGCCTGGCGATGCTGTTCTTCATCGCCGGCTCCGAGATCGACTTCCGGGCCGTGGCAGGACGACCCGTCGTGCGCGCGTCGCTCGGCTGGGTGATGAGCGTCGCGCTCGGCATCGGCGTCGGCTTCTTCTTCGCTCCCGGCGAGGGCATGGTGGTGATCGGCATCGCGCTCAGTTCCACCGCACTGGGCACGCTGATGCCGATCCTGCGGGATGCCCGCGAGCTCGACACGCCCTTCGGCAAGGCGCTCACCGCGGTCGGAGCGGTCGGGGAGTTCCTGCCACTGATCGCGATCTCGATCTTCCTCAGCACGCGCACGACGCCGATCGCCGCGGCCGTCCTCCTCGCGTTCGTGCTGCTCGCGGTGCTGGCGGTGGTGGCGGCCCATCGGGTCTCGCACGGCCGCCTGCACACGATCGTGCGTGCCACGCTGCACACCTCGGATCAGTTCGGTGTGCGATTCGTGCTGCTGCTGATCGCGGCGCTCGTGGGCCTCAGCGTGATGCTCGATCTCGACATGCTGCTCGGCGCCTTCGTCGCCGGCGCCGTATGGCGCATCATCATGGCCCGCGCGCCGAAGAAGGATGCGGAAGCGGTGGAGAGCAAACTCGAGGGGATCGCGTTCGGGTTCCTCGTGCCGATCTTCTTCCTCTACACCGGTGTGAACTTCGACCTGCAGGCGCTGCTGACCTCGCCGGCCGCGATGGCGCTCGTGCCGCTGTTCCTGGTCGCACTGCTGGTCATCCGCGGTTCCGCCGCGCAACTGTCGGCGCCGGCGGGTGCGACCGTACGCGACCGCACCGCCCTCGGGCTGCTCACGGCCACCGGCCTGCCGATCATCGTCGCGGTCACCGCGATCGGCGTGGATGAGAAGATGATCGATACGGGTACCGCAGCCGCGCTCGTCGGTGCCGGGATGCTGTCGGTGCTGTTCTTCCCGGTTCTCGGGATGCTGCTGCGCGGAGACCGCGACCGGATCGCCGGCCCGCGTCCCGCCGATGAACTTCCGCAAGGAGAACTGTGATGACGGCATCCGCTCTGCTGACCCAGGCTGCCCACGACCTCGTCGGCGCGCCGCAGGAGGGGCTGGGCGAGGAACGAGAGTCCCGGTGGCGCGGGCGGCGCATCGTGCGCGTCGGGGCGGCGTGGCACCTGGGTGTGCTGCTGCTCACCGAGACGCATGCTCTGGCGACTGCCGAGGTGCTGCGTGCGGCGGATCCGGGTCGTCGGGGCTACACCGCCGAGTCCGCGCGGGAGCGTGCCGTGCGTCGCGAGGAGGCGCTACGGGGAGGGTTCGACGAGGGCGAGGTCGTGCACGTCGGCTGGAGCATCATCGACGTCGATGCCGTGGACGCCGGAGGATCGTCCGGGCCGCTCGCCCTGATCGACGGGGTGCCGATGGTGCGGTGGAGCGCCGCCGGAGGGTACATGCCGCTGGAGGCATACCTGCGCGAGCGCGTCGAACTGCTGCGGGGTTCCGCGGGCTGAGCGCGGATTCGGGCCCGGCCGCCCACGGCGGTCTCAGGCGAAGGTGTCGGCGAACCGGCGCAGGAGCGCGGCACCCTCGGTCACGGATGCGGAGAGCACCTGGTCCTGCACGCGATCGAACTCCTCGGGGTCGAAGTAGCCGGTCGTGCGGTAGAACGTCATCCGATCGGCGAAGTCGCGCGGGGTGGGTTCGGGGTGGAACTGCGCCGTGTACAGGTGCGTCCCCACACGGTAGGCCTGCACGGGGCAGGACTCGTTCGTCGCGAGCAGGGTGGCGCCGGCGGGCAGCGCGACCGCGCTCTCCTTGTGCGCCGTGAAGACGGTGAGTGCGGGGGAGCTGGGGCCGAAGACCGGATCGACCGCGCCGTCCGCCGTCGTGCGGATGACCGTGGCGCTCGCGGCCTCCGGAGTCGCGGTGGTCACCTCGCCGCCGAGCATCTGCGTCACGACACCGATGCTGAAGCACGTGAAGAAGACGGCGATGTCGCCGTCGATCGCCCGATGCGCGATGCGCCGCAGATCGGCCTCGACGCGCAGCTGCACCACGTCCTTCTCGGGGTCGGTGACGTTGAACGGGGAGCCGCCGACGACGACGCCCCGGTAGCGCGCGAGACGCGCGGGGTCGAGGGGTTCTTCGAGCAGATCGAGCCGATCCACCACCTCGGCGCCGAGCGCACGACGGAAGGACGCATGTTCGGCATCCGCCGCCCCGCGCTCCGGACGCACGCAGACGTAGAGAAGCGAAGCCATCCGGCGATTCTAACGATCAGAGACCGCGGCCGAGAACGCGGTGACGTCCGTGCGGTCTCCATAACTCCGGAAGAACCGAGCGCTCGGGGCGCTTTTCGGGCGTGCGGACACTGATCCGGCGCGGATCTCCGGAGTTGTGGAGGACCGGTCAGCGCGAGGAGTTCGCGGTGCGGCCGCGGACGATGCCCACGAACGTCTCGACGTCGTCGGTCGTGCGGTCCCGGGGCCAGACCAGCGCCACGGTCGACGACGGTCCGTCGATCAGCGGCCGATGATCGGCGTCCTTGCGGTGGTGCAGGCGTGCGAGCGACATCGGCACGACCACGATCCCCGCTCCCGAGGCGGCGGTCGCGATGGCGTCGGCCGTGGTCTTGAGTGCGGGGAAGTTCGGGCTGACGGTGCCCGGCAGCTCCCGCAGGCCGAGCACATCGTCATCCGGGACGATCACGACCTCGCCGACGAGGTCGGATGTGGAGAGCTCGTCGACCGCCAGCAGGTGCGAGTCCGTTCCTGCGACCACGACCGGAACCTCGTCGTAGAGCGGGATGATGTGCAGCGTCGGATCGACGAGCGGGAGCCGGATGAGTGCGGCATCGAGCTCGGCCAGTGCGTCCCGCTGCCCGGCGGCGGAGATCGCCACGAGTTCGAGGCGCACGTGGGGCATCCGCTGCTTCCAGGCGTCGATCCATCGCCCGGGAGTCGCGCCGGGCACGGCCCCGAGACGGAAGATCCGCGGCTCCTCCGGGGTGCTGCGGGGAGCGTCGAACACGACCTTGTCCTGCGCCTTCGTGCGGGACTTCGCGGCGGGCTTCTGTGCGGTCCCCGCCTTGCCGCGACGCGCGGGCGTCGCTCCGCCGGTGCGCCGCGCCGGTCGCCGTCCCTGAGTCGCCATGCGATCCAGAGTATCGGGCGCCGGGCGGCGCGCCCGCGTCATCGTTGTGGAGCGGCCCGGCGCTGGGCGTGGCGAATCAGTCCGACCGCGCCGCCCACCAGTATCAGCACGCCGATCGTGAGCAGCACGAGGGAGAGGACGGTGTTCGGCGTCAGTGTCGTGATCCACCCCGCCGCCCCCTCGCGACGATCGTCATCCGTGAGGGTCCAGATACCGAACGCGGCGATCACGGCGAACAGCAGTCCCCACACGATCGCGGCGCCGCGGGTCCGGGGAACCGTCGGCTCGGGCGCGGCGCCCGTGGACACGGGGCTCGCGGTGGAGGCGGTGGATGACACCGCCGCCGTGGCGGCGACGGGGGCGGCGTGTGCCGAGACGTCATCGGGGAGGGGCGGCGCGTACTCCGCCTCCTCCTCGACCGACGAGGAGGACGGCGAGTCCGCAGCGCTCTCGATCGCCTCGGGCGCTGCCGCCGTCGCATCGTCCAGCGGGCTCGTCGGGGTGTTGTCGGCGCTCATCGCTCTTCCTCCGTGCTGTCGTAGATGGTGACCTGCACGTCGCCGGAGGTCTGGGTGATCGTGACGGGCTGTCGCGTGACGACGGAGGTGTTCTCGGCCGCGGCGGTCGCGACCGCGGTGCGGCTGCCGTCCGCGGCTGTCACCAGCGGCCAGCTGCCGGAGTCGAGCACCACGCCCTCCTCGGCATCCACGCGCACCCAGGTCACCTGACCGGATCCGATGGTCGCGGTGAGATCGAGCTCCACTCCGGGCTGCACGTCGATCCAGGTCTGCCCGGTGCCCTTGTCGATCACGATCGGGCGCGGGGCGTCGTCATGCGGCAGGAGCGTGACGTTCAGGTCGCCGAACGGCTGCTGCACATGCTGCGCCGTGTTGTTCGACACCGACGCCCAGCCATAGGTGAGGTCGTCGAAGGTGGCGACGTATCCGGCTGCGACGCCGCCGGCCAGCGCGATCGCGGTGAGGAAGGCGAGGAAGCCGCTCCGACGACGGAACAGGCCGGCGACGATCATTCCCACCGCGAGCACGAGTGCGGCGGACAGCAAGCCCAGCGCGCCGGCCGTCGGGCCGCCCGTGAGACCGACGGCCGCGCCGACCGCCAGTGCGAGCCCCATCACCGAGGCGACGAACGCGAAGCTCGCTCGCGGGTTCGAGGCGCGACGGACGCGGCGGCGCTCAGACGCTTCGGTCGCGAAGGTCGCGGCGGCGGCCTGACGCTCCCGGCGCATCTGGTCGCGGGCGGCGCGCTCGGCATCCTGCTGCTGCCGACGCCAGGCCTGATCCTGTTCGCGCCAGGCCGCATGCTGCGCACGCCAGGCGGCGAGCTCTTCCGGGTTCTGCGCGTTCTCGGCGAGGAGGACGGGGGCGACGGGACGCTCGGTGGTGGGGATCGCGTGTCCTCCGGCGGCGTCGCCCGCGGGAGGCGCGACGAGAGGGAGCGGTGGTGTCGCACCCGCGCCCTCGGCGGTACCCGAATCGCCGAGGGTCGCGGATGCTCCCGGAGCCGCGGAGTCGGGCGAAGCCTGCCCACTCGACACGGAGACATCCGGGGTGCGGCTCGCAGCACGCACGATCAGGAAGAGCAGGCCACCGACCAGGATCAGTCCGGCGATCCAGCCGAAGATCGACAGGGCCGACCAGCTCTCGTAGCCGAGGCCGAACAGGCGGCCGCTCAGCGGAGCCGTCGGGATGAGGCCGACGACGGCCATGCCCAGGATGCCGAGCTGCACCGGCTGGAAGTCCCGGTTGAGCAGATCGCGAGCATGGATCCGTCCGTCGGCATCCGGCAGCAACGCCCAGGCGAGGGCGTACAGGAAGATCACCGGCAGCCCGAACAGCGCGGCGATCACGAGCACGCCTCGGACGATCAGCGGATCGATGCGCAGGCGTGCCGCGATGCCCGCAGCGATGCCGCCGAGCCAGCCGTCGGAGCGCGCGATACCGAGGCCGGCGCACCAGAGGAAGAAGCGTTCGGCGGAGGGGGATGCGGCGTGCGTCGTGCTGCTGCCGGCGGCCGGGTCGGTCGCGTCGGCGGCAGGCGGGGGCGCTGTCGGAATCGTCATGCTTCGATACTGTCCGCCGTGAGGGTGCTCCGACCATGGGGTGAACCCCTGAGCGACCCCTGATCTTGTCCGCGGGAATCCCCTCAGGGCGGCGCTGGGTGATTGGATGGGCGACATGTCCTCTTCCGCGCCGCCGGCCTCCGCGCGCCCTCCCCGTGTCGCCGCGCCCCCGCGCCCGGCGCTCACCCGGGACCGCGACTGCCTGGTGTCGGGTGTCAGCGCGGGGCTCGCACGACACCTCGGTGCGCCGGTGTGGATGATCCGTGCGCTGTTCGTCGCCCTGACACTGTGCGGTGGGGCGGGCGTGCTCCTGTACGCGTGGTGCTGGGTCTTCACACCGTGGACCGAGGCCCCGACGGAGGAGGCGACCGAAGCCGGGTCCGCTCCGTCGCGACGCGTGCCGGTGGCATGGATCCTGCTCGTCCCGGCCGCGCTCGGCGTGCTGATCCTCGCGTCGTGGTCCGTGGGCGGGAGCGCGGGCGGGAGCGTGCTCTCGCAGGCCCCGGCCGTGCTGATGGCGACGACGTCGGTCGTGCTCGCCACGGCCGCCGGACTGTGGGCGACGCTGATCGATCGCACCGACACGGCCCGCGGCCCGCGGCACACCACCGTCGTGCGGATCCTCTCCGTCGCCGTGCTCGGGGTGCTCTTCTTCGTGCTGCTGTCGCGCGCCACCGGCGGCATCCAGTTCCTGATCGCGCTGCTGCCGCTGGCGGGCGTCCTGGCGGTCGCGTCGTCGACGCTCATCCACCGCTGGCGGGACCTCGCGGGGGAGCGCACCCGCCGCATCCGCGAGGAGCAGCGCAGCGAGATGGCCGCGCACCTGCACGATTCGGTGCTGCAGACGCTCGCGCTGATCCAGAACAGGGCCGGTGCCTCGAGCGAGGCGGCACGCCTGGCCAGGGCGCAGGAACGGGAGTTGCGCGCCTGGCTGTACGACGGCGATGCACCGGCCGACAGCGACCTGCCCACGGACCTGCGCGACTACGCGGGCGCGCTGGAACTCGACTATCCGGTGCGGATCGACGTGGTCTCGGCCGGGTTGTCGGCGGAGCGTGCGAGCGGGGAGCTCGCCGCCGCCGCGCGCGAGGCCATGGTCAACGCGGCGCGGCACGCGGGCGGTGAGATCTCGGTCTACATCGAGGGCAGCGTCTCGGGCGTCGACGTGTTCATCCGCGATCGCGGCACCGGTTTCGACCTCGACGTCGTCCCGAGCGATCGGCTCGGCGTGAGGCAGTCGATCATCGGTCGCATGCGTCGCGCGGGCGGAAGCGCCACGGTGCGCAGCACCGACGGCGGCACCGAGGTGCATCTGACCTTCACGACGACGGGGGAGAACCGTGGCTGACCGCGTGCGAGTGGTGATCGTCGATGATCACTCGATCTTCCGTTCCGGCCTCCGCGCCGACCTCGACGAGAGCGTCGATGTGGTGGGGGAGGCGGATGATGTGCCGTCGGCGATCGCCGTGATCCGCGAGACGGTCCCCGACATCGTGCTGCTCGACGTGCACCTTCCCGGTGGGAGCGGTGATGATGCGAGCGGCGGCGAGGCCGTGATCCGTGGCAGCGCGCCCACGACGTCGAAGTTCCTGGCGCTGAGCGTCTCGGACGCGGCATCCGACGTGGTGAGGGTCATCCGCGCCGGGGCGCGCGGCTACATCACGAAGGGATCCTCGGGCATCGAGGTCAGCAGCGCCGTGCACGCGGTCGCGGGGGGAGATGCGGTGTTCTCGCCGCGTCTGGCAGGTTTCGTCCTCGATGCGTTCGGTGCGGTGTCAGGCGAGACCGCGACCGCGAACGACGAGCTCGACAGGCTCTCGGCGCGTGAGCAGGAGGTCATGCGCCTCATCGCCCGCGGCTACGCCTACAAGGAGGTCGCCGCGGAGCTCTTCATCTCGATCAAGACGGTCGAGACGCACGTCTCCGCAGTCCTGCGAAAGCTGCAGCTCTCCTCACGGCATGAGCTGACGGTGTGGGCCACGGAGCGACGGCTGCTCTGAAGCGCCGCGCCCGTGTGGCGATCGTGGCAGTGCCCGAGCGGATCAGGCGGCGAGCCAGAGGCCCTTGGGGTTCGTGGCCACCGTGAGACCGGCCGCGACCGTCTCGTCGTCGCCGATGCGGGCGCCGCGCACGATGCGTGCTCCTGCGCCGACCTCGGTGCGGACTCCGACATACGCGTTGTCGCCGATCGCCGCGCCCTGACCGATGTGGGCGTGCGCCTCGATGTGCGCCCCTTCGCCGATCACGGCATCCGGTTCGATCCACGCACCCCGTGCGATCGTCGCCCCGGCGCCGATACGCGCGCCCGGTTCGATGTAGGCGCCGGCTTCGATGTGCGCCTTGGGGTGCACCTTCGCGCCGTGCGCGACGAGACCGCGACCGTTCGCGTGCTTGCGGTACCGCAGCGTCGCGCCCTGGTCGTTCTCGATGTCGATGTAGTTCTTGCCCACGATTCCTCCCGTGCTCCGGAGATTCCCCGGATATATGCACAACCATGGGAGTGGGGAATTCATTCCCTCGCAGGGATGCTGTTCACCGCTGGCACGAGGGGCACCAGAAGGTGATCCTCTCCCGGGTCGGATCGGCGCCCTGCTCACCTCTGCGGATGCGGGTACCGCAGCGTCGGCAGGGCCTCCCCGCGCGGCCGTAGACCCAGGTGGCCTGACCCGGACGATCGATGCCGGTGAACGTGCGACCGGAGCGATCGCGGTTCGCTCTGATCGTGCGCACGCCCAGATCGATCAGGGCCGCAGTGTCGACCTCCGGCGTTGGGGTGGTGGGCAGGATTCCGCGGAGGAACAGGAGTTCTGCGGCGTACTCGTTGCCGAAACCGGCGACGTTGCGCTGGTCGAGGAGCGCTACGTGGATGCTGCGCGTGTCGGCGCTCAGCCGACGCACGGCTTCGGCGGCGTCCCAGTCCTCCGCGAGCGGATCGGGGCCCAGATGGCCGACGAGCTGACCCTCGTCGTGCGTCGGGACGACCTCGATCTCGGCGATGTCGACACCGACGGCTTCCCGCTCGGCGGTGCCCACGATCGCGCGGACCTTGAACGCCGGATGCCGCCACTTCTCGCCCGGTCGGTAGACGAGCCAGGCGCCGTCCATGCGCAGGTGCGAATGCAGCGTGCTGTCGCCGATCCGCAGCAGCAGGTGCTTGCCGCGCGAGACCGCGCCATGGATCGGCTGGCCCGTCAGATCGATCGTCGCCGCCTGCGGAACGCGCAGGTCGAAGCGGGTGGCCGTCGCGCCGGCCAGCGCTTCGTCGAGTCGCCGTGCCGTGCGGAAGACGGTGTCGCCCTCGGGCATCAGCGGATCCCCGTCGGCGGCGGGGGCGGAGGGGGGATTCGGGTCTCTGAGCCTGGGGTCCTGAGCTCGACGAAGGGCGAAGGGGCAGGCGCCTGCGTCGGCGTGCGCTCCGTCATGCTGCGGGCGAGGAGCGTGGCACCGGCCACGGCCGCCGGCATCACGGCGACCGCGCCGCCGGGGATGAGGAAGCAGAGCTGGGTCGCGACGCCGAAGCCGAGTACCCGTGCCCTGCTGCCGCCGAACAGGGCGGCGCGCTCGGCGGGGCTGAGGTCGCGGGCGTCGAAGGCGCGACCGGTGAGTTCGCGCGCCAGCATCCGTCCGGAGAGCACGATGCCGGCCACGGGGCCGAGGAAACCGCCGACCAGCGGGATCAGCCCGAGGATGAGCACGAGGATCGCGATCAGCAGTCCCAGGAGCACGAGGCGGAGACCCTCGCCCACGGTCGTCCAGAAGCTGCCGCCGTCGGCCGGCGGGGCATCACCGAGGTCGCGCTCCACGGCGTGCCAGATGCGCTGATAGAACGGGTCGCCGATCGTGAGGGTGAGCGCGGTGAAGACGGCGCCCGCGAGAGCGAGTCCGGCGGCGATGATGACGAGGCTGACCGCTCCGCGCAGCAGCCCGCGCCACGGTTCGATCCAGCCGTCCGCGAAGGGGGTGAGCCACGTGGAGATCGACCCGGTGCCGATCACCAGGGGCACCAGCACAGCGGCGAGCACGATGACCGCGATGACCGCGGGGAGCAGGCCGAGGGCCATCAACCCCGGCCGGGTACGCCACAGTCCGAAGCCGCGCAGCAGGAGTCGCAGGCCGGTGCTGAACTCTCGGATCATGGATCTCAGCGTAGGAGACGCGGCGCGGTCTGTCGTGGCGACCGCGGCCTCCGGCAGGATCGGAGCGCGCAGGGTCAGACCGCCTTGCGCAGGGTGTAGCCGCGGGGAGTGACCACGAAACCGGCCTCCTGCAGGGCCAGGGCGAGTTCGGTGCCGTAGACGCCCTCGCCGTTGACCTTCTCGACCGTGAGCGTGTCCAGGCGCCGGCCCCGTACCGTCGCAGCGAGGTCGGATGCCGCGGCGCGCAGCACCTCGCCGTCGTCGCTGAACGACAGCACGGTGCGTCCGCCGCGCTCGAGGTAGAGCACGAGGGAGCCGTCGACCAGCACGACGAGTCCCCCCGCCTTGCGGCCGGGGCGATGCGACACCTCGTCGAGCTTGGGCCAGCCGAGCGCGGCTCCGTAAGGGTTCGCGGGGTCGGTGGCCGCCAGCGTCACGGCCTTGCGGGGAGCGGGATCGGCGAGTCCGGCGAACGTGCGCAGACGGTCCACCGTGGCCGAGGCCGCGAACTGCGCGGCGCCCAGCTTCTCGATCACGTAGCCGCGGCGACAGTGCCCGGCTTCTTCGAAGCCCGCGAGCACACGGTAGGCCTGCGCGAATCCGCCCGGGACGCCCTCGGCCTGCACCGCACCGCGGGTGACGACGCCGTAGCGGTCGAGCAGCAGTCCCGCGGTGACCGTGGCCCGACGGGCGGCATCGGTCTCGACGGTCGGCAGCAGCGACCAGCGACCGCCGATCGAGGTGGGACGCGGGGCCGTACGCGTCAACGACATGCCCCGGTACGTGCGCGTGCGCGGCGCCTTGCGGGTCACACGATGCGCCTGCGAGCCGCCCGCGAGCAGCGAACGGATCGGCGCGAACGTGTCGTTCGTGACATGACCCGACCAGGTCAGCGACCAGAGGGCCTCGAGCACGGATTGCGGGTCCTGAGCCTGACGAAGGGCGTCGTCCGACTCGACCATCTCCTTCAGCTGGGCGGCGAAGTAGGCGCCTCCCGCCTGCAGCGCGGTGAGGAGCCGCGCCTCGAGCGAATCCACGGCGATCTCGGCATCCGGCTCGGGGAGCGTGAAGGGCGCGAGGTCGGCGGGGTGCAGTGACACCCAGCCGTCCCGGCCCGGCAGCGTGCCGTGCCCCGACCAGATGACCTCGCCCGCGGCCGTGAGCTCGTCGAGCATCGCGGGCGAGTAGTCGCGCACCCGCGACGGGAGGACGAGCGACTCCCACGCGCTGGCCGGGATCGGCACACCGGCGAACTGCTCGATCACGCTGATCACACCGTCGAGACCTTCGAGGGGACGAGCCAGATGCTGCCAGTCAGGCAGGAACCGCGCGTACGCCTCAGGCGACACCGGCTCGACGCTGCCCCGGATCGCCGCGAGCGACCGCATGCGCAGCCGCCGCAGCACCTCGGTATCGCACCATTCGATGTCGTTCCCTGAACCGCTCCCTGAGCCCGACGAAGGGTCGGGCAGGAAGTACCCGCTGGTCAGGCGGCCCGCGGCTTCCAGCCGCTGCAGGGTGTGCCGGGCGACCGCGGCGCCGATGCCGAACCGGCTGGCCACCGCATCCGTGGTGAAGGGGCCGTGGGTGCGGGCGTGGCGGGCGACCAGATCGCCCAGCGGGTCGGAGAGCGGTTCGAGGAACGCGACCGGGATGCCGGTGGGCAGCGCCGCACCGAGGGCGTCGCGCAGACGACCGGCATCCTCGATCGCCGCGACGCGGGTCGTGCCCGCGATCGTGACGGGAATCGCCCGGCGCGCGGTGACGAGCGCATCCAGATGCGCGGCGGCGGTCTCGATGCGGACGACTTCGGCATCGGTCTCGTTCTCGGGCGCGAGCCGGGCGGCGACCTCGACCGCGTCGAGAGGTCCGAGCATGCGCAGCAGGTCGGCGACGCCTTCCAGGCCGCGTGCCCGACGCTCGGGGTCGAGTCGCTGGGCCTCGCGCTCGAACTGGGCGATCACCTCGGGGTCGAGCAGCTCCCGGAGCTCGACGGTCCCCAGCAGCTCGCCCAGCAGGGCGGGGTCGACGGAGAGCGCCGCCGCCCGGCGCTCGGCCAGCGGAGAGTCGCCCTCGTACATGAATGCGCCGACGTAGCCGAACAGCAGGTCGCGCGCATAGGGCGAGGGCTGGGCAGGCTGCGTCTCGACCAGGCGCACTCGACGATCGGCGATCGAGGTGGCGAGGCGCCGCAGCGAGGGGAGGTCGTAGACGTCCTGCAGCACTTCGCGCAGTGTCTCGAGGATCACCGGGAAGGTGGGATGCCGGCGGGCCACTTCGAGCAGCTGTGCGGAACGCTGGCGCTGCTGCCAGAGCGGGGAGCGTCGGTTCGGGTTGGTGCGCGGCATCAGCAGCGCGCGGGCGGCGCACTCGCGGAACCGCGAGGCGAACAGCGCAGAGCCGCCGACCTCCTCTGTCACGAGGTGCTCGAGCTCATCCGGGTCGAACACGAACAGCTCCGCGCCCGGAGGTTCGGCCTCGGCATCCGGGATGCGCACGATGATGCCGTCGTCGCTGGCGACCGCGGACCCTTCGACGCCGAGGCGCTCGCGGACGCGCGCGTTGATGGCCAGCGCCCACGGGGCATGCACCTTCATGCCGTAGGGGGAATGCAGGATCACACGCCAGTCGCCGACCTCGTCGCGACCGCGCTCGACCGTGAGCGTGCGGTCGGTCGGCAGCGTGCCCGTCGCCTCGCGCTGCTCGGTCAGATGGGCCATGAGGTTCGTGCGGGCCTGCTCGTCGAGACCGGCCTCGATCAGGCGCTGCGCCGCCTTCTCCGGGGTGGCCGTCGACACCTCGCGCGAGAACTTCCCGAGCGCTTCTCCGAGCTCGAACGGGCGGCCGATGCCGTCGCCGTGCCAGAAGGGCACCTTGCCCGGCTGGCCGTACGCGGGGATCACGTTGACGCGGTCGTGCGTGATCTCGGCGATCCGCCAGCTCGTGGTGCCGAGCGTGAACACATCGCCCACGCGTGATTCGTAGACCATCTCCTCGTCGAGCTCACCGACCCTGGCGCCGGTCGTCTCGCCCGCCACGAAGACGCCGAAGAGACCGCGGTCGGGGATCGTGCCTCCGCTGGTCACGGCGATGCGCTGCGCGCCGGGGCGACCGGTGAGCGTTCCGGCGTCGCGGTCCCAGACCAGGCGGGGCCGCAGCTCGGCGAACTCATCGGAGGGGAAGCGCCCGGCCAGCAGGTCGAGCGTCGCCTCGTAGGCGGAGCGGGGCAGAGACTGGAACGGCGCGGAGCGGCGCACGGTCTCGAACCACTCCTCGACGCTGATCGCTCCGAGTGCGCTGGCGGCGACGGTCTGCTGGGCGAGGATGTCGAGCGGATTGCGCGGCACCTGGATCGCCTCGATCTTGCCCGCCAGCATCCGCTCGGTGACGATCGCGGTGTGCAGCACGTCGCCGCGATGCTTGGGGAACAGGGCGGCGCGGCTGATCTCGCCCACCTGGTGGCCGGCACGTCCCACGCGCTGCAGCCCCGATGCGGCCGAGGGTGGTGCCTCGACCTGGATCACGAGGTCGACCGCGCCCATGTCGATGCCCAGCTCGAGGCTGCTGGTCGCGACCACGCACCGCAGCACGCCCGACTTCAGCTCCTCCTCGACGAGTGCGCGCTGTTCCTTCGACACCGAGCCGTGGTGGGCCTTCGCCAGCACGGGGTCGGCGCCGGCCGTGGCCCCCGCCTGCGCCATCATCTGCGCAGGCACGGTGGTCTCGGGGAGCGGGGCGCCGATGCGCTCGGAGTAGATCTCGTTCAGGCGACCGGTCAGCCGCTCCGCCAGACGCCGCGAGTTCGAGAACACGATCGTCGAGTTGTTCTGGAGGATGCGGTCGACGATCGCCTCCTCGACGTGCGGCCACACCGAGCCGGTGACCTCGGTGTACTCCGCGTCGACGCCCGACGCCTCGGGCGGAGCACCGGGAGGCGGCGGCGGATTGGTCATGTCGTCCATCGGGACGACGACCGAGAGCTCGAAGGTCTTGGACGCGGGAGGCGCGACGATCTCGACCGGCGCCGACCCGCCGAGGAACCGGGCGACCTCGTCGATCGGGCGCACCGTCGCCGACAGCCCGATGCGCTGGGCGGCCGTCTCCACGCCGTACGAACGACGCAACGCGTCGAGGCGCTCCAGGCTCACGGCCAGGTGTGCGCCGCGCTTGGTGGCCGCCACCGCGTGCACCTCGTCGATGATGACGGTGTGCACGCCGCGCAGGGTCTCGCCGGCGCGGCTGGTCAGCATCAGGTACAGCGACTCGGGGGTCGTGATCAGGATGTCCGGCGGATCGGAGACGAGCTTGCGGCGATCGCTCGATGTCGTGTCGCCCGAGCGCACGCCCACCGTGACGGCGGGCGCCGGAATGCCCAGGCGCCGCGCGGACTGCCCGATGCCGATGAGTGGCGAGCGGAGGTTGCGCTCGACGTCGACGCCCAGAGCCTTCAGCGGCGAGATGTACAGGATGCGCGTGCGGGGCTCGCCCTTCGCCGGGGCTTCCGTCGCGGACGTGCGCTCGCGGAACACGCTGTCGATCGCCCACAGGAACGCCGAGAGCGTCTTGCCCGACCCGGTCGGAGCGACCACGAGGGCGTGCTTGCCCGCCGAGATCGCCGTCCACGCTCCTGCCTGCGCGGGGGTGGGCGCGGGGAACGCCCCCCGGAACCAGTCCTGCGTGGCGGGGGTGAAGCGGTCGAGCACGTCGCTCATCCCTCCATCATCACGCCTGCCACCGACATCCGGCGTGCCGCGGGGTCAGTCCCGGCGGATGCTCGGGAACGTCCAGGAGCCGTCGAGCACTTCGGGATGCGGTCGATACAGCCGCACCAGGTAGTTCCATCCGTCCGTGATCGGCAGCGCGTTGGGTGCGGCCGGATCGCCGCCGAAGCGCACCGTGATCGTGCCGTCGTCGTCGCGCTGCGCGGTGATGTCGTTGACGCTGTAGGCGCCGGACGGGTTCTCTTCGAAGTAGCCGTCGGCGTTGTACAGCGAGATCGACCAGAATCCGTCGACCGGGACGTCTCCCACGGTCAGCGAGTACTCGCCGAGCGGCAGTCCCGGGTTCACGTTGATGTAGAACGCCTCGCTCTCGGGCAGGCCGCCCCATCCGGCCGCGGCTCCGAGAAGGTGACGGATCGGGTCGACGTCCTCCTTCCTGCCGAAGGCGCGGTCGAATCCGTCCAGCCCCTTCGCGAGCTCCAGCACCGCACCGCGCGTCGCCGTGAACGACTCCTCGTCGTACGCGGTCGGTGCGAACTGCCGTCCGGCGACGGAGGACAGGGCGAACTGATCCTGCAGCCCGTTCACCGCGGCGACATCCGCCGAGTCCTCCGGATCGACGAGCACCCGCGCGGCGGCGAGCACGAAGTCGCTGCCGAGCGCATCGGCGGTCAGGTCGTACGTCCCGCCGGAGTGCAGCACGAGGTTGATGTAGTGGTCCTCGTTCACGAACATGACCGAGATGTAGCGTTCCCCGGCATCCGGGATCGTGATGGTCGCGCCCTGCGACACGTCGATGATCGCGGCGCTGTAGAGCGTGTCGCGATTCATGCGGATGACGGTCTGCTGATCGATCGGCGTGGGCGTCCGGTAGTGGTTCCAGATGTTCGAGCCGCCCGCTGCGGCGGCGATGCCGGCGAACATGCGGGCACTCTCGATACGGACGAAATTCTCGAACGTGACGTGGACGGGGGAGTCGACCATGGTCTGCCCTTCTTCGGAGATACGCCCATACTGGGGCATCCGCACTGGCGCGCGCATCCCCGAGCGAGGAAGATCTCGATCACGGACACTCGCAGACGCTCTCTCCAGGACGGCGTCGTGCGGGACGCGAACGAAAGGCACATCGACACGATGACGAATCTCACCATCGGGAGCGCGCTGGGCGACCCCGACATCGCGGTGCATCTCGACGCACGCCGGTTCAACCGCCACACGTTCTGGTGCGGTCAGAGCGGCAGCGGCAAGACCTATGCGCTCGGAGTCGTGCTGGAGCAGCTGCTGCTGAACACCGAGCTGCCGCTGCTGATCCTCGATCCGAACGGCGACTACACCCGACTCCGTGAGACACGCTCGTCTGCGCACGGTGGTGACGCATCGAAGATCACCGCCCGCGACATCCGGGTGTTCCGTAGCGGTGCGACCGAGGGTGAGCCGCTGCGCGTGCGCTACACGGAACTCTCCACAGCGTCGAAGGCGGCCGTCCTCCAGCTGGATCCCATCGCCGATGCCGACGAGTACAACGTCCTCCTGCACGCCGGGGCGGACGCCAGGGATTTCGATGCGGAGCATCTCCTCGGACGCCTGCGTGCGTCGGGAGACCCGGGCGAGACGCGGTTGGCGAACCGCATGGAGAACCTCCAGGTGCTGGAATGGGACCTGTGGTCCCGTGGCGCGTCGACCGTGCTCGAGACCATCGACGAACGCCCTCACGCGACCGTGCTCGATCTGGGCGGATTCGCGCACCCCGTCGAGCCGAAGGTCGCGGCCCTCGCGGTGCTCGAGCACCTGTGGGCGCATCGGGAAGAACGTCGACCGGTGCTCATCGTGATCGACGAGGCGCACAACCTGTGCTCCCCGACCCCGCAGACGGCGGTCGAGCGGGCGCTCACCGAGCAGCTCGTGCAGATCGCCGCCGAGGGGCGGAAGTTCGGGCTGTGGCTGCTGCTGTCGACGCAGCGGCCGACCAAGATCCACCCGAACGTGCTCTCGCAGTGCGACAACCTCGCCCTGATGCGGGTGAATGCCCCGCGCGACCTCGCCGAGATCGCGGATGTGTTCGGATTCGCGCCGGAGGATGACATCCGCCGCTCCTCGGGATTCGCGCAGGGGCAGGCGCTGTTCGCCGGCGGATTCATCGCGCAGCCGACTTTCGTGCAGATGGGCGAGCGGATCACCGAGGAGGCCGGTGGTGACGTGAAGGTCCCCCTGCGCCCTGCCGAGTGACGCAGGAGGACCCCCGGAGCGGGCGCCCTCAGGTCACGTCGACCTCCCGCAGTGCACCCTCGGCATCGATCTCGAGCCGGAGGTCGAGATCGAGCCGCGCGAGGAACGCATCGTCGTGGCTGACGATGAGCACGGCTCCGCGATAGGCGCGCAGCGCCTCGACGAGCTGGTCGACCGTGTCGATGTCGAGGTTGTTCGTCGGTTCGTCGAGCACCACCAGGTGCGGTGCCGGATCGGTGAGCAGCAGCGTGGCCAGAGCCACCCGGAACCGCTCCCCGCCCGAGAGCGAGTCGATCGGCCGATCGGCGGTCGCGCCGCGGATCAGGAAACGAGCGAGCCGATTGCGCAGCTCCTTCTCCGGCACGTGCGGCGCCGCCGCGGCGATGTTCTCGAACACCGAGCGCCCCTCCTCGAGCCCGTCGACGCGCTGCGGCAGGTAGCCGACCAGCGCGGTGTGCGCGTGCGCGTGCAGCGGTGGGCGTTCACAACTCAGGAGATCCGCGTCGTCTTCGGCGGAATCGGGCGCCACAGGGGTACTGCGCTCCGTTGCCCCTGAGTCATGGACGGACACGTCGTCGGAGACGGCGCCGGCGCTGGCCACGAGTCGTTCGAGCAGCGTGGTCTTCCCGGCGCCGTTGCGCCCGACCAGCGCGACCCGCTCCGGCCCCTGGACCACCCAGGACCGCTCGTCGTCGCCGATCGTCGCGATGCGCCGGGCGCGGGACACCAGTGGATCCGGCAGCTCGATCTTCATCGACGCGTCGGAGCGGATGCGTCGACCGGCTTCGTCGTGCGCGGCACGTGCGGCCTCCTCCTTCGCTCCGACCTCGGTACGGAGCTTGCCGGCGGACACCTCGGCGGCCATCTTCCGACCGTGCGCCACGATCTTCGGCACGCGCTTCTCCCGCTCGGCCTTCTTCGCCGTGCGGGTCCGATGAGCGAGTTTGGTCTCGGCCTCGATGCGCTGCCGCTTCTCCTTGCGCACGGACTGCGCCGCATCGCGTTCGGCCTGCTTCGCGGCATCCTGCTCGGCATCCAACCAGGCGCGCCACTGCGAGTAGGGGCCTCCGAACACGCTCAGCGTGTGCGCGTACAGCTCGGCGGTGTCGTCCATCAGCTCCAGCAGCGAGACATCGTGACTGACCACGATGAGTGTGCCCTTCCAGGCCGCGACCATGGCGGCGAGCTTCGCACGCGCGTCCCGGTCGAGGTTGTTGGTCGGCTCATCGAGCAGGGTGACAGGTGCGCGGCGCAAGCGGATGCCGGCGATCGCGACCAGCACGGCCTCGCCACCCGAGAGCTCGCCGACCCGGCGGTCGAGGAAGTCCGGGGCGAGGCCGGCCTCCGCGAGCGACACCTCCGCGCGCGCCTCGATGTCCCAGTCGTCGCCGACCGCGTCGAAGTGCGCGGGGTCGACGTCGCCCGCGGTGATCGCGCGCACGGCGTCGAGTGCCGGCGCGACGCCGAGGAGGTCGGCGACGCGACGGTCGACGTCGAGCGTAAGCCGTTGCGGGAGGTAGGCGACCTCGCCGGTGCTGTTGACCGTGCCGGAGGTCGGCGTCAGCTCGCCCGCCATCAGCCGCAGCAGCGTGGACTTGCCCGAGCCGTTGCGGCCGACGAGCCCGGTGCGGCCGGTGCCGAACGATCCGGACACCTGGTCCAGTGCGGTCGAGCCGTCGGGCCAGGTGAACGTGAGTCGGTCCAGAGTGACCGATGCGTGAAGGGTGGGGGTGGACATGGAGTCTCCTGTCGAGTGCGAGGGTGCACTGACACCGGAGCACCGGCGGGGTCGTCGAGAATCGACGCCCTCGAAGGGCGGTGCGGGCCGTGTGAGTCGGCGATCGTCGGGTCAGCGCGCGGAAAGAGAGGCGCGGAGGCGACGGATCAGATCAAAGGACTTCCAGACACGGCGGACAGGACTCCACGACGATACCCGGGCGTGTCGCGCATCGCAACCTCCGGGCGTGTCGCGAGGGCGGATGCGCTCGTCGCCGAGGTCAGGGAGTGATGCCGTCGACCCATCTGGTCAGGAACAGCCGCACGTCGGCGAGCTCCTCCTCGGAGATGCTGTGGGTGAGGCCGATGTAGACGCGTCCGGACAGCTCGGAATGCTCGGGCAGCCACTGCGCGGTGTGGTCGATCAGCGCCGGAGGGATCACGTCATCGTGCGAACCGCGCCCCCAGAACACCGGTGGGCGGAGTTCTTTCAGGTCGTCGTCGTGCGGAAGATCGCCCGGTGCCGCGTAGCCGCTGAGGGCAGCCACGGCGCCGAAGCGCTCCGGTGCCAGGCGCAGCGCCTGCAATGCCACGGCGGCGCCCTGCGAGAATCCCAGCAGAGCAACGGATGACGCCCCCGCGGCCGCGGTGTCGAGCCACCGGAGGAAGGCGTCGGCAGCGGCCGTCACGGCATCGGCGCTGCGTCCGTCGAGGCCCTCGATCGGGTACCAGGAGCGGCCGGGCATGGGCCACGGCGGGGAGAGGGGCGCGGCGACGGATGCGGCGGCGATGCCCGCGGGCAGGTGGGGCACGAGTCCGAACAGGTCGTGCTCGTCGGCGCCGTAGCCGTGCAGCAGCACCACCAGCGGCATCCCGGCGCGGTCGGTGGTCGACCAGCGTGTCGCGGTGTCGTCGATCGTCAGATTCTCGCTCACTCCTTCATCCTGCCAGGGGCCGCCGACGTCCACGCTGTGTCGGCGGAGAGGTGCGGCTGGTAGAAAGGACGCATGGCCGTTCGCACACCTGATCCCGATCCCGAGCCCGACGACGGCCTCGGCGGTTTCGGCGACGGGCAGCAGCCCTCCCGAGACTCCAACCCCGGCTGGCTGAGCGAGTTCGAACTCGCGGAGGCGCGTCGGCACCTGCCGATGCTCTACGTCGAGGCGATCCCGGTGCGCACCGACGGCTCGGGCCAGGTGATCGAGATCGGCATCCTGCTGCGGTCCACACCGATGGGCGAGATGACCCGCACGATCGTGTCCGGCCGCGTCCGTTTCGGCGAGACCATCCGCGACGCCCTGTTCCGTCACGTCGAGAACGATCTCGGACCGATGGCTTTCCCCCTGCTCCCGCCGCAGCCGCTCCCGTTCACGGTGGCCGAGTACTTCCCGATCCCCGGTGTGAGCGCGTACCACGACGACCGTCAGCACGCGGTCTCCCTGGCCTTCGTCGTGCCCGTCACCGGCACCTGCGAGCCGCGTCAGGACGCTCTCGAGGTGACCTGGTTCTCGCCCGAGGCGGCAGGATCCGACGCGGTCGCCGCCGAGATGGAGGGCGGCCGAGGCACCCTGATCCGTCTGGCACTCGCGAACCTCGGTCTGCTGCGCTGACATCCCGGGTGGGATCTCGCCGTGAGATCCCACGACCGCCGCGACGCGCAGGCCGCGTCGCGCGTCAGCGGGAGGTGAGGCGCGACAGCTCGGCCACGAACGCGTCGACGTCGGACTCGTGCGTGTCGAAGCTGCACATCCACCGCACCTCGTTGCGCGCCGCGTCCCAGTCGTAGAAGCGGAACGACTCGCGCAGCGCGTCGGCGACGCCGTCGGGGAGCGTCGCGAAGACGCCGTTGGACTGCGTCGGCTGCGTGAAAGAGACGCCGTTGATGGAGCCTGCGGCGATGCCGTCCTCGATCTCGCCGCGCAGACGGGCGGCCATGGCGTTCGCGTGCCGCGCGTTGCGCAGCCACAGGTCACCCTCGAGCAGGGCGATCAGCTGCGCCGAGACGAAGCGCATCTTGGACGACAGCTGCATGTTGAACTTGCGCGAGAAGACGAGTCCGTCGGATGCAGCCGGGTCGAGCACCACGATCGCCTCGCCGAGCATGGCACCGTTCTTGGTGCCGCCGAAGCTGAGCACGTCGACGCCGGCATCGCGGGTGAAGGCGCGCAGCGGCAGATCGAGCGCTGCGGCCGCGTTCGACAGCCGTGCGCCGTCGAGGTGCAGCTTCATGCCGCGCTCGTGGGCGTGGTCGGCGATCGCGCGGATCTCCTCCGCGGTGTACAGCGTGCCGAGCTCGGTCGACTGCGTGATCGAGACGACCAGCGGCTGTGCGCGGTGCTCGTCGCCCCAGCCCCAGGCCTCGCGGTCGATCAGCTCGGGGGTGAGCTTGCCGTCGTCGGTGGGGACGGTGAGCAGCTTGAAGCCGCCGATCTTCTCGGGGGCACCACCCTCGTCGACGTTGATGTGCGCGGTGGACGCCGCTACCACGGCGCCCCAGCGCGGCAGCATCGACTGGAGGCCGGTGACGTTCGCGCCCGTTCCGTTGAACACGGGGAACGCCTCGACGCCGTCGCCGAACTGCTCCTGGAAGACCTCCTGCAGGCGTGCCGTGTAGGCGTCGCTGCCGTACGCACCCTGGTGCCCGTCGTTGGCCTCCGAGATGGCCGCGAGGACCTCGGGGTGGATGCCGGAATAGTTGTCGCTGGCGAAGCCCCGGATCGCGGGGTCATGCTGGATGGTCACCGATACAGCCTACGGCCCCGGTCCGTCGCGACCGGCGGACGGGGCCCCTTTTCCCCCGTGCCCGGGGGAGCGGTCCGCGGATCGTCCGCTCCCAGGGGGGGTTCCGGATGTCGGAGGGGCGCTCTACCCTCGGATCATGCAGCGCACCGCAGCGAAGACGGCCTTCGCGAACGTCCTCGTCAACACGTTGATCGCCAACGTCACGACGAGCTTCCTGTGGTTCGCGCTGACCTTCTGGGTGTACATCGAGACGCAGTCCGTGCTGGCCACCGGAATCATCGGCGGCGCGTACATGCTGATGGTCGCGTTCTTCGCGATGCTCTTCGGCACGATCGTCGATCGCCACCGCAAGCACACGGTCATGCTGCTCTCGAGCGTCATCTCGGCCATCGCGTTCCTGCTCGCCGGCGTCCTGTACGTCGCGCAGCCCGAGAGCGCCCTGCTCGACCTCGGCGGTCCGTGGTTCTGGTTGTTCTCTGCCGTCATCCTGTTCGGCGGCGTGATCGAGCAGCTGCGCAACATCGCCCTGTCGACCACGGTCACGCTGCTCGTGCCCGAAGACAAGCGCGCGAACGCCAACGGCCTCGTCGGCACCGTGCAGGGACTGGCCTTCCTGGTCACGAGCGTGTTCTCCGGTCTCTCGATCGGATTCCTCGGCATGGGATGGACCCTCGCGATCGCGATCGTCGCGATGGCGTTGACCTTCGTGCACCTGCTCCTCATCCGCATTCCCGAGGGCACCCCCGAGGCCGATCCCGAGGCGAAGAGCGCGCTGGACTTCCGAGGGAGCGTGCGAGCGATCCGGCTGGCACCGGGCCTGTTCGCGCTGATCATCTTCTCGACGTTCAACAACCTCATCGGCGGCGTCTACATGGCGCTCATGGATCCGTACGGGCTCACGTTGTTCGACGCGCAGATGTGGGGCTTCGCCCTGGCCTTCGCCTCGACGGGGTTCCTGATCGGCGGACTGGTGGTCGCGAAGTTCGGCCTGGGCGAGAAGCCGATGCGCACGATGCTCCTCGTCGTGATCGCGATGGGGCTCCTGGGCTCCGTGTTCATGCTGCGCGAGTGGTGGCCGTTGTACGTGCTGGGCATGTGGGTCTACATGGCGCTCGTGCCCCCGGTGGAGGCGGCAGAGCAGACCGTGATCCAGAAGGTCGTGCCGTTCGAGCGTCAGGGGCGGGTGTTCGGCGTCGCCGCGGCGATGGAGGCGGCTGCCGCCCCGATCACCGCATTCCTGATCGCGCCGATCGCCGAGTTCCTGATCATCCCGTACATGAAGACACGGGAAGGGCAGCAGCAGTGGGGATGGCTCCTCGGCGAGGGGGATGCCCGCGGCATCGCGCTGATCTGCCTGTTCGCCGGTCTGATCATGGTCGTGGTCGGCACGCTCGCGTTCTTCACGAAGTCGTATCGGAAGCTCACCGAGCTGTATGCGAACGCCCCGGATCCCGCTCCCGCGCAGGAGGGCGAGGGGGATGCCGGAAACGACGCGGAGGCCGACGCCGCAGAGGGCGAGCGGCCGGATGTCGTGCCATCGGGGCGGGAGTCGCGAGAGAGTGCCCGGAGAGTCGACGCCCCTCCGATCGTCCCGGGGATGCCGCCGGAACCACGGTGACGTCCTGTTGCTGCGGGACGGTCAGTCCAGGTCGATCAGGCGGTCGTTGAGGTCCGTGGCATCCGCATCCCAGAGGGCGACGATCCGCGTGGCGAGAGCCTCCGGGGCGAGGGTCTTCGCCCGGAACACGACGGATGCCGCGCGCAACGGTTCGCCCGACTCGCGTGCCGCCTTGGCGAAGCCCTGTGCGACCGCGCGTGCCCACGCTTCGCTGGCGGCCTTGACAGCGGCATAGTTCGCGCCGCCGGCGAGCGGGCGGGCGACGGCGGTGGACGACACGATCGCGAAGCGTCCGGCATCCGATGCCTGCAGGGCCGCATCGAAGGCGCGACTGGTCGCGCGCACCGCCTCGAGTGCGGGAAGCAGAGCGGCGAAGTCCTCGTCGCTCTGGCCGGCGAGGCCACCGCCCCCACGCCATCCGCCGACCAGCGGCACGACCGCGTCCAGCTGGCCGAGGCGGGCGGCCAGAGCCGTCATCTCGGCGAGGGACGTCGCGTCGGCGACCTCGATCTGCGCACCCGCAGCCGCGAGGTCCTGCAGTCGCTCGGTCGAGCGCCCCGTCGCGATGACCTGCGCGCCCACGGAGCGCAGCGCACGCGTCACCGCGAGGCCCGCCGCACTCGTCGCTCCCGCGAGCAGAACCGTGCGGCCGGAGAGATCCGTGGCTCCGGTGTCCTGATGATCAGTCATGTCTCTCACTTTCGCGGATGGAGGACACTTCTGCGGCCGGAACCGGCGGAATGATCCGCAGGAAGTGGTTCCGGCCGCAGAAGTGGTGCGCCCCAGCGCCGCATCTCTCGCGCGCGCTGCGCGCGGATGTCAGTCGTCGGTGCCGCGGATGCCGACCGTCGATTCGATGACGGGCTTCATCTTCTTGTCGAGGGTCTCGAAGAACATCGACAGCGGGAACTCGTCGTCCATCACGGCGTCCGTGTAGCCCTTGGGTGCGCCGGCGAGGATCTCGTCGGACAGACCACGTGCCCACTGCGACGCCGGGTGCGGTGTGAGCGTGCCGCGGACGAGTTCGTAGGCGGCGAGCCAGTGCGCGACCTTTGGACGGTCGATCGAGTGCCAGTACAGGTCGTCGATCGCGTCGCCCAGTGCCACCACGGCATCCGGCACGTTCTCCCAGTCGAAGGCGAGAGCGGTGTCGGTCCAGTGCAGCACGCCGCGCTGGTGCAACCATGCGAACAACAGCTGCCCGCCGACCGCGTCGTAGTTGCGCGTACGGGTGCCCGTGATCGAGAAGCGGAAGATCCGGTCGAAGATCACCGCGTACTGCACGAGGTGCGCGTAGTCGTGCATCTCCTGCTCGGTCGCGGTCAGCTCTTCGCCGGCGGCGATGCGTGCGGCGAGGGCACGCTCGATCTTCACGGACTCGCGGAACGCCGTCATGTCGCAGCGCATCTCCTCCAGCGAGTACAGGAAGAACGGCATCCGCTGCTTGATCATGAACGGGTCGAAGGGCAGATCGCCGCGCATGTGGGTGCGGTCGTGGATGATGTCCCACATCACGAAGGTCTTCTCGGCCACCTGCTGGTCGTCGAGCATTGCGGCAGCGCGCTCGGGCAGGTCGAGGTTGGTGATCTCGGCGGCGGCGCGGGTGACGCGACGGTAGCGGGCGGCTTCGCGGTCCTGGAAGATCGCGCCCCACGTGAACGTCGGGATCTCGCGCATCGCGACGGTCTCGGGGAAGAGCACGGCGGAGTTGGTGTCGTAACCGGGCGTGAAGTCCACCAGGCGCAGCGAGACGAACAGCTTGTTGCCGTAGTCGCCGGCCTCGAGCGCGGCGATGAACTCCGGCCAGATCGTCTCGACGATCAGGGCCTCGACCAGACGATCGCTCGAACCGTTCTGCGTGTACATCGGGAAGACCACGAGGTGGCGGATGCCGTCGACGCGGTGCTGCTGCGGCTGGAACGCCACGAGCGAGTCGAGGAAGTCCGGCACGCCGAAGTCCTCGGATACCCAGCGGTCGAAGTCGACGATCGAGGCGGCCAGGTACTCCGCGTCGTGCGGGAAGGCCGGGGCGAGAGAGCGGATGGCTCCGGTGATGGCAGCCACGAGGTCGCGCGCGGTGGCGTGGTGGGCGGCATCCGGGATCGAGCCGTCCTTGATCTGGAACTCGCGGATCGCGATCGCGGCATCCTTGAGCTGGGCCCAGGCGCTCGACTGCTCGGCGATCAGGGCATCCTCGACGACCTCGGGTTCGCCGACGATGGCCTGTGCAGCAGAGCTGTTGGCGGAAATGATGGACATCGAGACCTCCGATCGTGCGGCATGCCGGAAACTTTCCGGTCATAACGGGATACTGACGATAATCTTACATCCATGGATGATTCTGTCGACCGCGCGATCGTCGCGGAGATCGCGCGTGACGGACGCGCCACGCTCTCCCAGCTCTCGGATGCCGTCGGCCTCTCGGTATCGGCCGTGCAGTCCCGACTCCGCCGACTCGAGACCCGCGGAGTGATCACGGGCTACCGTGCGATCCTCGACCCCGAGCTCGTGGGCACCCCGCTCTCGGCCTTCATCGAGATCACCCCGCTCGACCCCGCGCAGCCGGACAACGCCCCCGAGCTGCTGGAGCACCTCGACGCGATCGAGGCCTGCCACTCCATCGCGGGTGATGCCAGCTACATGCTCTTCGTCCGTGTGGCCTCGCCGCGAGCCCTGGAGGAGCTGGTCCGCGACATCCGCACCGCGGCATCCGTCAGCACCCGCACGACCGTCGTTCTGCAGACCTACTACGAGCACCGGCCCATCCTCCCGCTCGGCGCCGAGCACGCGACAGAGGACTGACGAGCCCTCATCGTCATCCGGCGCCATTGTCATCCGGCGCGCGCTCGGCCATGATGGCTCTCGCCCCGCTGAACACAGGAGACCTCATGTCCTTCCAGGCTTACCTCGACAACATCGAGACCAAGACCGGCCTCACGCCGCGCCAGTTCATCGAACTCGCGAAGGAGAAGGGGTTCGACGAGACGACCAAGGCCACGCCGATCGTCGCGTGGCTGAAGGAGGACTATCAGCTCGGCCAGGGGCACGCGATGGCACTGGTGCATGTCATCACCAAGGGACCGAAGATCGGCGACAAGCACGTCGGCAAGCCCGGTGCGCACGGTGACAAGAGCGACACGCTCTGGCTCGACGGCAAGGATTCGAACCCCGACGCCTGAGGCCCCTCGCCAGGACCGCATGAGAATCCCCGACCCCTTCGAGGGTCGTCATCGGCGCGCCCAGTAGGATTCCGAGCGTGGCAGCATCGTCGAAGCGCAAGAGTTCTGCGCGCACCAAGAGCACCCCGCGTACCCCGAGTCGCACCAGCGGCAACCCGGCTCGACGCCCCATCGTCGAGGCCGGACCGGTCACGGTCGGGGACTGGATCGGCGCTGCGCGGCTGCGCACGCTCCCGCTCGCCGCGGCCCCGGTCATCATCGGCTCCGGCGCCGCGCGCAGCACCGGCCCCGAGTTCCACTGGGTGATCGCCCTCGCCTGCCTCGCGGTCGCTGTGCTGCTGCAGGTCGGCGTGAACTTCACGAACGACTACAGCGACGGCATCCGCGGCACCGACGCCGTGCGTGTGGGGCCGGCGCGGCTGACCGCTTCGGGACGCGTGCGGCCACGCACCGTGCTGATCATCGGGCTGAGCTTCTTCGCCCTCGCCGCTCTCGTCGGCCTCGCGATCGTGGTGCGCACCGAGCAGTGGTGGATGCTGGCCGTCGGCGCTGCGTGCATCGTCGCCGCGTGGTTCTACACGGGAGGCAAGCGACCGTACGGCTACGCGGGCCTCGGCGAGGTCTTCGTCTTCGTCTTCTTCGGCCTCGTCGCCACACTCGGCACGACGTGGGTGCAGGTGTTCCAGCTGCCGCAGCAGGCCTGGCTCGGGGCGATCGCCGCCGGCCTGTTCGCCTGCGCCGTGCTGTTGGCGAACAACCTGCGCGACATCGATCAGGACCGCGAGGTCGGCAAGCGCACGCTGACCGTCCTGGTCGGCCGCCGCGCGACCCAGGTCCTGTTCACGCTGTTCATCCTGCTGCCGTTCGGAATCGCGGTGTTCCTCGCCCTGGTGTTCCCGATCGCCTGGATCTCGCTCCTGGCGCTGCTGGCCGGACTGCCCGCGGTCCTGATCGTCTGGACCTACCGCCAGCCGCGCGAGCTCGTGATCGCCCTCGCGCTCACGTCGCTGACTTCCCTGCTCTACGCCGGCGCGCTGTTCTGGGCGTTCGCCGGCTGAGCGGTCCCTGACTCACCCGCGTCAGTCGCGGGCGGTGGTGCCATCCTCGACAGCGGCGTCTTCCGCAGCGGCATCTTCGACAGCGGCGTCTTCCGCATCGGCGTCGACCTGACGGCCGGAGGTGCGTCCCTCGCGGCGCTCGTGCAGCTCGGCGGATGCCTTCGAGAGCGGCGTGCGCAGGAACAGCATCGAGATGCTCGTGCCGATGAGCGCGGCGAAGATCGCGGCGAGCCACCAGAACTCCCGGAAGATCGGGAAGAAGAACCACATGATCGCGAGGGGGACGAGGAACGCCAGCAGCCGCAGCACGGTGTAGACGAGGAGGGGTGCAGGCTTCACTCCACCAGTCTAAACGTGCCGCTGCAGCTCAGCTTTCGAGCCCGATCCGCGCGAACGGGATGCCGCGCACCACGCGCTTGCGCGGATGCTCGCCGAGCGACCACAGCATCCTCGCCTCGGGGTCGAGCGCCAGATCCTCGCAGCCGACGGGCAGCCGGTACGGGTGCGGTGCGAGGGCTCCGGCCGTTCCGGACCACAGCGTGCCGGGCCGCATGCCGTCGGACTGCGACACGAGGATGCGGTCGCCCCAGCGCACGGCGCCCTGCATGTGGCCGATACCCGGCACGAACCGGCCTTCCTCCTGGAAGCGGCCGTCTTCGCCCTCGGGAAGGGCGAACTCGCCGATGCGGCCGCGGTCGTCGGCGCGGAACTCGCCGATCAGCACCCGCGCCAGGGAGGTGCCGTCGTCGTCGTACAGCCGGCCGAGGAAGGAGCACCGCAGGGCGACAGGATGCACGTGGGTCCGCACGGCGACGAGCGATCGCGCACCCGGGCGACGCCCGGAGATGCCGCGGACGCGTCGCGCGACGGCGCCGCGCACCTCACGGATCTCACTGAGGTCGAACTCCCAGATGCCCTGCCCTGTCGCCGCGACGAACAGTCGATCGCCGAACCAGGCGATCCCGCCGGTGTGGATGCGGGCGGGCTGCAGTTCGCCGTCCTCCTCGATCGCGAGGGCGATGTCGATGTGACGGGAGCGCTGCAGATCGATCAGCACGACGCGGGACGCGAGGTGACTGCCGGTCCGATCCTGCCGGAACCAGCTCACCGCGAGCGTGCGCCGCCCCCGCCAGGATCCGACATCCACCCCCTGCGGGTACCACCGGGTGGTCCAGGCTCGTGCGGTGAACCAACGGAACTCGTCCGTCTCGCGGATGCGTCGGCGCATCGGGCGTCCGTGCGAGTGCCGAGACCAGAACATCTGTCCATCGTCGCCGATCGGCGCAGGTCCTGTAGGCAGGACACCCCGCGTTCACCCCGTCGTCGGCATCCGGCAATGCGCAGCTGAGAGCATGCGGACACCGTCCACCCCCGGGAGCCCCGTGCGCAGACCGCTCGTCACCGTCATCCTGCCCGCGAAGGACGCCGGCGCGTACATCGCTACGACGCTGGAGACCCTGTTGCGGCAGTTCGACGACCCCTCGGCGCTCCAGCTCGTCGCGATCGATGACGGCTCCCGCGACGGGACCGGCGATCTGATGCGCCGCTACGCCGCCCGCTTCCCGAATGCGGAGGTGATCGTGAATCCCTCACCGCGCGGACTCGCGAGCGCGCGCAACCAGGGGCTCGCCCTCGTCGAGGCGGAGACGTTCTGCTTCGTGGACGGCGACGACTGGATGCAGCCGGGCCGTCTGTCCGTGCTGTCGTCGCGCGTGCACGAGCTGGGCGCCGACTTCCTCCGCACCGATCATGTGACGGTGCGCGAAGGTGTGCGCACCCTCGTGCGGGCCCCGCATCCGTGGCGCGAGCAGCTCGTGCCGCCGCGCGAGGGGATCCTCCCCGACTCCGCGTCGACGATGGTCGACTACCCCTTCGCGTGGGCGGGCATCTTCCATCGGCGGATGATCGACCAGGGTCTGGCCGCCTTCCCTCCGGGACTCTTCACGGCTGAGGATCGACCCTGGATCTGGCGATTGCACCTGCAGGCCGCGTCGTTCGCCGTGGTCGACGCGCCGGCCCTGCTCTATCGCCGCGGAGTCTCGACCTCGCTCACCCAGGTGCGTGATCGGCGGCAGCTGGACTTCGCGCGGGCCATGTCGGAGGTCGTCGACCTCGTCGAGATCGATCCGGAGGCGGAACGGTTCCTCCCCAAGGCGGTGTGGACGGCGCTCGCGCTCAGCTCTCATCACCTGGTGAGGTCGCGCCGGATGCCGCGCGCGCTGCGTATCGAGATGCGTGCAGCCATCCGGGGTCTGCTCGAAAGGCTGCCGCACGCGGAGGTGGTCGCGGCGGTGGCCCGGCTCGAGGGATCGCGTCGCCGCGTGCTCGCCTCCAGCCTGCGACGGTCGGGGCACGTGCGATGACCCAGATGTTCGCGCTGCACAGCGCCTATGGACTCGCGACCGCCGCCGCGGCGATCGACGAGGGCCTCCTCGGCGATGCCGCAGACCGCGTACTCGTGCCGTTCGTGTCGGCGCAGGTGCCCGAGACCGTCGTCGGCATCGGTGCGGATCCGTTGCTGGAGTCGCTGCGCGGACGATTCGACCGCGTCGAAGACCTCGGGGCGCTGCTCGGCGCGCGGCATCCGAGCGACTGGCAGCCGACCGACGCGGACCTGCCCCTGTGGGAGAAGCTGTTCACGCGCGCGTGGGGACTGGACCCCGACGACCTGGAGCTGTTCGTGCAGAGTCCGCAGGTCGCCCCCGCGCGCACACTGTTGTCGATCTTCCCGCGGGCGCGGCTGTCGATCATCGGCGACGGGCTGATGACCTATTCGCCGATGCGGGTCGCGCTCGGCCGTTCCATCGCCGCGCGGATCGGACAGGTCGTGTACGCCGACGTGGTGCCCGGGGTGCGACCACTGGTCGGAACGCCGACCGCGACCCCCATCCCGGTACCGCCGGCGCGCTTCCGACAGGTGCTGAGCGAGACCGACTCCGGCGAACCGGTGCTCGACGTCGCGGGCGCGGCGCTGGACGATGCCGTCCCCACGGTGCTCGTGCTGGGCCAGTATCTGTCGGCCCTCGGGCTGCTGACCACCCGCGAGGAGACGGCCCTGCACCGGGATCTGATCGATCGTGCGAGCAGCTGGTCGCCGCAGCGGGTGGTGTTCAAGCCGCACCCCGCCGCGCCGCCTCTGCAGACCGACGCCGTCAGGGAACGGGCGCTCTCGCGGGGCCTCGAGTTCGCCGAGTATCGCGGCGCGCTGCCGGCCGAGGTGCTCGCCGAGAGGATCGATGCGGTCGCGGTGGTGGCGGGGTTCTCGACGGCGTTGCCCACGGTGCGGGCGACGCTCGGCATCCCGGTCGGGTCGGCAGGGACCGTAAGGCTCCTCGCCGGTCTGGAGCCGTTCGAGAACAGCAACCGTGTGCCCCTGGTCCTGGTCGATGCGCTCACCCGCGAGGACTCTCCGCATGGAGATCCCGCACGCCTGCAGCTGCTGATCGATGCGGTCGGTCACGCGATGCAACCGGAGATCGCGGGACACCTGCGACCCCGCGCCGAACTGCTGCTGCGCACGCTGGACGCGTCGGAGCGCGACCGCTACTTCGCCCCCGAGCGGCTGTCGCTGCTGCGTCTGCCGGGGGCGCCCGCGGAAGGCCCGGTGCGAAGGATGCTGCGCTCCGCCGGGGGAGCGGGGCGGGTGGAGCAGTGGCGCCTGACGGTGCGCGGGGCGCGCAACCGGGCAGGACGAGTGTGGCGAGTGATGCGAGGACGATGATGACCGAGAACGCCGAGCACGTGACGGACGAGGCGCCGACGAAGGCTGCCGCGCCTCTGCGCACGGTGGCGATCATCCCGGCCCGCGGCGGCTCGAAGGGAGTGCCGCGCAAGAACCTGCAGCGCGTGGGCGGCGTGGCACTCGTCGCGCGCGCCGTCAGAGCTGCGGTGGCGGCCGGAGTCGAGCGGGTGGTCGTGTCGACCGACGACGATGAGATCGCGGCCGTCGCGGCATCCGCGGGGGCACGCGTGATCCGCCGTCCGGCCGAGCTCTCGGGTGACACGGCGTCGTCCGAGAGCGCGATCCTGCACGCGCTCGACGAGCTGGAGAGCGGCGGCGAGGCCTACGAGGTCGTGGCCTTCCTCCAGGCGACGTCTCCGTTCATCCCGAGCGACGCGCTCGCCGCCGCCGTCGCTGATGTCGCGGCGGATCGCGCCGACAGCGTGTTCTCGGCGCATGAGACCTATGGATTCCTGTGGCGACGGAATGCCGCCAGCGCGGCGGTCGCGGTCAACCACGAAGCCGCGCATCGTCCCCGGCGCCAGGATCGCGAGCCCCATCACCTCGAGACCGGCGCGTTCTACGTGTTCCGGGCGGCGGGTTTCCGGGAGAGCCGGCATCGCTTCTTCGGCCGGATCCGCATCGCCGAGGTGCCGGAGTGGACGGCGATCGAGATCGATGACGAGCAGCAGCTCGGGATCGCCAGGGCGCTCGCGGTGCGGCATGACGGGGTCGAGCCGATCGCCGCGCACGCGGTCGTGACCGACTTCGACGGTGTGCACACCGACGACACGGCGCTGGTCGATGCGGACGGGCGCGAACGCGTGCGGGTGAGCCGAGAGGACGGGATGGGCGTCGCGCTCCTGCGCCGGGCCGGGCTACCGATGCTCATCCTCTCCACGGAGGTGAACCCGGTCGTGCGGTCGCGCGCCGAGAAGCTGCGGGTGCCGGTGCTGCACGGCATCGACGACAAGGAGTCCGCGCTGCGGGGATGGGCGGAGGAGGTCGGCGTCGCGTTGACCGATATCGCCTACCTCGGAAACGACGTCAACGACCTGCCGGCGATGCGGATCGTGGGATGGCCGGTGGCCGTCGCCGACGCGCATCCGCTCGTGCTCGAGGAGGCGCGTGTGGTGCTCACCCGACGGGGAGGGCACGGGGCTGTGCGGGAGCTGATCGAACGGGTGTTGTCGAGCTGACCGGTGCCGGTAACTCCCCGGACTCCCGGCGTTCACCCCCGAGGCGTAGCCAGGAGGGGCGGGGATCTCAGACCGCTCGACGACCGGAGGAATCATGACTGTCAGCATCGGATCGCGCGTCATCGGAGGCGGTCATCCCGCCTACGTCATCGCCGAGATCGGCCTGAATCACAACGGTGATGTCGACATCGCCAAGCGTCTGATCGACGTGGCGGCGCGCGCCGGAGCCGATGCGGTGAAGTTCCAGAAGCGCACCCCGGAGATCTCCACCCCGGAGCACATGCGCGACGTGCCCCGCGAGACCCCGTGGGGCACCATGAGCTACCTGGACTACCGCCGCCGGGTGGAGTTCGGGCGCGAGGAGTACGTCGCGATCGGCGACCACGCGACGCTGCAGGGCCTCGACTGGTTCGCCTCGCCGTGGGATGTCCCGAGCGTCGAGTTCCTGGAAAACCTGAACGTCGTGGCGCACAAGGTCGCCTCCGCCAGCCTCACCGACACCGAGCTGCTGCAGGCACTGCGGGCCACGGGAAAGCCCGTGATCCTCTCCACCGGCATGTCGACGATCGCCCAGATCGACCGCGCGCTCGACACGCTCGGCACCGACCGGGTCGTGCTCATGCACGCCACCTCCACGTATCCGCTGGAGCCGGAGGAGGCCAACCTCCGCGCGATCGCCACGCTGCGCGACCGCTACCCCGGCATCCCGGTCGGCTACTCGGGCCATGAGCGCGGACTGCAGATCTCGCTGGCCGCCGTGGCGATCGGCGCGGTCGCGGTCGAGCGTCACATCACGCTCGACCGCACGATGTGGGGTTCTGATCATGCGGCCTCGCTCGAGCCGACGGGCCTCGAGCACCTCGTGCGCGACATCCGCGTGATCGAGATGGCTCTGGGCGACGGCGTCAAGCGCGTCTTCGACAGCGAGCGCGCTCCCATGGCGAAGCTGCGTCGCGTCACCGCATGAACGGAGACCGCAGGAACCGCGACGGTCTGCGGGTCGTCGCGATCGCCGACGCCGACTCGTTCGTGAAGTGGTCGGCCTCGCTGCTCGGCGCGGTGCCGGGTATCCGTCCGCACCTGCTGCTGGTGCGCACCCCGTTGACGGCGAGTGTCGCGCAGCAGCGCACGGCGCTCGCCGGCACCGGGATGGCGGCCGAGGCGGTCACGCGGGTGCGCTTCGCCGAAGTGCAGGCCTGGTTGGAAGGGCAGCGCCCTGACGTCGTGCTGCTCGCCGGACGGGGGCCGTTCGTGCGACTGCTGGGCCGTGTGATCGATACGCTCACACACCGCCCCGTCACGGTCTCGGGGCTGCCGGGCATGGCCGTTCCCGCACAGCGGGGTGCCCTGGATTATCGACGGCACACCGACCTGCTCATCCTGCACTCCCACCGTGAGGAGCGTGCTTTCGCGGAGCTCGGACGACGGATCGGCGTCTCGCTTCCGACAGCGCTCGCGACGCTGCCCTTCGCCCGACGGCGACAGCGGATGCTGAAGCCGGAGCAGGTTCGCGTGGATGCCGTGGTACGGAGCCAGGGCGGGGTCGTGGTGGCCGAGCGTCCGCCGACACCCGTCGCGGTGCGGCCCCGGGCCACCGACATCGTGTTCGCGGCACAGGCCCTCGTCCCGGTCGAGCGCGAGGAACGTGCGGAGATCGCGGCCATGCTGGTGCGCGCCGCCGAAGCGGACCTCGGGCGACGCGTGGTCGTGAAACTGCGCTCACGACCAGGCGAGGCCGAGGCGCATCTCGAGCGCACGCTGTACGCGGACCTGCTGCCGGAGCGGCTCCCGGACAATCTCGTCTTCTCCTACGAGTCGATGGCGTCTGCGCTCGACAGCGCGGCCGGGCTCGTGACGGTGAGCTCCACGGCGGCGATCGAAGCGACGGCGCTCGGCATCCCGGTGATCGCGCTCGACTCGTTCGGGGTGAGCAAGAGCCTGCTCAACACGGTGTTCATCGGGAGCGGGCTCCTGGGTGGGCGGAGCGAGGTGGTCGCGGGGCGGTTCCGTCATCCGCATCCGGACTGGCTGCGCGACAACTACTTCCATCCCGCGTCCGACTCGACATGGTGGGAGCGGGTCGAGCAGCTGGTCGCTCTGCGGCGGGCCGGGGCGCTGCCTCCGAAGCGCGTGCCGGCAGCGCGGGGTGGCGCGATGCATGACGCCTGGCATCGCGCGAGCGTGCTCGGCGCCGAGGATCGCACCGTGAGGGGAGCGGCCGCGCTCGCGGTCGGCGTACCGATCACGGGTGCGCTCGCCGCGATGCACCGGAGACGTCAGCCGGCGGACGGCGGAACCTGGTCCGATCCCTCCACCGACTACACACTCGAGCCGAACCCGTTCCAGGACTCGCTCCGGCGGTAGGTGACGGTCGGGCTAACGGTCGAGCAGGGTGCCGATCTGTCGCCGCACGTCCAGTTCGAGCTCGTCGACGCTGAGGCCGACGTTGATGCTCGCACTCATCGTCAGGAACATGATGGCCGAGACGATCCGGGCGAGCGACGCGGCGTCGTCCTCGGTGACTGCAGGGCCGCGGCGGAGGATGGCGGCAGTCGCTTCCTCCGTCGCCGCGACGATCTGCAGCGCCGCGGCGTGCTGCGCGTCCGATGCATCCCCGAACACCATCTCGCGCAGGTAGACGCGCCCGTTGTCGATCTGCACGCGGTTGCATTCGATGATCGGGCGCAGCAACGCCATGAGCGCATCGAGGGTGTCGGAGATGCGTGCGGCCATCGCGATGCCGGACTCGAGCGCGTCGGCGTAGTGGGCGTTCTGCACGAGGAGCAGCAGCTCGCCCTTGGTCTTGGCGTAGAGGAACAGCGTGCCGGTGCCGACATCCGCGCGCTCGGCGATCTGCTGCGTCGTGACCTCGTCGATGCCGTGTTCCGCGAAGAGCTCGGCGGCGGCCGCCGTGATCCGTTCGAGCTTCTGCTGCTTGTTCCGCTCGCGGCGCGTGACGGAGGCGTCGGTCGACATGGCACCTCCGCGGGAATAGAAAATGAGTACAGTCAGTTATGAGTGGAGTCGCTAACGTGCGCGCTCAGTATCCATTGTCGCAAAGAAGAGAGATCAGTCCATGCCTTCACTCACCGGAGCCGTCGTCCTCATCACCGGAGCGAACGGAGGCATCGGCACGCAGTTCGTCGCCGAAGCGCTCGCGCGGGGTGCTGCCAAGGTCTACGCCACGGCTCGCACGCCGCGGACCTGGGACGACGAGCGTGTGGTCCCGCTCGTGCTCGACGTCACCGACCCCGCATCGATCACGGCCGCCGTGGAGGCCGCGCCCGACGTGACCGTGCTGATCAACAACGCGGGAGCATCCGTGCCCACGTTCGGCATCCTGACCCATTCGGATGACGACATCCGCCGCAACGTCGAGACCAACTTCCTCGGACCGCTGTTCCTCGCACGCGCCTATGCGCCTCTCCTCGCCGGACGCCCCGGTGCCACGATCATCGACATCCACTCCGCGCTCTCGTGGTTCGCGGTCGCCGGGATCTACAGCGCCACCAAGGCAGCACTCTGGTCGGTGACCAACTCGCTGCGTCTCGAGCTTGCTCCGGCCGGCGTGCATGTCGTCGGGGTGCACGTCGGATACGTCGACACCGCGATGGCCGCGCATGTCGAGGACCCGAAGACCGATCCCGCCGAGCTGGTGCGCGCCGTCCTGGATGCCACAGAGCGCGGCGAGTACGAGGTGCTCGCCGATGAGACCTCGGTGCAGGTCAAGGCGGGTCTCAGTGCGCCGCTGGAGGCCCTCTACCCGCAGCTCCGGGGCGCGACGGTCTGACCCGCGACCGGCTGATCAGGAGAAGCAGGAAGACATGCGCGCATTCGTCGTCGAGAAGTACCGCCAACCGCTCGTCCTCAGAGACGTCCCCGAACCCGTCGTCGGCGATCGGGATGTCCTGGTGCGAGTCGAGGCAGCGGGCCTCAACCAACTGGACGAGAAGATCCGCAGCGGCGAGTTCGCGCAGATCCTGCCCTATGAGCTGCCGGTGATCCTGGGCAACGACGTGGCCGGGACGGTGATCCGGGTCGGTCGGCTGGTGCGGCGGTTCCAAGTCGGCGATCGTGTCTTCGCACGGCCACACGACTCGCGCATCGGAACGTTCGCCGAGCGGATCGCGATCACGGAGGCCGACCTCGCCCTCGTGCCGGCACGCCTCTCGATGGTCGAGGCGGGCTCATTGCCCCTGGTCGCGCTCACCGCGTGGCAGGCGCTGGTGGAGCGGGGCAAAGTGGGACCGGGCCAGAAGGTGCTCATCCACGCGGGTGCAGGGGGAGTCGGAGCGATCGCGATCCAGCTCGCCGCGCACCTGGGCGCGACGGTCGCCACCACGGCGAGTGCCGCGAACGCCGATTTCGTGCGGTCACTCGGTGCCGACACCGTGATCGACTACCGAGCCCAGGACTTCGCGGAGGAGCTCTCGGGGTACGACCTCGTGCTCGACAGCCTCGGCGGCGACAACCTCGAGAGGTCGCTGCGTGCGCTGAAGCCGGGCGGCAGAGCGATCGGCATCTCCGGTCCACCCGATCCTGCTTTCGCCGCGGAGCGCGGGATGAACCCGCTCCTGCGCCTGGCGATCACAGCCCTCAGCCGGAAGATCCGGCGTCAGGCGAAGAAGCTCGGCGTGAGCTACGAGTTCCTGTTCATGCACGCGGACGGTGCGCAGCTCGGCGAGATCGCCGCGCTCGTCGACGCCGGAGTGCTGAGACCGGTGGTCACGAAGACCTCTCCGTTCGCACAGGTACCTGAGGCGCTCGCCGCGCTCGCCGGAGGAGGAGGCCGCGGCAAGTCCGTGATCACCTTCGCGGAGTGAGGTCCACCGTGCCCCGCCGCGTCGGAGTCATCCGCGCGGCGGGGTACGAGGGGCGGGTCTCAGCTGCTCCGGCGGATCGCCCGGACACCCACCACGAGGCCGACGATCGCGACCGCCAGCGCCGAGACCCAGCCCCACAGCACGGTGACATCGCCGAGGTCGCCGGCGAACAGCGCCCGTTCCGCCTGCACGACCCAGTTGACCGGGTTCACCGAGGCGACGGCGCGCATCCACGCCGGTCCGTCGTCGAGCGGCAGCAGCATCCCCGACAGGATCAGCAGCGGGAAGATCAGCGACTGCTGCACACCCCAGAACAGCCATTCGCGGTCCTTGGTCGCGAGGGCCAGCGAGTACGACAGCGAGCCGAGGCCGACGCCGAACACCGCGAGCAGGGCGAGCCCGATCAGCAGGCCGGGAACGTTGATCTGGAACCCGAACGGCCAGGCGATCAGCACGATCACCAGCGCCTGCACGACGATCGGCGCGATCTCCTTCAGCGCACGTCCGACGAGCAGCGATGAGCGGGCGAGCGGGGCGACGAGTGTGCGCTCGTGCGAGCCCGTCATCATCTCGTACTGGAGGTTCGACCCGGTCGCGCCGGTGCCGAACAGCACGATCATCACCAGCACTCCCGGCACGAACCAGGCCAGGGTCTCACCGACCGGCTGCCCGGATCCGCCGACCAGCAGAGGAGCGAACAGTCCGAGGAAGACCAGGGGCTGCAGCAGGCTGAAGATCAGCGTGAAAGGATCGCGCAGCACGGGCTTGAGCTCGCGGGTGAGCACATTGCGGGTGTCTCGGGCGAGGCTCGGTCGCACGAGGGTGTCGATGGCGGTCATGAGCGGGCTCCTGTCGTGGTGGCGCGGGTGTCGGTGGCGTCGGATGCTGCGCTGCTGTCGCCCTCGCCGGCCTCGCGGAGCGTGCGCCCGGTGAGTGCGAGGAAGACGTCGTCGAGCGTGGGCGGCACGCCGGTCGCGCGCTGCACGGTGATGCCTGCGGCATCCAGCTCCCGCACGATCACGGGAAGCAGATGGTCACCGTCAGGGACAGCGAGCGAGAGCGATTCCTGGGCGACCGTGACGGCGGCCGGGCTGAGCCGGGCGACGACGGAGCGTGCGTTCGCCGCGGTGGCGGCATCCGCGAAGCCGAACGTCAGCACGTCTCCGGCCAGCGTCGCCTTGAGCGCGGTGGCGTCGTCATCCGCGATGATCCGCCCCTTGTCCATGACCATCACCCGCTCGGCGTAGCGGTCCGCCTCTTCCAGATAGTGGGTGGTGAGGAACACCGTGGTGCCGTGTTGGGTGCGGAGGTCGAGGATGTGCTCCCAGAGGTTCGCACGGCTCTGCGGATCGAGTCCCGTCGACGGCTCGTCCAGGAAGATCAGGGGAGGAGCATGCATGAGCCCGAGCGCGATGTCGAGCCGTCGTTTCTGGCCGCCGCTGAGCTGCTGCACGGTGCGCGTCGCGAACGACGACAGATCGAGCGACTCGATCAGCTCATCGGCCCGACGGATGCTGTCGCGCCGCGACATCCCGTAGAAGGCGCCCTGGCTCAGCAGTTCGTCGCGCACGCGCTGCGAGAAGCTGCCGCTGGTGAGCTGGCCGACGTAACCGATGCGGGCGCGGACGCCCGCGGGATCGGTGCGGATGTCATGGCCGACCACGCGTGCTGTTCCTGTGGTGGGAGGGATGAGTGTGGTGAGCATACGGAGGCTCGTGGATTTGCCGGCCCCGTTCGGCCCGAGGAAGGCGACGAGCTCGCCGCGGGTGGCTGTGAAGGTGAGGTCCGTGACCGCGGGGACCGAGGCCTTCTTGACGGTGAAGACCTTGGTGAGGCCCTCGGCTTCGATGATGGATTCGTTCGTCATGGCTCGAAGGTAGAACCCAACCAGGACAGATCCTGTCCGCAATCGGTGCCAATCTGGAGACATGTCCGACACCACCACCCGCGCCCTCTCGCTGCTCAACCTGCTGCAGACGCATCGGCACTGGCCCGGGACCGAGCTGGCGGCCCGGCTCGGCGTCACCGAGCGCACGGTGCGCCGAGACGTCGACCGTCTGCGCGAACTCGGCTACCGGGTCGAATCCACCCCGGGTGCTGCGGGCGGATACCGGCTGGAGGCGGGAAGCGCGGTGCCGCCGCTGCTGCTCACCGACGACGAGGCCGTGACGATGGCGATCGGACTGCGGGTGGCCGCGACCCAGCAGCTCGTCGGCGGCTCCGAGGTCACGCTCACCGCACTCGCCAAGCTCGAGCAGGTGCTCCCGTCCGCGCTCCGTCAGCGGGTCAACGCGCTCGCCGCGTCGGTGCAGGCGCCGCGCATCGGAGAAGGGCCTGTCGTGTCGCCCGTGGCGCTCGGCGAGCTCGCGCTGGCCACGCGCGACACCGAGAGGCTGCGCCTGCGCTACATCGACGGTGCGGGGATCGAGAGCATCCGTCGGGTGGAACCGCACGCGCTGGCCCCGGCCGGGCGCAAGTGGTTCCTGCTCTGTTGGGATCTGGATCGCGACGACTGGCGCACATTCCGCGTGGATCGGATCGACACCGTCGAGCACACCAGGGTGATCTTCGCCCGGCGCGAGATCACGGCGGAGCAGATCGAGGAGCGCGTGCTCATCGCCTCGTCGTGGACGCCGCAGAAGATCGAGGCGGATGCCGTGATGGAGCTGCCGCTGGCGCCGATGCAGGAGTGGTTCGGGCCCTGGGGGCAGGGCGCGACGGCCGAGGACGACGCGCACACGCGCTGGCCGTTCGGCGGCTCGGACTGGCGCGAGGCCATGTACGCGATGCTCTGGATCCCGGAAGGCGTCGAGTACACCACGACCTTCCCCGAGCCGGATCGGTCAGCGCTGCGGGAGTCGTTGCAGCGGATGCTGCGCGCCCTCGACGCCCCGGACCCGGGCCCCCGTGCGTGACACCCGGTGTCATCCGTCGACTCATGGCGTTATCTCAGGTGCCTTCCCTGGCGCAGAAGATCACGGCCCGGTAACGTCGTTCTCATCGCGGCGATCCGGGCGGTCCCGGGCCTCAGTTCATACCTGTGGGCGTTGCGGGTTCGACTCCCGCCGTCGCGTCCACTTCGGAAGCCCCGTCTGGCCCTGGAATATCAGGGCTGGCGGGGATTCCCCTTGGCCTTCGAGGCCTGCCGTGACAACAGATTGGCAACATTCGCTGCAGCACGTGCGTGATCGAGGGCATCCGAAACCGCGTTCAGATCATCGTCGAAGAGATCCGCATACACGTCGAGCGTCATCGCAGCCGACTTGTGGCCGAGCATCCGCTGCACCGCCTTGACGTTGGCGCCGGCCGAGATTGCGAGCGACGCAGCCGTGTGCCTCAGATCGTGAATCGTCATCCGTGGGAGACCAGCCATCTCGAGCGCTGTGACGAACCAGGACCGAGAGCCCTCACTCGTCCGTGGCCGCGGGGCGTGCACCAGGCCCTCACCGAAGAGCAGCGCATCACGAGTCTTGCCCTCGCACGCTCGAGCGATCGGCAACGATAGGAACGCCGGGTAGGGCACCGATCGGCGCTCATGGGTCTTCGGAGTCCCCACGTGGATCACGGCGCCCACTTTGACGGCGTTCTCCTGGACGCTGAGGCGCCGATTGAGCGCGTCGACGTCCCGCACCCGCAGGCCCGTCAACTCGCCCCACCTGAGCCCGGTGTACGCCGCGACGTGCACGAGCGTGCCATACTCCCCGGACGCGTCCGCCAGAGCGCCGACCTGCACGTGCGATAGGTACACGTGAGGCTTGGACACCTTCCGCGGCAGATTGTCCAGCCCTCGAGCTGCATTCCGAGACACCCGCTTATCGCGCAGCGCCACATCGAGGATCGCAGCGAGCACGCCATGCGCCCGCAGGACGACCGTCGCACTCTTCGGCTTCACCGCCAGGCCGGCAGTCCGCCTCGATTCCCGACGAGCGCTCACAGCAGTACCCTCAGACAACTGGCGCACCCACTCACTCACCGCGGAGCTCTGTACCGCCGACACGGGCGTCTCGCCCCATCGCGGCTCGACATACACTCGCCACGCATCCGACAGGGCCCGATACGTCGACGGCTTCAAACTCGTGCGCTTGTTCCGCAACCACTCCACACCCAGAGCCCCCACAGTCACACGCGCGCTCGCCGGATCTACGTACTCCCCTCGGTGCTTCGACACCTCGACGTCATTCAGCCGGTCCTGAGCGGCCCGCTTCGTGGTGAAGCCCCGCTCCGTCGTCTGTGTGTGGTCAGGGCGCCGATAGACAATCCTGTAGCGGCGATCCTTGGCCTTTGGATCTCCGCTACGGCTGAGCTCGCCCTTGATGAAGTACTCGTGAATGCTACCCACTGACGATCAGCCCCGATTCTCGGCACTGGTTGATCCAACGGTGCGCAGTCGATCGAGAAATACCGAACGCGTCGGTAACCGCCTTGATCGGGTGCAAGCGCAGTGCGAGAGCGACGTTGTAGGTGCGTGCGACCTCGCCCATCGCTCCGGGTGACGGCCACTGGTCACGTATCGCTGATGAGAAGGTCTCGCTAGCCAGCGCGTGCGAGGTGAACGGCGTCCATCCCGCAAGCGGTGGCAGATGCTGCCGGAGCAAGTCGATCACTCGCACATTCCGGAGGTCCTCAGAGTTGACCTCCTCGGCCCCGTAGCTCTCGATCGCGACAGACAGGATTCTCAGCCAGAACGAACCTGACGCGGACACGCGGATGCGAGTCTCTAGGCCTATCCGCGGGTGGTGGTCGACGACGAGCGTCCCAGGCGACCGCAGGGTGAGTGCCGGTCCGCCGATCTCGATAGGGCGTGCATCGTCATCCGGCAGGTACTCAACCGTCGCAGTGAACGTTTCAACCCCTGAATCAGAGTCCTTGCCGCCGCTATCCCCAGTCATCTAAGACCCTCCCCGTGATACATGCTTGCGGAAAGTGTAGCAACGTGATGTAACCTATCGCCTGACACACTTACCGAACAGCTGTGTCACGAAAGGAGAACCGTGACAGTTCAACTCGCAGCCGAGCATCCTGAGGCGCCGAGAGCGGCCGAGCAGAAGTACCTGACGCCGGCACAAACGTGTGACCTCATCCCTGGCATGACGGTCGGCCACCTGGCCCAGCTTCGATTCACCGGCAAGGGGCCGAAGTTCCTGAAGCCAACCCCTCGGACCGTGCTCTATCGGACTGCCGACATCATCGCGTGGCTCGAAAACTCCGAGCAGACCAGCACTGCGGTCTGACCGATGAGCGTCAACGAAAAAGGCCCCGGATATGAGCCGGGGCCAACGACCAAATGCCCTTCGAAAGGAATCAGATCAACCATGAAGATACCAGCCGCCGCCCAGCTTGTCACCGAGGACGACTACGCCACTTGGGCTCACACCACGCGGGAATGGATTGAGCGGCAGATCAGCACACCCGAAGCCTCCGCAGCGCTCGCCGCAGCGGAGGAACGGGACGGCCTCACGATCAGCGAGCACCCATTCGACCGCTTCGTCGCCCTGAACCTTTTGGTGCGTCGAGGCTGCGCGCCTGAGGTCTCCCCTGAGTGGATTCCGGACTTCCCCAAGCCGCCCGCATGGGCAACCGAATCCGCATACGACATCGCGGCCGGTTGCGGGGCAGCTGAGATCACCTTCTACGGCCGGAATCACGGGGAGGAAGTCACCGTGACTGTCGAGGAGTATCACGAGATCGTCTTGTGGCCAGACCTCTATGACAACGGCTCTGAGGTGGGCTCGCACTACACCGATGGCCCCTCGCTGACTTGGGATCCGGCCGCCGCCGAGCGCCTCGCGACCAAGTCGGCCAGCGCCGCGATGCGCTTCGCCGCAGCGCTCGCCGCGGCCGCGGAAGAACTCGCCGACATCAACGCCCGCGATCTCACCCGCTTCGACCAGGCAGGGGACGCACGATGAGCTCTATCAGCCCGATCGCCGACGCCCGAGCACGTCTCATCGCCGCCGCCCTGAGCGTCGCCGACGCAATCAGCAACGCCACACTGTCCAAGCCCTTCGACGCGCAGCTGCTCGACGAACTCCGAGCCGCCGAGTCAGCGCTCGCCGAAGCCACGAAGAGCCGGCCGCGCCAGTATCCGTCTGCCGCGCTGATCGTCGCGCACTTCGACGTCGAGCTGAGTGAGGACGGCGCCGCGGTGATGCTTGCGAACGCTCACACCCGGGCGCGACTCGAACCAGATAGGGCCCGTGCCATCGCCGCCGCACTCACGGCCACCGCTGGACACATCGACCGACCCCGAGTGCTTCGTCGCCGCAGCGATGTCAACGATGCTCTCCTCGAGCGGGAGGTCTGAAGCGATGATGAGCGACACCGATGCCCTCGACGCGTTCGCCGACTACCAGCGGTCGGCCGGGCAGTCTCCCGCCACAATCCGCAAGCGCCGCAGCCTCCTCATGGGCCTCGTCAAGTACGACAACCCTCTCGTGGAGTGCGACGTGTTCACCCTCCGGCGCCACCTCGGCCGGGACGATGTCATGCTCGCCACCCGCAGCGCCGAAAGGTACGCCTTCATCGCGTTCTACCGGTTCCTGCAGGAGGAGGGCATCCGCCTCGATAACCCGTCGACCAGGTTGCCGAGCATCCGCGTCCCGCGCGGTGAGCCGCGACCCTTCTCGCCCGAGCAGTTCGACACGTTGCTGTCATCCGGCGCCTATCGCCGCACGCGGCACATGATCTGCCTCGGCTACTACCAGGGATTCCGCGTCTCCTCGATCGCCCGCGTCCACGGCTCCGACATCGACCTGGTTACCAACACCATCACCACGATCGGGAAGGGCCGCAAACACGGCCGTCTCCCACTGCACCCAGCCATCCGCGAGATCGCCGCCTCCATGCCGACAGACGACTGGTGGTTCCCCTCCCCGAAAGATCCATCGCAACCGATCAAGCCCGGCGCCGTGAGCGACCTCATCCACGACGCGATCCGCCGCTCAGGGATCACCGACCGCAAGCTCACCCCGCACTCCCTTCGACACTCATTCGGCAGCAACCTCGTCGACGCCGGCGTCGATATCCGCGTAGTCAAAGAGCTCATGATGCACGAGAGCTTGTCGACGACGCAGATCTACACGCGGGTCAGTGAGTCCAAGAAGCAAGAAGGGATCGCGGCCCTGCGGAGCCGCGACATCCCCGCGCATTCAGGGCGACCAATCGCCGGCCGACACGTGTACGCGCAAGGCGTGAGGGTGGCGAGCTCATGACCTACGCAGGACGCCCCGAGAACGTCGTCCGCCCGATCGAACCGTGGCCCCACGGATGGGAGGAACCAGTGCGACTCTTCACCAGCACCCTCAACGCATCGAACCTCGCACAGCGCACCGTCGACGGCTACCTGTCGATCATCCGGCGTCTCGCGATCGAGACACAGAAGCCACCATGTGACGTCACCCGCAACGATCTCCTCGCCCGACAGACCCGGGGCATCGCCGCCAGCAGCATGGCCACCGAACGCATCGCCTACCGCCGGTTCTTCGGACTCCTCCACGACGACGACCTGATCGCCACAGATCCCGCGGCCAAGCTCCCCAGGGTCAAAGTGCGCAAGGGCCAACCGCGCCCCATGACCGACCAGCAGATCGCAGCACTCTTCGTCGGCGCTCGCCGGCGCACCCAAGCGCTGCTCATACTCCTCGCGTACGTCGGCATGCGCTGCCACGAAGCCGCACGAGTCCGCGGCGAGATGTTCGACCTGGTCGACAACACCGTCCGCTACATCACCAAGGGAGGCTACGAACGAGTGCAACCCCTCCACCCGATTGTCCGCGCACTCGCCGAGCAGATGCCTCCCCGCGGCTACTGGTTCCCCAGCCCTAACGGCACAGGCCCGATCCTCGCCAAGACCGTCTCCACCAGAGTCGGCATCCGCATCAAGGCCGCAGGGATCGACGACCCCAAGATCACCGCACACAGCATCAGGCACTGGTTCGGCACATCCCTCGCACGCGGAGGCGCCGACATCCGCGTCATCCAAACGCTCATGGGGCACGAGCTCATCAGCAGCACGCAGATCTACGTGCAGGTCGACCAAGCGCCCAAGATCACCGCCCTCGACGGACTGCCCCTCATCGCCGCACCCGCAATCACCGCGCTCGCCGGAGCGCCGCGGCTCCCGCAAATCGAGGACCAAAGGCGTCAACGCGATGCCGCGATCGCTCACGGTACCCGCCGCAAGTACGGGCAGGGCTGCCGATGCGACGAGTGCCGGGCCGATCACCGAGAGCGGGCAGCACGCTGGCGCGAGAACCGCACATCCATGGAGGCCGTATGACTGACGCGAGACTCAAGGGGGAGTGGCTGACCGCCCCTGCCCACGACGGTCTATCTGACCAGGCGTACCGCGTGCTGCACAACGCGCTCATGCACTGCGCCGAGCAAGGCAGTGACGGCGCGATCAGCAACCGTGAACTTCGCTTCCTCTACCCCGGCGTGATCGGGTCCGAGACCCTGGCCGAGCTCCAAGAGGCCGGCTTCTGGTCGCCCACCCTCGACGGCTACCAGCTCATCGGCTGGTCGACGACGCTCGGACAGAACACCGCTTCCGAGATCGAGGGCTATCGGGAAATGAACCGAATCCGTCAGCGGAAGTGGAGAGAGGAACGATCACGGAAGGCCGCAGAGAGCGCCGCCCAGCAGGCTCAGGCGCTCGATATCCCCGTCGCCCAGGGCGGAGTGGCAGGAGAAAAAAAAGAGGCCCTCAAATCGATGGGAGAGACGCGTGACATAACGCGTGACATAACACGTGACGTAACGGTCACTGTGCAGGCTCGGACAGGCACGGCTAAAGCCGTACCTGCCCGAGCCCAGGACTTAAATGGTCCAGTCCCTGAAAACTCTCGCCAAGAGCCTGTGGATAACTTCGAAGGGACTGGACCCGAGCCACCCCGCGCACCACCCAGAACCAGCCCCACCTACGGAGCTCCTCTCGACACCACCGCCGTCATCCGAGCTGTCAGCGACCACCTCCCCGACAACTTCGACGACACCGCACTCCAGACCCTCGCCAACGAGATCCTCAGCCGCGCCGCCTCCCACGTCCACGACCCCACCGCCTACGTCATCGCCACCATCCGCAGCTGGCGCCAACCCAACATGACCGGCGCCGACCTGGTCGACGCCGGCGAATGGCTCGAACGCGTCGAGAGCATCGATCGCGAACGGCGCTACCAGCACGACCTGGTCACCACGCGAGGAACCTGATGCCCACCAGCGAGCTCCCCCCGACCTTCGACTGCCGACGCGGCCGCCACTGCGTGCTCACCCTCGACCGCATCTGCGTCATCTGCGGCGCCCAAGGCGTCACCGACGCCCGACGCCTCCCACCCCTCACCAACCACGAGACCCCCACAACACCAGCCACACCGCTCGCCACCCTTGAACCAACGCGCTCGCCGCAGGACCTCGACGGGACGTGATGCACCGCCACCCCGAGCTCTACATCACGCCCTCCGGTGACGTCCTGGTGCCACCGGAGATCGCCCGCATCCTCTGGCGCCAAGCCGGCGTCGAAGCCTTCCGCGATCGCACCCGAGACAGCATTAGCGGAACCGAGCTCGCGGCCGTCCTAGAGGCGCTACGCCAATCGGGAGAACGGTGGGCGAGCAGAGCGGTTCCCAACAGCGGAACCAACTCGACGGAACCGGGCACGTCTATGCCACAGTCACTCAGCACAACCGAAGTCGCCAACCACCTCGGCATCACACCCCGAGCAGTCACCAAAGCAATCCACGCCGGCCGCCTCCCCGCAACACGCACCGGACGCCGCTGGACCATAGACCGCGAAGACCTCGCACTGCACCAGGCCACACGAACGGAGCACATCTGACATGACCACCACCGCCGTGGCCGCCACCGACCTCAACGCCGAAGCCCTCGGCCGCATCCGCGACTACACCGACCCCGCCGGCGTCAACAAGCGAACCAACCGCCTCTCCGCCGAAAACACCACCACCGCAGACCCATACCGCCGCGCCTACGCCGACTTCCAACACGCAGTCCAGCTCTCCGACGACTACGACGAAATCCTCGCCTCCGCGCTCGCCGTGGTCGACACTGCCCGCCTGTACACCGCGGAGCAGATGATCAGTACTGAGCTCCGCGAGCACGTCCGTTTCCAGACGGCCATGGAGATCAACTATGGAGGCGATGCGACCCGGCCAGCGTTCAAGTTCCTCGACGAGCAGCTGCGCGACCTCATGCGTACCGTGCGGGAGCAGGAACCGGCTCTGCAGGGCATCAGCAACGCCAGCCATGCACTCCGTGGCGGTGGGGCGTCACAGGACGCCTGGCAGGTGATCGAGGACCAGATTGAGCGATACCGCGAGCTCCGCCGCGTCCAGCGCCACATCTTCGTCGTCCTCGGCGACGCCGGCGCCCGACCATACCGCATCGATGTCCTCAATCGATCAGGACAGCTGCGAGCGGCATTCGACCATGAGAGCAGCTACACCGCCCGCCGCCGGTTCTGGAGAACCGCACGCGACGAGCAAGGATCGGCCGGGTTCAACGATTGGCTCACGACCCCACCCCGCCCCCAGTTCGACCGCGACGGTGCCGACGTATTCCCCGACGATGCGGCAGCGTACCTCCGCTGGATCTCCGCTGACGACAAGGCGTGGATTCCCGACGAAGCGACACTACTCAGCGTGCACGAAACCGCCGAGACGATGCTCACCAGCGCGGCCGTCAAGAACCGGATCAAAGCCAAGGAGAAGTACTACGACGACCGCGACCTCACGCCGACCAAGGGCGTGAAGGTGAGCATCCTGTGAGCGCCGGCAGCCTGGACAACGGCCGCAAGCGGTTTGCCGAGCATGACACCCCGGACGGTCGAAAGCAGCGCCGAGAGCGCGAGCGAGAGGACGGCGGCAGCCTCGCAGCAGGACGCGCCCTGTATGCCGAGCAGCACAGCCACAGCGGCGACGACAAGCCCGCAGGTCTCCAGGCCGGCGCCGACCGATTCAACGCACAGAAGGGCACCAAGTGACACCCACACAGCACGGCACAGCCGTCACCACCTTCCTCACCCGTGAAGCCGATACCAGCTTGACCGCACCCCTCGACGACGAGCACCTGGCCGCCGAGATCCATGCCACCCTCAGCGTGGCGGCCGGCACAGGCACGGCGTACACCACCGCTGACGCGCTGCTCGCTGAGGCTGAGGCCAAGCCCGCGGGTCTGCGTCGGCGCCTGCTCCGCCTCGCCCGACTGCACGCACTGCGAGCAGACCGGTGAGCGTCCGGACCGGGAGAGGCGCACGGGTGTCCTCCGTTCGCTCGCACTCGCCCTCGCGGTCCATCATCGGGGCGACGTCGGTGACGGCCGCGTCGCCCCTTCCTACCCCCTGGGGGGTTGCCCCTCTCAGCCCGGCGGCGTCGTACCGTCGGGGAGGTGGCTGTCCCGCGCGCCGGAATCAAAGGTTTTGGCGGAGGGGCCCGCGATGAGCCGCGGAGGCAGCCGCCCAGACGCTCCGCGCCTTGCACGATGCGGTCACCTGACCCCCTACAACGGCGGACCGCAGCGGCATCTCTGCAACGACTGCGCACAGCCACCCAAGCGCGCGTGTGCTAGCTGCTCGACGGACATCACCACCAGCAGGGGCAACCGCAAGTACTGCTCCGAACACTGCGCCAACGTCGCCCGCGGCAAAGCGATCGCCGCACCACTTGCCCCACGAACGTGCGCGCTCGCCGAGTGCGATGCAGTATTCCGCCCGCGGCGTGACGAGCAGCGGTGCTGCTCAGAACGCCACGGCAAGACCCTCTGGAATCGGCGTGCTCGGAGGCACGGCGCCGATTCTCAGCACCACGACTGACGCCCCTGACCGCCCCAAAACCCACGGGATCGATGTGAAGAGAGTTGACTGACAGAAGCGTAAAAGTAAGCCTGCTACTCCAGGCCCAGGGCTATATGCAGGGCATGAGAGAGGTCGGCAAAGCGACCGAAGAGACCGCGACCAAGGCGGAGAAACTCGCAGCCCAGAAGCAGGGCTTCGAGCAGCTCGGCCGAGCAGCTCTCGGCTTCGGCGCCGTCGCGGCTCTCGGCGTCGGACTGGCAATCAGCAAGTGGGCTGAGTTCGACCAGCAGATGTCCTATGTGCAGGCGGCCACGCACGAGACCGCCGGCAACATGGACCTCCTCAAGGAGGCCGCGCTCGACGCCGGCGCCCGCACCGTGTTCAGCGCCACTGAAGCGGCCGGCGCGATCGAAGAGCTCGCCCGCGCCGGCGTCTCCACCGCCGACATTCTCGGCGGTGGCCTCGACGCCTCCCTCGACCTGGCAGCAGCCGGCGGCCTCGACGTCGCCCAGGCGGCCGGCATCGCCGCCGTCGCACTCAAGACCTTCAACCTGCAGGGCCAGGACATGGCCCACGTCGCGGATCTGCTCGCCGCTGGCGCCGGCAAAGCCATGGGTGACGTGTCCGACCTCTCCCAGGCTCTCGCGCAGGGCGGCATGGTCGCCAAGCAGACCGGGCTCTCGATCGAGGAAACGACCGCAGGGCTCGCCGCCTTCGCCTCTCAGGGCCTCATCGGCTCCGACGCCGGCACGAGCTTCAAGAGCATGCTGCAGCGCCTCACCCCGCAGTCCGCCGAAGCGCAACGCAAGATGGACGAGCTCGGGATCTCCGCCTACGACGCCGGCGGCAACTTCGTCGGTCTCGCCCAGTTCGCTGGCAACCTCCAGACCTCGCTGCAGAAGCTCACCCCAGAGCAGCGCAACGCGGCCATGGCGACCATCTTCGGGTCCGACGCCGTCCGCGCCGCCAGTGTCCTCTACTCGGAAGGCGAGCAGGGGATCCGTGAGTGGACCGAAGCCGTCAACGACCAGGGCTACGCCGCGGAAACCGCGCGGCTGCGCCTGGACAACCTCGCCGGCGACGTCGAGGCACTCGGTGGGGCCTTCGACACCGCACTCATCACCAGCGGTTCTGGTGCCAACGACGCACTCCGCGCCCTCGTCCAGTCCGCCACCGGTGTGCTCGACATCTTCGGCGAGCTCCCCGAAGAGGTTCAGGGCGCCGGCGTGATCTTCGCCCTCGCGGCGGCCGGCGTCTCCCTCATGGCCGGCGCCTTCCTCACCGGCGTCCCCCGGGTCGCGGCGTTCAAGGAGGCCGTGTCTGACCTCAAACTGTCGATGTCGGGCGTGAGCATCGCCGCCGGCGCCGTGACAGTCGGGCTCGGCATCGTCATCGGCGTCATCGGCGCTGTCGCGGCCGCACACGCCGAAGCGCAGGCCCAGGCCCGCGCCTACGCCGACACCCTGGAGCGCGGTACGCAGCGAGTGACGCAGGCCACCCGTGACCTGGCAGCGGAGAACCTCACCGCGGAGAAGTCATTCCTCTGGATCTCCCGCGGATCCGCCGCCGACGCCGCCGAGGAACTCGGCCTCGGCGTCGACACCGTCACAGACGCCGTGCTCGGCAACGCGGAGGCACTCACCAAGGTCTACACCGCCGTGCAGAAAGGCCTCGATCGCGGATCCAAGGCCATGGTCGACCAGACCGACGCCGATATCCGCGCCTCTCGCGCCGCCGAGCTCCTCACCGAAAGCCTGGAAGGCGAGATCGGAGCTCTCGACGAGGCCCGGAAGGTCGCCGAGCAGAAGAGCGCCGCAGACAAGACCGCCGCAGCCGCGGCCGAGCAGCACGAGAGCGCACTCCGCGAGCTCGAGGGCGGGGCAGCCGGCGCCATGCAGGGCATCGATGAGCTCTCCGACGCCATCCGCGGCTTCGGGTCCACCGAGCTCGACGCCCGCGCCGCAGTCCGGGAGCTCGAGGCCGCATACGACGACCTGGCAGCCTCGGTCGCTGAGAACGGCGCCAGCCTCGACATCACCACCGAAGCAGGCCGGTCCAACGAAGCCGCACTCGACGCGATCGCCCGCAAAACACTCGAGGTCACCGCGTCCACGCTCAGCCAGACCGGCAGCCAGCAGGCGGCGAACGAGGCCATGGCCGCCGGCCGCCAGCAACTCATCGATATGCTCGCCCAGTTCGGCATCACCGGCGCCGAAGCCGACGCCTACGCCGACAGGCTCGGACTCATCCCCGGCAACATCCCCACCACAGTGCAGCTGCTCGGCGTCGGGGAAGCCAGCACCGCGATTCAGCAACTCATCAGCGCCTACGACGGGCGCAAGATCCGGCTCAACGTCGCGATCAACCGCGGAGCGAGTGACGCTGAGCTCGCCGGTATTGCCGGCATCGGCTACACGCCTCCGCAGAACGCCGCCGGCAACCTGTACAGCAATGGCAAGCAGGTCGCCGCGTTCGCCGCAGGCGGGGTTGTTGGCTTTGGTAGCAACGGGACTCCGCCGCACATCGCTTCGGCCACCAACGGGGGACTACTCAAGTACGCTGAAGCAGGGTGGGACGAAGCGTTCATCACGATGAACCCCGCCTACGGCGACCGGTCCCGCGACATCTGGGTAGAGACGGGGCGGAGACTCGGGGCGTGGCAACCCGCACCCCCGTCGTACGCTGCCGCGGCGCCCCAGCGAACGACGGGTGGCAACCAGTACACATTCACAGGTGACATCGTCAGAGCCGACGAGGGCGAGCTCGTGCGGGCGATGAACAAAGAGGTGAGGCGCGCAATGGCCATGACTGGAGTCAACGAGGGGGTGAGCGACTAATGCGCCTCATCGAGTTCCCCGGCGCTGAACCCTTCACCGCCGATGAGGTGGCCGTAGAACGCCACACCTTCGCTCTTGCCGATCAGATGCTCACGGGCGGAGACGTCACAGAAGCAATCCAGCAGATCACGACCGAAACAGGAAACCCGAGCTACGCGGTATTCATCGCCACCGAAGCAGCCGCCGAGGTCCTCGTGAGGCTCATGACCGAAGCGCCTCCGGCGCAAGTCTTGGACGTCATGGCACGCATAGCCGCCGTCGCTCTTGCCGTCAGGACCCTCGCGGCTCGGCACTGCCTGCCCCCAGGATCGCCCCGAGTCCAACATCTCACCTGATGGTGCTCGCCGTGCCGTTGCCGACGAATGGGGTGCCAGAGCCCGCGTGTTCAGACGGCCTGTTATCTCAAGGCTGACGCGGGGAGCACCCCATTCGCTCGCCAGCGTACTCGCGCGGTCGCTGACACTCAACCGGTCGCCGTATGGTGACAACATGGTGACAACAAAACCCGTAACTGGGTGCATGGTTCGGTGATCCCAATAAACCAGAACTGCCGTAATCCCGGGGGTGGAGCTTGCGCTCGCCGTAGTTCCGGCCGCGTGCGTAGGGTTCGACTCCCGCCGTCGCGTCCAAAAGCAGAAACTCAGCTCGTCCTTAATCTCTCGGATGATCACCGTGCGAAGCAAACGACCCCACCTGGTGGGCCAGGTGGGGTCGTACGTCGACACTATGGGGACAGAGCCGACGATCTAGGGGTGGGGTGCGTCAGCGAGCGCGACATTCGTGTTCACGATTGCGGACGGGTTGCGAATGAGGCTGACCGCCGTCGAGTCGACGGTCATGAACCGCCTTGTCTGGACAGTCTGGCCAGGGTAGAACGGGCTGCTGGATCGGAAGTAGAAGTCGATCGGGATGTTGGTGACGGTACCTGTCGCGATGACGGGGGGGCGAGTAGCTCGAGAGGTACACGCGGTACGTGACGCCGTTAACAACCTCGGTGGTGCCGGTGTCGGCCAACGTCGACCAGTCAGCGTTGCTGCCAGGAAGCGGAGTGAACGCGGGCGCCGGCCAGCCGCTCGAGATCAACACGTTGACATGGACTCCGGCGATGACGTCGCCAGCCGTGGTACCAGTGACGCGGAGGTACTTGTCCGCCCCGTCTGAGTCGAACTGCAGAGCGCCGGTGGAAGCGTTGTCGGGAGTCGTCGGGTACCAGCCGCTTCCGAAGTTGGACTCGATGGCGTAGTCGGCGGCTGGGGCGGACGCTGCCGCGAGCGGGGTCGCGATGGTCGCGGCGACGACGGGCACCGACCATGCTGCCGTCCGGATGATGGTGCGCCGGGTGGTGCCGTCGGTACTCGTTGAATCCTGGTCGCGCAAATCCATGTGCATGCCCCTACATCTGTTGTCGGGTGGACACGCTCGAGCGTCGGCTGCGGTCGCCTCCGGTGCATCGCTGAGATACCTGCCTTCCCCGTGGACACAGGTAAGTCCATCCCCTGGACGAAAGCTAACAGCCGGAGCGTCACCAGCCTTGGAAGCGAGCACGCACCCCCCATTAGTGGGGTGTACCCGCCCTGGTCGTTCAGGCCGTCGACGCCAACGGGGGGAGGTGGCGGATCGGGCGAGGACGTTGTGCGCGGCGCGGAAGGTGCAACCGGCTGACGTCTTCGAGTACGTCCATCGGAGACGTGTAGTAGGTCGTCAAGGGAAGATCCCTCAACCAGACGACTTCCACTTCGCACTCGTCCAGCTGGTATACGCAGGCGACAGTCCGGCGCGCGTCTGTCGGCCCGTAACGATGATCGAGGATCACCCACTCGGTGTCGGTGATCTTCTTCAGCTCGAACTGAGGATCGGACATCGGGGACATCTCAACACTCCAATCAGTCAGCCTTGGCTACTGAGGAGCGCACCACATCCGAGTGACACAGAATCCCGTACCACTTGGTCAACGGGCGCCCTTCAGCCCGCCAGAATTCACCAGAATTATACGTCGCACCAATCGCCCCCGCCAGCGCGGCCAAATCGACTCGAAACCAGTCGGCGCACGACGTCTGCAGCGCCTGATTCAACGTCACCTCACGGGCCGCGTAATAGATCCGGTGAAATCGAGTCTCTTGAGATATGGACTGGATGCCGTTGGCTGTTGCTCTGCTCGTCGTATCGACGGCGATGATCGTTGTGACGATACTCACCGCAGCGGTGGGATCGGTTGATCGCCGCCCTTCGAGGCGGAGCTGACTCGCGTCTTGGAAGCGGGAGGCCTGTCCTCCACGCGGCGAGGAGCGGTACACGCCCGGGACGGTGACGTCGCACACACGCTGGCCTTCCTCACTGGCCTCGGTGGCCTGGGTCCGCTTCATCTGGCAGTTGCTCGGCGGGCACGATGACCACGTCCTGCACCTTCCAGTCCAGGGCCGCAATTCCTTCTGCGACGGTGGTGACCTGACGGGTGGTGACTCTGCCGCGTCTGGGAATGACGAAGGCTTCCACGTGGAACACCTGTCCCTGGTCACGGAGACGGACAGCAGCGTCGCGTACCCAGGGCTGTGAGCGCAGGTGTGCGACGATGTCGCTCGCGAGGGGATGGGGATTCTTGCTGTCGTATGTTCGGGCGCGTTGATCCATGAGATCGACGACTGCGGCCTTGGTGTTGCGGACACCGTCCCAGATGATCCCGAGTGAGATGAACACGGCTGCCGCTCCGTCGAGCCACCACACCCCGACACCCACGCCGAGGACGCCGACGATGGACGCGACGGTCGTTTGCCAGTCCGCTTTTGCCATATCCGCGTCGGCGTAGAGAAGCTTGTTGTGCAGGACGGGTGCGAGCTTCGCTTTCGCGGGGCCGTAGAAGAAGATCGGGCCGACGACGATGACAGCCATCACCGCGATCATCAACCAGCCCAGCCAGATCGTCTGGCCCCAGATCTGCACCGTGCCGATCGTGGGATGTTCACCGGCGATCAGTCCCAAGGTCGACTCCACAGCAAGGTTTGCACCCACGACGAAGAGGGCGACGCCGGCGACGAGGTGCCCGATACCCATCGCCCGATGCATGCCGTAGGGGTGGGTGCGGTTGGGTCTGCGGCGGACGAATATCAGGGCGATCAGGAACGCGAACTGGGGAATCAGCGACAACATGTCTTCGATCCATGCCGTCCGCATCGCCTGCGAGTTCCCGACGACCACAGCGATGACGGCGATCGTCACGCTCGTGTAGGCGATGGTGATCCACTCCCAGCGGACGGCCTTACGCAGCGCCTGCGCCTGCTCAGGGGGCAGATCCGTGCGTCCGAACTCATGATTCCTGCTCACGACCCGACCTCGGCGTCGAGGAAACGCTCGAGCGTCGACAAGAAGTCGTTCTCACCCAGCGGCACCAGCATCACGAGCTCACGGCCATCGGCGCCGGAGATATCCGTGAACCCGCGACTGACGCCAGCACGTTCCAGCCACGGAGTGTCAGCCGTGATGCCCCCCGCTATCAGGTCAAGGTCGCCTTCTTCCAGCATTCCCACGAGCGTCTCTTCCGTCGCGACGGTCCACACCGGTGTGGCGTCGAGTGCTGCCGCAAAGCGATCGACGAGTGCGACGACGCTTCCGGAGGGCACGCCAGCGCTGTCGACCACCAGGGGAGGATCTGGGGACACGCCGACGCGAAGCTCACCATCGCGAACCGTTTCGAGCGTGCCGTTCGGGTCGGTGGGGATCGTCAGACCACACCCGCTGAGCAGCAGGGCAACCACGCCGGAGGCAATCAGAGCAGAGCAGGAGCGAGATCGACGCGCGTTCACGTGACCCATCCTCGCGACCGAAAGCGGGGCGATGAAGGCGATTGACGCGAACCAAGCCCAGGAGTATGGGTTGAGGGAACGTGCGATCAGACTTCAGCTGCCTCACGGTGATGCTCACCATGTGCCCGATCGCACTTCCCGGCACGCTCGCGCGGCACCTCTGCTCCGCCGCGACCGTCCCACGCATCTCCGAACGGCCTCAATTCAGTATGGTGGCTGGTGTGGGCACACTGAACTACGGCGTCGCGACGGAGCCCATCCACATTGAGGATCGTGCGCTCGCACACCTGAAGATCGTCATCGCGACCAAGCTGCGCCGCAATGAGAGCTTCACGCTCTCCTGGAAGCACCCGGATGGCGATGCCCCCGGACGATCGACGATTTGGTTGCACCCGTCGATCCCGCTTCGGTTTACCTTCGACGATGCCGAGGCGCCGATGATCAACGTGAAGTGGATCGAGGACCTGATGCTATCGGCGAACTCCACCGGCGGAATCCTGCTCATCGACGAAGTACTCGACGCCGCGGACGAAGTTGATCCGTCGGACGAATAGCCGACCGTCTGCATCAGAATCCGGAATTCGTCAACGGTCTTGTCGCTCCGCTCCTTCGGGGTGACGGTTGTTCTAGACCGTTGAAGGGAACGGTCTCTGTCGAACGTTGGAGGGTGAGATGTCAGACGTTCCCGATGCCCGCTTTGAACTCCGGAAAGTCGCCGAACGCGAGTGGCTGATTCTGGATCATCGGTACGCGGAAAACGATCCGCGTAGAACAGTGGGCTGCGTCTATCACGTCGACGTCAGCGAGGTCGAAGTCATGTGGATCCGCGAAATCCCGGTCGCAATCCGATACATGTCAGCCATCGAAGCACTCGACGAGGTGCGCCGCTTCTACGAGACGAGCCGCGCGACGCGCCCGATCGAGATCCCGCACCTGCCGCCGCTGATCTCGAAGTAGCGTGCCGTGAGGGTCAGGGCTCATCGCTGCGGCGGAGGACGACCCCGAACACGGATGAGCGCGACCCTGTCCAGGTGGTCGTCGCTCGCATCGACCGTCGTTCGCTTCGGCGGGGCAGCGGCCGTCAGCGGATGAGGGTCAGCAGATGCGTGGCCTGGGCTTCCGTGGTGCCGGGAGGGTTGCGCCGAAACGCTCCATTCCCCGGCAGGAGCATCACGAGCCAGAACGCCGCCCAGAGCGGGCGATAGGCAGCCATCCGTTTCCGCTCCTCCTCGGACAGCCCGGCGGCGGCGGAGAGCGTCACGGAGTCGAACACGCCGGTGAGGCGTCCGGCGAGATGCTCGACGTGATCAGCCAGATCGTACGCCGGATCCGTGAGGCCCCCGTCCTCGAAGTCGACGAGTCGGCAGGTCCGGCCGTCCCAGAGGATGTTCGCGGGGTTGAGGTCTGCGATCCCGAGTGCGGTGAGTCGCGTCGCCGGGAGCACATCGGGCCGAGACAACCACTCCCTCGCCGTGTCGATCCCGTCCCGCACGTGCGCGGGGTCCTCGCAGAGGGACAGGTCGTGCGTTTCGTCCAGCCAGCCGCTCAGAGCGCCAGGAAGCGTCGACGGGCCGAGACGGCGCTCGCCGATCCCGGCTGCGGTGACGTGCGCGAGGGGGATGCCGTAGAGGCGTCGCAGCGCGCGGCCGAGGGATGCCGTCTGCGCAGCGGTGAGCGGCCTGTCGCCGAGGGGCTTGCCCGGGAGCCGCTCCATGACCACGACAGGATGACCGTCTGCGCTCTCCTGCCGCAGCGGTCGCGGTGCGATCTCCGGGGCGTGTTCTGCGATGACGCGGAGGCAGCCCCACTCGCGGTCGGCTTCTCCGTCTGACCAGCTGAGGAACCTCTTCCTCACCTCCGTGTCGGTGAATCCGAGGTCGTGGGTCTGGGACGGCATGCACACAGCCTAGGAGCAGCATCGGCGGACGCTGTGCAGCCTCCTAGACTCGCAGCATGAGGATCCGGGCATGAGAGACGTCACACGTCGCGGCCTGCTGCTGTCGTTGCTGCTCGGCGGTGTCGCCGGATATGTCGACGCCATCGGCTTCATCGAGACCGGAGGTCTGTTCGTCTCCTTCATGAGCGGCAACTCCACCCAGTCCGGTGTCGAGGTCATCGAGCAGGGAGCGACGGCGGTGATCCTGCCGCTGTCGCTCGTCGCGGCGTTCGTCGTCGGAGTCACCGCAGGGGCGCTCATCGGGCGGCAGGGGCAACGGCGGGCGTGGGCGGTGGCCGCATCCGCCGCCGCCGTCGCGATCAGCGCGGTGCTCTCGTTCCTGCTGCCCGACGGGCCGTGGCGTTTCCTGCTGCTCGCGGCGGCGATGGGTGCCCTGAACACCCTGTACCTCGCGGAGGGGCGCGCGCGGGTCGCGATCACCTACGCCACCGGCACGCTGGTGAGTCTCGGATTGGCGCTCGCAGCCCTGGTGACAGGACGCTCGCGCTCCGAATGGCAGCGGCCTCTGCTGTTGTGGGGCGCGCTCGCGGGCGGAGCGGTGGTGGGGGCTGCCGCTCATCGGCTCGGTGGCGAGGTGGCTCTCCTGATCGCCGCCGTGGTGCTGGGCGTCGTGGCGGTCGCGCTGGCTGCGCGACGCCGGTTGCCCATCCGGCCCTGACGAATCGGCCCTACCGTCTCCGGTCTTCGCGTCCGGGCGCCGGGTCTTCCTTCTCGAACGCGTCGAGACCGGGACTGCGGCGATCGAGCGTCGCCCTGAGCTGCGCGTTCTCGTCCTCCAGGCCCATGACCGTCCTGATGCCGGCCAGATTGATGCCGTCGGTCTGGTGATCAGCGATGCGGCGCATGCGATCGATGTCATCCGCGCTGTATCGCCGGGTCCCGCCGTCGGTGCGCGCGGGGAGGACCAGGCCCTTCCGCTCGTACAGCCGCAGTGTCGCCGGGGGCAGGTCGAGCAGTTCCGCCGCAACGCTCATTGTGTACACCGGCACGGAGCGGGAAGTCGGGTCCATGGAGAGAGCTTCCCGCACGGACTTGCACTTCGTCAAACTTCGGTGTACAAAATATGCATCAGTTGATCCAGATCTTTCCGGGTCTCGGTGCCAGGACATGCGGGCACCGAGACAGCAGGCGACGACAGGTATGGAGGTGATCCTGTATGGCGATGACGAGCCAGGCGGATGTCCTGCAGACGGCTGTGATGCAGACGGAGTTCGCGGACATCATCTCCGCGGATGCGGAGTTGGTCCAGTCGGAGTTCGCGCAGATCATGGCGGTCCTCGTGGCCGAGTCCACCACCACTGCCACCGCACCCCGCCCCGCGGGAGAGCACGGCGTTCTCCGAGACCGCCGGACCGTTCCCGTCGTGGACCTGTGGATCCGAGCGCTTTCCGAACGTGTGCGGGCGCCTCCGCGTGAGGCCGCCGCGCGCGGCCGCTCTCATCACTCGCTACGACCGGACGGCTCCGGACGCCGTCCTCCATTGGAAGGAGAATCTCTCACCATGTCGATGTCATTTGATCCTTTCAGCCAGCTGGACCGAATCGCCCAGAGCGTCTTCGACACCAGCCGGCAACCGCGCCTGATGCCTGTGGATCTGTTCCGCGAAGGCGACCGCTACGTCCTCAACGCCGACCTTCCGGGAGTGGACCCTGGATCGGTGGATGTCGACGTCGACGGTCACCTCTTGACGATCCGCGCGGAACGCACCGAGGCGAACCGTGACAACTCGCGATGGCTGGCACAGGAGCGCCCGTTCGGGTCCTACGTCCGCCGCTTCACGATCGGTGACGACGTGGACGCGCAGGGCATCAGCGCCGCATATGACAACGGCGTGCTCAGCGTGGTGATCCCGATCGCTGAGCGTGCCAAGCCGCGCAAGATCCAGATCGATTCGGTCGGCTCCCACAGCTCCAAGGCTGTGACGGCCTGACCGCCGCCGTGGGTGGTCGCCGCATCGACGCGACCACCCACGGGTGGCCCCCCGCTTCGCGAAGGACGACCTCATCGCGGTCGTCAGGTCGTCAGGCCGTCCGGTCGTCAGGCCGTCACGGCGTGGCGCGTCGGGTGAACACCAGGTGCACCACGCCGGACGGCGACGGCGTCGCCTCGATCTCGAAGCGCTCCTCGAGCCCCTCCAGCCCGTCCCACAGGCGCTCGCCACGGCCGAGCACGATCGGCACGAGGACGATGTGCATGTGGTCGATCAGGTCGGCCGCGAGGAACTGCCGCACTGTGTCCACACCGCCGCCGATGCGGATGTCGCCATCGCCGGCCAGCGAGCGCGCCCGTGCCAGGGCATCGACGGGGTCGGCATCGACGAAGTGGAATGTGGTGCCTCCCTCCATCTCCAGGGTCGGTCGCGGGTGATGCGTCAGCACCACGACCGGGGTGCGGAAGACGGGCTCATCGCCCCACCACCCCTTCCACTCCTCGTCCTCCCAGGCACCGCGCTGCGGGCCGAACTTGTTGCGCCCCATGATCTCCGCGCCGATGCCGGGTCCCCACTGGCGTGCGAAGGCATCGTCGACGCCGGTGGAACCGGGGGTCGGACCCGGCAGCCCCATCTGGCGGAACGTGCGGGTGCCGAACGCCCACTGCATCAGGTGCGAGTCGGCGTGACCGAACGGCGCCTCGAGGGTCTGCCCCTCGCCGGCACCGAAGCCGTCGAGCGAGACCGAGAAGTTGTGCACGCGGACGAGGGACATGTGATCTCCAGGGGGTTGTCGAGTGTGCGACAACCGTACGGCGAAGGCACCGCGCGCGGCAACAGATGCCCGCGCGGCGCCGTGCAGTCCTCAGAGTCCGAGCTGGTCGAGCCTCTCCTCGAAGCGCACCTGCACATCCTCCGGCTCGTCGTCTTCGATCTCGGTCCAGATCGCGTCGAGCTCCTTCTGCACCGACTCCGGAAGTGCCGCGAACTTCTCGTCCCAGGCGGCGATCGGGGTCCAGTAGCCCACGACCTTGAACCGCGTCGCAGGCAGTCCCAGCTCCTTGCGCAGGTACTTGCGCACATCGCGCAGCGCGACGGTCTCGCCCGCCACCCAGACGTACCCCTCATCGAGGGCGAGGCGCTCGTCGACGATGCCGCGCACCAGCTGACCCAGCGCGCTCGGACCATGGCCGTTCCCGCCGACGACCCAGGTGACCTCGACGTCGGAGCTGACCTCGAAGGCGACCCTGTCGGCGTCGCTGGGCACTTCGAGCACGACCCGGGTGCGCACGCCTTCCGGTGCCTCCGCGGCGATGCGGGCGACGGCGGGCAGACCGGTGAGGTCGGCCACCAGCACCTGCCAGGTGATGTCGGCCGGGGGTGAGTACAGACCCGTCGGTGCGTTCAGTCCGAGCACGTGACCGGGCTCGGCACGGGCGGCCCAGGGGCCGGCGACGCCCGCCTCATGAGTGACGAAGTCGATGTCGAGCTCGCCGGCATCCGGGCGTACGCCGCTGATCGTGTACGTGCGCATCGGAGCCTCCGGCGCACCCTCCGGCGTCTCCCACCAGTCGCCCGCGGGCACGGGCAGCGAGACGTCGGTGGGGTCTTCGCCGTGCGGGAAGAACACACGCACGTACTCGTCGCCGATGCCGGTGCTGAGGAAGTCGGCGACGCCGTCGCCGGCGAGGGTGATGCGGATCAGGTTCGGGGTGAGGGTGGCCGTGCTGCTGACGATGCCGCGGTGGATGTTCACGGAGTCTCCGTCTCTTCGTTCGGGGTCGGGGAGTGAGTGGGGGTGCGGGGGTGAAGGGTGTTCGACGTCTGGGCGAGCCAGGAGTCGCGGTACAGGCCGTCGATGTCGAGGAGCTCCTCGTGCGTGCCACGCTGTGTGGGGCGTCCGTCGGCGAAGACGACGATCTGCTCAGCGGTGGTGGCCTGCTGCAGCCGATGTGCGATGAGCAGCGCCGTACGGCCCTTGCGCAGCGCGGCGATCGCCTCTTCCACCGCGTCGCGGTGATGCAGTCCGACGTCGGCCGTCGCCTCGTCGAGGATCACGACGGCGGGGTCCGCCAGGAACGCTCGCGCGACGGCGAGCTGCTGGATGCGGCCTTCGTCCATCGGCACGACGGGTTCATCCGAGGGGTCCGCGCCGCCGGACTCCCGGTTCAGGGCGTCGACCGCCCAGCCGGCCCCGACCGCCTGCAGTGCGGCGATCATGTCGTCGTGACTCGCGTCCGGCGCGACGAGTCGCAGGTTGTCGGCGATCGTGCCGCGGAACTGATGCAGCTCCTGCGACAGATAGTAGGGCGCATCCGCGTTCGCGGCGAGGTGCACGCTCCCGGACGTCGGCGGGTGGTGTCCGGCGATCACCCGGGCGAGGGTGCTCTTGCCCGACCCGGACGTGCCGACCAGTGCGGCGGTCGTGCCGGACGAGACCTGCAGGTTCACGTCGCTGATGCCGCGACCGGTGGTCGGGTAGTGGAACGTCAGGTCGCGCACCTCGATGCCCGCGGATGCCGCCGTCGCCGCATCCGATCCGCCGGTCGTCACGCCCGAGGCTGCAGGGGCCAGGTCGATGACGCCCACGAGGCGCGCGAGTCCGATCGCCGCGCGCTGGATGTCGTTGAGGCCGAAGATCAGCTGACCGACCGGACCGAACAGGCGGTGGAAGAGCAGCGCGGCGGTGGTGACCATGCCGACGGTGATCGCGCCGGCGGACTGCAGCAGGAAGCCGGTGCCGAGGATCGCGGCCAGACCGACCAGTTCGCCGCCGTTGATCCACCGGAACAGCCGGTTCGTCACGCGTACGCCTTCGATCTGCATCCGGATCGAGGCCTCGGCACGCTCGGAGACACGGGCGAGGGCGTGGTCCTGTTCGTTGAACGCGGTGAGCGTGTCGATGCCCTCGACCGCGTCGAGCACGGCCTGACTCCGCGCGGCTTCGCGCACGCGCACCTCGCGGAACACGACGCGCGACCTCCGCAGGAACGCCCGGGTTCCGAGCACGTAGAACGGCGCGGACGCGATGCCGGCGAGCGCCAGCCAGGGGTCGAGCGCGGTCAGCGCGACCACCGAGACGGCGATCGCGAAGGCGGCGGACAGGAGGGTGGGCGCGACGTTTCCACCGGCCTCAGCCACGGCGTCGACGTCGCCCGTCACGCGGGAGAGCAGATCGGCGCTCTCTCCGTCGTCGACCGCGCTGACCGGGAGGCGCATGGCGGAGGTGAACACGTCTTCGCGCAGGCTGGCGAGCATGTCCTGCACCAGGCCGGTGAGCACCCGCACCGCCCACAGCATCACCACGGCAGCGCCGATCGCACCGGCACCCGCGCCGACCACCCAGCCGGCGATGGTCGCGAATCCGGCATCCGATGACACGGCGTCGACGATGCGGCCCAGGCACGCGGGCATCACGATGCCGAGGGCGGATGCCGCGAGGAAGAGCAGAGCGACGCCCGCGGCCCTCCGCGGATGCTGTCGCAGCAGGGCGGCGACCACGGCGCGCACGCGGGCGCTCGAGGCGATCGGGAGCAGCGGTGTGGTGGAGTTCGTGGAGTCACTCATGCCCAGCATCCGATCCGTGTGAGGGGAGTTCGACGACCCGGTCGCAGGCGCCGAGCAGGACGGGGGACGTGGTGATCACGATGACGGTGTCGCTGTGCCCGGCGAGCGAACGCGCGATGTGCGCCTCGGTGACGGCGTCCACGGCCGAGGTCGGCTCATCCAGCACGAGCACCTCGGCATCCGCGTGCAGCGCCCGTGCGATCCCGATGCGCTGCCGCTGCCCGCCCGAGAGTCGTCGACCGGCCTCGCCCACCTGCGACTCCCAGCCGCCCACCTGCACCACGGTGTCCTGCAGAGCGGCCATGTCGACGAGGGCGGGATGCGGCGATCCGTCGTTGCCGTGTCCGCGCACGGACTCGCGCAGCGTGCCGCTCACGATCGTCTGGCCGTGCGGCGGGGCGACGACCCGGCGGCGGTACTCGACCGGATCCCATTCCGTCAGATCACGCCGTTCACCATCGACCGAGAGCTGGACCCGGCCGTGCTCCGGTGGCGTGCGCAGGCCGAGCAACCGGGAGAGCGCCCGTGCGGTATCGCTGTCAGCCGGACGGATGCCGAGCAGCTCACCCTCTCTCACCTCCACGAGGGGCCCATCCGCCGTGCCCACGCGGAAGGTCAGCACGATGTCATCCGCCGGGGCGGCATGACCCGCGCGCGCGACCGGCCCGTCGAGCAGGTCTTCGGCGTCGATGACCTCGGCCAGTCTCTTGGCCGAGGCGAGCTTGTGGATCCAGTTGGAAGGGAACGATCCCGCGTAGGCGAGGTAGCCGCTGATGAACTGGGCGAGTCCGAGCACGGTGACCAGCTCGCCGATGCTGATGCGGCCCTCAGCGGCGAACCAGGCCGACATGCCCGCGAGAGCGGTCGTCGCGACCGCGGCGAGCGTGCTGCTGACCGCTTCGTACGAGGCGAGGGATCGACCGGCCGCGGTCGCGGCGCGGCGGGAGGTGTCGCTCGCGGCGATGTAACGCCGCACGGCCTCCTCGCGCGCGCCGATGCCGACGAGCACGCGGAAACCGCTCATGAAGTCCGCGGCGACGGCCCCGGCCTCGGTGGCCGCATGCTGCTCGGCGAAGCCCCGACGCTCGAGCGGACGCGACACGACCTGCATCACGAACATCATCGTGATGGTCGAGCCGAAGACGACGAGGGTCGCGACGGGCGAGATCACCAGCATCGCGAGTCCGGCCCCGATGATCGCGGCGATCGTGGAGCACTGCTGCGCCACGGACCACGCCACACCGGCGACCCGATAGGTGTCGGACGTGACGAAGGTCAGCGCCTCGCCGGGCGTCACGGTGCGGCGCGAGAGTCGGGGGCGCAGCATCCGCGACAGCGTCAGGTGGCGCAGCGCCTGCTCTCCGTAACCGTAGATCGAGACCATCAGGCGGGAGGCCGACTGATAGCTCACGGTCAGCACGAGGAATGTCGCCACCAGCACGGCGATCCAGAGCGCGAGCGCTGCCGGGTCGGCGGGGAGCACGGCGCGGTCGATCGTCGCCCCGATGATGACGGGGATCGTGGCCTCGGCCAGCGCATGCACGATGAGCAGCGCCGTCGCTCCGGCCAGGGCGATGCCCCGTCCCTCCGCGCTCAGGGCGATGCCGAAGAGCCGTCGCGGAGTGTTCGTCACGGTGTCCGCCGGCCGAGCGGGAGCACGAGGGGCGTACCCGACACGGGATCGGTGATCACCTTGCACGGGAGGTCGTACACGGCCTGCACGAGCTCGGCGGTGATGATCTCTCGAGGGTCACCCTGCGCGACGACGGCCCCATCGCGCATCGCCACGAGGTGGGTCGCGTAGCGCGCGGCGTGGTTGAGGTCATGCAGGACGGCCACCAGGGTGGTCCCGCTGCGGTGCAGATCGGCGAACAACTCCATCAGGTCGATCTGGTGCGCGATGTCGAGGAACGTCGTCGGCTCGTCGAGCAGCAGATGCTTGGTCTGCTGTGCGAGCGCCATCGCCACCCACACGCGCTGGCGCTGGCCGCCGGACAGCTCGTCGACGAGTCGGCGGGACAGGTCGGTGACCCCGGTCGCCGCCATCGCCGCGGAGACCGCGCGCTCATCGGCACTGCTCCAGGTGCGCATCGCGCTCTGGTGCGGGAACCGACCGCGACCGACCAAGTCGGCGACCGTGATCCCGTCGGGGGCGATGGACGACTGGGGGAGGAGCCCCAGCTTGCGGGCCGCCTCTTTCGGCTTGAGGGTGCGCAGCTCGGCGCCGTCCAGCAGCACGGCGCCGGTGATGGGGCGCAGCAGCCGGGCGAACCCGCGCAGCAGGGTCGACTTGCCGCACGCGTTCGGTCCGATGATGATCGTGAACGAGTCGTCCGGCACCTCCAGCGACAGGTCGGAGATGATCGGGGTCTCCCCGTAGCCCAGCGTGATGTCGCGGGCCAGCAGCGAAGCGGTCATGCGTGTTCCTTTCAGGTGCGGCGCGCGTACTGGGCGGCCAGCAGCCAGGCGAGATAGAGGCCGCCGACCGACACCGTCACGACGCCGACGGGGACGGCGACGAGCTGGGCGACCGCGTCGGAGACCACGACGAGGGCGGCGCCGGTCAGCATCACGGGTACGGTGCCCATCGGCGTGTTCGAGCGGGTGAGGCGCTGCGAGATCTGCGGTGCCGCGAGCGCGATGAACGAGATGGGGCCGGCCGCGGCCGTGACCAGCGCGACCAGGGCGACGCCGAATACCATCGCCGTGAGGCGCGTGCGTCCGGGGCTGATGCCCAGCGCGGTCGCCGCGTCGTCGCCCATCTCGAGCACGGGCAGCGTGCGGCCCAGCGGGAGCGAGAGCAGCGTGACGATCGCGAAGACGATCGACGCGGGGATCAGCTGGTCGAAACCGAGCGAGGCGAGGGAGCCCGCACCCCAGGTCGCGGCCATCATCGCCTTCTCGACGCTCACCGAGATCAGGATCCAGGAGGTGAGCGAGCCGAGCCCCGCTGAGACGCCGATGCCGACGATGATCAGACGGAAGGATGACATGGTGTTCTTGTTCGCCAGCACGTACACGAGCAGTGCGGTGATCAGCCCGCCGATGAGCGCACCCACCGCCTTGAACATGTAGGTGTTGAGTTCCAGCACCACCATCATGAGCGTCACGCCGAACTGGGCGCCGATGCCGAACCCGATGATGTCGGGCGAGCCGAGCGGATTGCGCGTGAGCGACTGGAAGATGCCGCCCGCGAGTGCCAGCGCCGCGCCGCACAGCACCGCGAACAGCACGCGCGGCAGTCGCCACTCGAAGACCACCTGGCGGATGTCGGGGTCGGAGGACGGGTCGACGATCGCGCGGACGACCGAGCCGAAGTCCACCTCATAGGCGCCGATCGTCATCGAGGCGAGACCGGCCGCGATGATCACGACGGTCAGCGCCAGGCAGACCACGATCGAGCGCACCGGGATGAGCGTCGCGATGCGCGCGGTCTCGATCCGGATCTGGCGGCGTCCGTGATCGACCGGAGTGAATTCGTCGTCGTCGTGCGTGACGGCCCCGGCGGGGGCGGTGGGGCGCTGGTCGATGCTCACAGTCCACTCACCCGCTTGCGGCGCACGAGCGCGATCAGGATGGGCGCGCCCAGGAGAGCGGTGACGATCCCGACGCGCAGCTCGCCGCTGGGGAGCACGATGCGGCCCAGGATGTCGGCGAACAGCAGGAAGGACGGACCGATGATCATCGAGTACGTCAGCACCCAGCGCTGATCGGGACCCGTGAACCAGCGGACGACGTGGGGGATCATCAGCCCGACGAAGGCGATGGGGCCGGCGGCGGCGACGCTCGTGCCGGCCAGCAGGGTGACCGCGATGATCACGAGCACACGGGTGACGCGCACCCGGGCGCCGAGCGCCTGGGCCAGGTCGTCGCCGAGCGCCAGTGCGTTCAGGGAGCGGGCGCAGAGCAGCCCGATCAGGAGACCCGCGATGATCAGCGGCGCGGCCCAGGCGAGCTGGTCGAGGGTGCGTCCGCCGATCGAGCCGACGCCCCAGAAGCGCATGACCTGAAGGGTGCCCAGGTCGCGCAGCACGATCGCGGTGGTGAGGCCGGTGAAGGCGGCGCCGAGGGCGACACCGGCGAGCGTCAGCTTCATGGGGGTCGCACCGGAGGCGCCGAACGAGCCCAGTGCGTACACGAGGATCGTGAGCAGGAAGGCGCCGGCCAGCGCGAAGGGCACGTACGCGCCGGGCGTGGTCAGCCCGAGCACGCCGACCGCGAAGGTGACCGCGAAGGATGCCCCCGCGTTCACGCCGAGGATGCCGGGGTCGGCCAGCGGGTTGCGGGTGAAGGCCTGGATGAGGCCGCCGCACACGGCCAGGGCGGCGCCGACGACGATGCCGAGCAGCGTGCGGGGAACCCGCAACTCCATGACCATGAGGTGCAGCGCGTTGTCGTCGTCGTAGGCGAAGAGGGACTGCAGCACGGTGAGGGGATCGATCGCGCGGTTGCCGACCGCGAGTGAGGCGATGGTGGCGATCACCAGCACCACCGCCGAGACGATCAGTCCCAGCACGAGCGTCGCGCCCCGGTGCGGGGAGCCGTCTGCACGACTCCCCGCACCTGTGTTCGAGACGTCCGTGCCGTCTTTCGTCGCCAGGGACATCTCTGCGATCACTCTCCGGCGATGGTCGGCTCGCCCTGCAGCGCGGCTGCGAGGTCGTCGACGTACTTCGGGAGGATGTACTTCAGCGACAGCACGGTCGGCGCGCTGATCGCGGAGGCGTCTGTGGCGTCCGCGTAGATCACGTAGGAACCCTTGGCGATCGGGTTCCAGCGCGACACGACCTTGTTCTCGACCGTGTACTCGCCCTCGGCGGCGGCGCCGCCCCAGGCGGCGAACAGGTCGGCCTGCACGTCGTAGAGCTTCTCGAGGCTGACACCGGTGTACCAGTTGTCGCCCTCGGCGCTGGCGAGGAAGCTGTCCATGGCCGAGGTGGAGGTGAAGCCGAGCGCCTCGGTGATGCGCACGCGGGGGTCGTACTCCAGGTAGACGCCCAGGTCGGTGCCGCCCTCGTTCAGGGTCAGGCCCCACACGAAGGTCTTGTCCTGGAACTCGGGGTGCTCGTCGGCGAGGGTCGTGATCTGCTCCTCGGTCTCGGCGATCAGCTCCTCGGCCTTGGCGTCCTCCGACAGCGCCTTGCCGACGGTGCGCGTCATGCCCTCCCAGGTGCCCGGGTTCCAGGGGCCCTCGACGTAGGGCACGGTCGGCGCGATCTCGCTGAGCCGCTCGTACTCGATGTCGCTCACGCCCGAGTACAGGCTGAGGATCAGGTCGGGCTTGAGGGCCTTGATCGCCTCGTAGTTGGGGCCGTCCTCCGTGAACGGGATGATCTCGGGGGTCTCGCCGTACTCCTCGGTGACGAAGTCCTCGAACCAGGGCTGGTAGCCGCTCTCGCCGGCGCCCCAGACCTCTTCGATGCCCACGGGGTTGGTGCCGAGGGCGGCGACGATGTCGGGCGTCATCCAGCCGAGGGCGACGACGCGCTGAGGCTTCTCCGGGATCACGGTCTCGCCGTGGCCGTGCTCGATGACCACGCCGTCGACGGAGGCAGAGGAGGGCGCGGATTCGGCGTTTTCGCCGCCGGTCGTGCACCCGGCCAGGGTGAGGGCGGCGGCGATGGCCGCGGCGACGAGAGCGGAGCCTCGCCGGATCTTCGGGCGCGCAGGAGCGTGCGACATGGTTCTCCTTCAGAGAGATGGGGAGGGGAGTGCCGCACCAACGCGGCGAGAAGTTAGGTAAGCATGCCCTAACAGATCGATGTTAGAACGCGGATAGCGCGGCCAGTGTCGATCGACGGACGACTTGTGTCGCTAAACAGACAGATCGGGTCGGATCGAGCGCGGGGCTCAGCGCCAGTAGAGGTGGTGCGCGGAGTCGGCCTGCACGCGAGCGACGTGTTGACGCGGCGTGAGACCGAACCTCTCCTTGAAGCTCGCGGAGAAGGCGCTGGTCGTCGCGTAGCCGCACCGGTGGGCCGCGGCGCCGATCGGGGTGCCGTCGACGATCAGGCGTGCGCCCAGGGTCATCCGCACTCCGGTGCGCCAGCGGCCGAACGTCATCCCGACGTCGTTCTGGAAGATGCGCAGCACGGTGCGCTCATGCAGCCCGTGGGCGAGGAAGAGCTCTCCGGCGCTGCGCGGGTCGCCGGGATCGTCCAGCACCGCCTGGACGAGGGCTCGCACGCGCTCGTCGGCGGGCAGCGGGACTTCTCCCCACCCGTCGAGGGCCTCTGGAGCCGGCTGCTGCAGCATCTCGATCAGCGTGGACTGGATGCGCACGCGCAGACCGGTGGGCATGTCGTTGATGCCGAGGTGCAGCAGCATCTCCTGCACGGCGCGCGGCACCAGCACCCGGGTGATGTCGTCGATCGGCGCGATCGCCGAGGCTGCAGGCAGGTAGGTGTAGCAGCCGACGGAGTCCCGCTCGTGATGCGCCGTGTGCGGCGTCCGTGCGGGGATCCACACGCCCTGCCCGGGGGCGAGACGCCACATCGCGTCCTTCAGATGTATCCACACGGTGCCGCGGTAGCACCACGCGAGCATCGCGTCGGCGTGGGAGTGCGGAGGGGAGAGCGGGCGGGTGCCGGTGTCGTCGCCGGTGACGACACCGGTCCCCATCAGGTACGGCTCCACCACGGTCGACGGATGCTCCGGGCTCGCGTCCCAGTCGTCCTGCCGGTAGGAGTTCATCGGCTGTCGTCGGCCGCGCCCGCCAGCCGCGCCTCGATCGGCGACCATCCGTCGTCCAGGATCGCGAAACCGGCGTCGAGCGTGGCGAGCTGGTCGTCGGTGTCGTTGACGAGCAGCTGCATCTGCAGGACGAAGCGGGAGTAGACCCTGATCTCGGCGGTGGGGTCCGAGAGTCCGAGTTCGTCGGCGATCGCCTCCGACAGGGCATCCTCGTGCCGGAGCCACATCCGCCCTGCGTACTCGCGCAGCGCCGGGGTCTCGTTCAGGAAGGTCATGAAGATGCGCGTGACGTCGTTGCCGTGCTCGTCGACATTGGCGCGGATCTCCGTGGAATAGAAGTCGTGGATCGCGCGATTGATCGTGCTGCCGGAAGGGCGGTCGCGCACGGCGGAGACGAGTCGGTCCCGCTGCTCGTCGTCCTCGTCGAAGACCAGCGCCTCCTTCTGGGGGAAGTGTGCGAAGACCGTGGTGGGGGAGACATCGGCGGCGTCCGCGACCTCTCGGATGCTCACGTTGTCGAAGCCGCGCTCGAGGAACATCATCGTCGCGACATCGGAGATCGCCTTGCGGGTCGCTGCCTTCTTCCGCTCGCGGCGTCCCATCGGCTCGGTGTTCGTCATGGGGCGAGTCTATCGCGAACTCGATACAAAACTGGCTTGACACCAAAACTGGTATCGGTACACTTTCGGTATGACTTCACTCATTCCCTCCGTGCGCGGCGTGAACCGCGCCTGGATCATGCTCGTCGTGCTGACGATGCTCACCGTCATCGGGATGACCGTCGTCCTCCCGGTGCTTCCCTTCGTCGTGCTCCAGTACGTCTCGGAGGAGAAGGACCTCGCGGTCTGGGTCGGCATCCTCGAAGCGGTCAACGGGCTCTGCGCCTTCCTCGTCGCGCCGTTCCTCGGGCGACTCTCCGACCGCTTCGGTCGCCGCCCGGTCATCATCGGGGCGGCATTCGGCGCCGCGTTCTCGATGGCGCTCTTCGGTATCGGCGGTGCACTGTGGGTGCTGGTGCTCGCCCGTGTGATCCAGGGGCTGACCGCCGGGGACATGCCGGCGCTGTTCGCCTACCTCGCCGACATCACACCGCCGGAGCAGCGGGCCAAGCGGTTCGGCCTGCTCGGAGCGCTCACCGGCATCGGCATGATGATCGGTCCGGCCGTGGGCGGTCTCCTCGCAGCGGTGAGCATCCAGTTGCCGGTCTTCGTGACCGCCGGCGTGGGGCTCGTGATCGCGATCCTCAGCATCTTCCTGCTCCCCGAGAGCCTCAAGCGGGAGAACCGCATCCCGCGGATCGCCCTGCGCGAGATCCAGCCGTTCGGCGTCTTCAAGGAGGCGTTCGGGCGCAAGGAGCTGCGGGGTCTGATGATCGCCTTCGGCGTGCTCGCGCTGCCGTTCGGCTTCTTCGTGAACAACTTCAGCGTGCTCGCCTTCGACGCGATCCAGTGGGGCCCGACGCAGATCGGTCTGCTGACGGCCGCCGTCGGCATCATCGACATCCTGATCCAGGGCGTGCTGCTGGGCATCCTGCTGCCCCGCATCGGGGAGCGCGGTGTGATCGTGAGCGCCATCATCGCGCAGATGATCGGTCTCATCGGTCTCGCCGTCGTCGCCTCGGTCTTCGCCCAGCCGTGGGTGTTCATCGTCGGCGCTCTCATGCTCGCCGCCGGCCAGGGCGCGTCGACCGCCGCGATGGACGGGGCGATGTCGAACGCGGTCGGTGATGACGAGCAGGGCTGGCTCGGCGGTGCGACGCAGTCGTTGGCCGCGGCGATGAACACCGCGGCCCCGCTCATCGCCGGTGCGCTGTACGTCACCGTCAGCCACGCGGCTCCGTACTGGCTCGGTGCGGCGCTCATGGTGGTCGCCGCGATCGTGGTCGCCCGCGCGCACATCGCCAACACGGCGAAGGTCGCGACGGACGGGACACCTGCCGAGCAGGTGGAAGCCCTCGCCTGACGCCGCGGTCGCCCCGGGGCCGTGGGCGGAGGATGATGGATGCATGCCCTCCGCCCACCGCCCCGGTCTGCGCGTCTCGGCCGGGGTCACGATCCCCGAGTCCGAGCTGTCGTGGCGGTTCTCGCGGTCATCCGGCCCCGGCGGACAGGGGGTGAACACCGCCGACTCCCGCGTCGAACTCGTGTGGGATGCCGCCGCCTCGACCGTGCTGTCACCGGTGCAGCGCGAGCGACTGCGGGAACGCCTCGGCGGTCGCCTGGTCGACGGCGTCCTGACGATCGCCGCCTCCGAGCACCGCGCACAGCTCCGCAATCGCGATGCGGCGCGGGAGCGCCTTGCTGCGCTGGTCGCCGAGGCCCTGCGTCCGCCGGCACCGCCGCGCAGGCCCACGAAGCCGAGCCGTGGTTCGAAGGAGCGCCGGCTCAAGGCGAAGCAGCGACGCACCGACGTCAAGCAGCTGCGTCAGCGCCCCCGCGACTCCTAGTCCTTGTCGCCGCCGCGCACCAGCTCCAGCCCGGCACCGGCGAACTGCCGCAGCGTCGCATCCGGCAGGAACGCCCGTGTCAGGGCTCCGCCGATCCGGGTGAGGTCGCTCTCGTCGCGGAACAGCAGGTACATGGTCTCGTAGCGCGGGTGGAACTTCTGCTTGAACCGGTGCAGTGACCCGAAACCGTACACGGGCTCGAGGGCCTCGGCGAGCCGATCGCTCAGCGCGGCGATCACTCCGGCATCCGGCGGATAGTCGTGCGCGAGCGGGGCGCCCGACAGCGACATGATCGCGGCACCCTCCTCCGAGAACTGCTGCGCCGACGACCCGATCAGATACTCCATCACCGGACCGAAGCCGCCCTCGCGGCGCCGCATCAGATCGAGCGTCCAGCCCTGCACCGTGCCGCCCTCGCCGTACACCGGGAGCCAGGAGAGGAAGCCGTCGACGTCTCCGTTCGGCGCCAGGGCGAGCGCGAGCCGCACTTCCGGGTCTTCGGCTTCCTCCAGCGTGCCCAGCGTGAAGCGCATCTCGGGGAGGTCCTTGTCGCCGACCCAGGCCTCGGAGATCGCCCGCAGCTGCTGCTGCACACCCCACGATTCAGACTTCAACTGCGTCATCCGGAAGGTCATGTCCTCGCGACCCGCCTTGTTGAGCGAGGTGCGCACCGAGTTCCATCGCTTCCCGGTGAAGGTGAGGCCCGGCAGGTCGACGATCGTGTCGTCCGCGACCACGATGCTGCGCCAGGTCGGGGGCACCGCGGCGCGAGTGGCCTCGTCCGCGCTGAAGAAGCAGGGGACCAGGCCGGCGAGCTCGGCATCGCGGATGAACTCCTCGACGGCGGTGACCCGCAGCGGGGCGGGACCGATCGGATCGGCGAGCGCCAGTGCCACGCCGTTGCGCCGCTGATAGGCGACGATGCCCCCGTTGGTGCGCGCGTAGCTGTTGCCGTCCCACGTGGTCATCCACGACAGGGTGCCGCCGCCATGCGTGCGCAGCTCGGTCTTCACATCATCGATCGCGGGCGGCGGTTGGATGCCGAGCGTGGAGCGACGCTTGGCCCGGAACGCGCGGCGCACCCACACGAGGTAGACGAGCATGATCAGCCAGAGGAACCCGTTGGCGATCACGAGCTCGGTGTCGCCGTCCCAATGCACATCGAGCTCGGCCTGGCTGGTCAGGATGATGAGCGCCAGCACCAAAGCGGCGCTGAGCAGGTTGAACAGACCGAGCAGGATCGCGAGCACCCAGGCGAAGCGTCGTCCGCGACGCAGACCGTTCACCAGCACGAGGATCACGACGAGGTCGATCGCGAGATCGATGAATCCGCCGGAAGCGGGACTGGTCGGTCCGAACGGGCCGTCGGTCGCCATCAAGGTCGTGATGATCTCCACCGCCCCCAGCACGAGGATCGCCACCACGGCGATGAGCCTTTGCTCGCGCACGGTGGTGTGGCGCACGCGCAGCGACCGGTCGACGACCAGGATCAGCAGCACCGCGAGCAGGTGTTCGAGGTCGGCGACCTTGCCCCAGAACAGCATCGCGATGAAGACGAATCCGAGCAGGATCAGCCAGCCGCGCACCCGCCACGGCGGGCGGAAGAGGCCGACCGCTGCCGCGATGCAGGCCATGGTGCCGCCGGATGCTCCGACGTCGAGCGCCTGCGCCTGAGTCGTGGCCCATGCCCACGGGAACTGCGAGAGCGCGAGCAGCAGGAGCGCGGTGGCGAAGATCGCGAAGAGCTGACCGACCCAGTAGTAGGCGAGGGCCACGCGCGATCCGCGCCGGAACTCCAGATACGCCATGCCCCAGAAGCCGGTGATCGTGAAGACGTACACCCAGGGCTGGTTGACGAAGAACGTGCCGGTCAGCGGGGTCCACCACCTGCCCTCGGCGAGGTTCGGCAACCCGTACGCCACCGTGCGGAACAGCGCCGTGTCTTCGAACGGGGTCCACAGTCCGTGCCAGACCACGCCCACCACGAGGATCAGCAGCACCATCGACAGCGTCGCCGGGATGCGCTTCACCACGGAGAGCACGTGATTCGGCGTGTGCGTTCGCGCCTCGGTCATGCGCTCAGCGTAGCGAGGGCGGCGGAGGCGCGGGGGTGGCGCGGCGCGGTACGTAGTGCGCCCACGCCCAACGGAAACCGAACCCGCCGTATGTCATGAAGCCTGCGCAGCAGATCGCCCCGACGGCGATGCCGACCCCCACCGCCCAGGAGAAGGAACCGCCTCCGACGATCACCGCGGCACCGCACAGCAGACCGCTGACGCACGCGTTGACGACGATCAGCAGCATGACCGAGCTTCCGAGCAGGATGCTGACGCTGCGCGGTCGCAGGAACGAGTAGGTCCTCTTCATGCCCGCTTCATCGTCGAAGGGGGACGCCAGGAAGACGTCAGCGACCGCCGGATCGAGGTCGACGTACGCGCCGCGCAGGCGGTTCATCGCGACGACGTACATCATGTCCTCCTCCGACACGTTCATCACACGGATCTGGGTCATGACGCCGATCAGCGCGAGGAAGCCGAGGATCGCGAGCGACGCACCGCCGAACCACTCGCGGAAATCCGAGGCCTGCCCGAGGAGCCCGATCGTCACGAGTCCCGCCGAGACCAGCGTGAGGAAGATCGTGATGCGGGTGAGCACTTCGCTCTGCGCCGTGCTGCGGGCCGCGAGCAGTCCCCAGTGCTCGGTCGCCAGGATCTGCGCGCGTCGACCGAGCATCGCGTCCGACTCCGGCGTCGGACGGACGCTCGATCCCGCGGATTCCGGGCCCGTGGTCCTCTGCGGCGGAGGACTCTCGGGCAGCGAGCTCTCGCTCATAGCGACATTGTGCACCCGTATGTGCTCGGCCGACAGCGGCTTCTGCGTCGGAGCATCCCCTCTTCCCTCCCGCTGCTCTTCCCTCCCGCTGCCGTTCGGTGTGGGATGGAGGAGGAGGGACGCATGAAGATCAGACGGGGCGAGATGCTCGCGGTGATGACTGCCGCGATGCTGGTGCTCGCCGCGTGCACGCCGTCGCCCGGATCCGCTCCGGTCGGAACCGATCCCGAGCCGTCGCCCGAGGTCATCGCCGAAGAACTCGACGTGCCGTGGTCGATCGCGTTCCACGAGGGGATCGCGCTCGTGAGCGAACGCGACAGCGGACGTGTGGCGGAGCTCGGCGATGACGGCGCGGTCCGTGAGGTCGCCGTCATCGACGACGTGACCGCCGCCGGCGAGGGTGGGCTGCTCGGCCTCGCGGTGCTCGACGGCGACGTGTACACGTACTTCACCGCGGCCGACGGGAACCGCATCGAGCGCCGCGCGATCCTCGGCGCAGCCGGAGCGCTCGCACTAGGCCCTCCCACGACCGTGATCGACGGCATCCCGGCTGCCGGGAACCACAACGGCGGCCGCATCGCGTTCGGACCGGACGGCATGCTGTACGTCGCGGTCGGCGATGCGGGGGATCGCGACAGCGCGCAGGATCTCGATGCTCTCTCCGGCAAGATCCTCCGGCTGACCCCCGACGGCGCGGTGCCGGACGACAATCCGTTCGAGGGGTCGCCGGTGTACAGCTACGGCCACCGCAATCCGCAGGGCATCGCCTGGGATGACGAGGGGACGATGTACGCGAGCGAGTTCGGGCAGGACACCTGGGATGAGCTCAACGTGATCGAGGCGGGCGGCAACTACGGATGGCCGGTCGTCGAGGGCGTCGCGGACGACGGCGATCACATCGACCCCGTGCAGCAGTGGGCGCCGTCGGACGCCAGCCCCAGCGGCATCGCGGTGGTGGACGGCCGGATCGTGATCGCGAACCTGCGCGGGGAGCGGCTGCGGGTCGTGCCGCTCGATGACCTGGCGACGGCATCCGAATGGTTCCGTGGAGGGTACGGACGCCTGCGAGACGCGGTGGTCGCGCCTGACGGGTCGCTCTGGGTCCTCACGAACAACACCGACGGCCGCGGCGATCCGGCAGACGGCGACGACCGGATCCTGCGACTCGGCGTCGGCTGATCCGGGCGGAGGGAAGGGCTACTCGCCGCGCAGCGCCCGGCGCAGCTGGGTGACCTCGTCGGCGGTCAGGCCTCCGCTGCGCAGGTACGCGGCCGCATCACCGTGCTCGGTCTCGATCCAGTCGAGCGCGGCCTCGATGGCCGAGGCCGGCGATTCGGTCGCGAGCGTCTTCAGGCGGGGGGTGAGCGGCACGCCGATCGCGGTGATCAACCCGGTCAGCGCCTCTGCGAAACCGCGCGCGAGGTTCTCACCCGTCTGCGTGTAGTCCTCGACGATGACCTCGCGCGGCACGCCGGCGACCTGCAACAGCAGGGCCGCCGCGAGACCGGTGCGGTCCTTGCCGGCGGTGCAGTGGAAGAGCACTCCGGGCCGATCGGTGCCGGACGCGGTGATCACGGCACGAGCGAGCGTCGCGAACTGCGCGGCGCTGCCTCCGAGGATCGCGGTGTACAGATCCTCCAGCGTCGGCACCTGGTCGAGGACCTCGGCGAGCTGCGAGGCGGAGAGCGGGGTGCCGTCGGCGGCGGGCAGCAGCTTCTGCACCATCTCGTCCATGGCCCCGCCCTGCACCGACAGCGGGACGAACGTGACGCTGCCATCCGCCGGCAACCGATCGGCGGACCGGGATCGCTCGCCGTCCGTGCGCAGATCGATCACCGTACCGATCCGCAGATCGACCAGCGCCTGCAGGCCGTCGTCGGTCAGAGCGCCCAGCGCATCCGAGCGGAAGAGGATGCCGGAGGCCAGCGTCCCGCCATCCGACGTCGGCAATCCCGACAGCTCACGGGAGTTGTGCGTCACGGCCAGAACAGAGGTCAGATCCATCGTCGTCGGGTCCCTTCCACGGTGTGGCCCCAGCGTATCGGGGACATCGGGAGGGGGGACTAGCCCTGTCGGCTCCGTTCCTGGGGCCGACAGGGAGCCCGGCGTCAGCCGTTCACCGCCTTCTCGATCGCCTGCTCGAGGTCGTCCCACTCCTGCAGCACCACGGCTTCGCCGTCGATGAAGAACGACGGCGTGCTGCTCACGCCGAGTTTCTCGCCGTCGGCCTTGTCCGACTCGACGCGCTGCAGCGTGGCGGGGTCGGCGATCGCCGCATCGTAGGCATCCATGTCGAGTCCGAGGTCCTCGGCGAAGGCGCGGAACACCTCCGGCGTCTCCTCGGACCCCTCGCCCCACTGCGCCTGGGTCTCGAACAGCCGGTGGTACATGTCCTCGAAGCGGTCCTGCTGGGCTGCGGCCTCGGCGGCGAGTGCGGCCTGGGTCGAGTTGATGTGTCCGGGGAGCGGGAAGTACCGCACCACATAGGTGATATCGCCCGCGTAGGTCTCGCGCAGCTCCTCCACGATCGGGTAGAACGCGCCGCACGCCTCGCACTCGAAGTCGAGGAACTCGACGACCGTGACGGCATCCGCCCCGCCCTGGTCGAGCACGTGCGAGTCGGTGCGGACGGTCTGCAGCTTCTCTCCGGCTTGCGGCTCCGGCGCGGCAGCGCGCTGGTTGATGGCGAAGACGATGCCGACGATCAGCAGGACGATGGCGACGGCGATGGCGATCAGGGTCGCCTTGACAGAGGTTTTCATGGGGGTCTCCAGGTACAGGTGCAACGACAGGGGAAGGGCGCCGCGCGCGGCGGCTCGTTCGACGCGCTGTCGTTCAGGTGCGGGAGATGGAGAGCTGGATGAGGCTGAGAGCGGACGGGATCCGCTGCGGGCCGGCGCGCACGGGCGGTGCCGTCCGAGGTGTGCGCCCGACCGGCTCGGAGCTCCCGCCCGCGATCACGCGGCGCACCAGGAGCACCAGCGCGACGCCGCAGAGCACGGCGATCACGCAGAGAGCGGCATCCGACGACAGCACGTCCACTGCGGCGACCTCGTCATGGTGCTCGGCACCCGCTGCGGCAGCAGGAGCCGAGACGCCGGGTGCCAGGCAGAGGGCGGCATGCACGTCGGCATCGCCGCGGGAGGTCGACCAGGCACCCACGACGAGCAGCAGCGCGAGACCGAGAGCCGTGACGATCTTCGCCGGCAGCAGTTGCTCGGTCCGCGCTCGCTGCGGAAGGCGGGGCATCGAGGGCGGCATCTCCCGCGCAGTCTAGCAACGGCACTTCGGTGCGGAGCGGGAGGAGGACCCGGCTCCCGCCGACCCGCTTACACTGGAAGGGTGGCGAGACTACTGATCGTCGGCGGCTTCCTCGCCGCCGTGTTCTGGGTGTTCAGCATCGTCGACTGCGCTGTGCAGCCGGCGACGCGGCATCGTGGCGTGCGAAAGCCCGTGTGGCTGGCCATCGTGATCCTGATCCCGGTCATCGGCGGCATCCTCTGGTTCGTGATCGGACGCCGTCGTGCCAACGACCAGGGTGTCACCCGGACGCTCGCTCCCGATGATGACCCCGCATTCCTGCGCAGCATCAGCAAGACCGAGCAGGATGCGCGCATCCGTCGCCTCGAAGAGGAACTCGCCCGCCTGGACGACGAGACCGACGAAGGTCCGTCGCCGGAACCTCGCGCGTGACCTCGTCGCCCGCCTCCGATGCTGCGGCATCGCTGATCGCCGAGCTCATCGCGCACGGTGTGCGCGACCTCGTGCTCTCGCCGGGATCACGTTCTCAGGCGCTCGCGCTCGCCGCGGTCCGTCGCGCGGATGACGGCCTGCTGCGGGTCCACGTGCGCATCGATGAGCGCGTCGCCGGGTTCACCGCGCTCGGTATCGGGCGCGAGACCGGTGTCCCGGCCGCGGTGTTGTGCACCTCGGGCACGGCCGCGGCGAACCTCCTGCCCGCCGCCATGGAAGCCTTCCACTCCGGTGTCCCGCTCCTGCTGCTGACCGCCGACCGCCCTCCGGAGCTGCGCGGCGTCGGCGCGAACCAGGCCACCGTCCAACCGGGGATGTTCGCCTCCTGGGCGCGCGAAGAGATCGATGCACCGGTGCCCGTGGACGGCGCCGAGTGGTCGGGACTGGCGGCTCGCGCCGTCGCCGTCGCACTCGGCGCTGACGCGGCGCACGGCCATGCCGGAGTGGCCGGCCCCGTGCATCTCAATCTGCCGTCCCGTGAGCCGCTGTCGGGCGGCTCCTCCGCGATCGACGTGGCCCCCGGCATTGCCCCTGTCATCGCGACGGGCGACGCTCTCGTGCTGGAACGAGGGCCTCGCACGGTCGTGATCGCCGGTGCGGATGCCGGGACCCGGGCCGAGGAGATCGCCCACGCCGGAGCCTGGCCCCTGATCGCCGAGATCGTCAGCGGAGCGCGGTTCGGGCGCCAGATCGTGCACGGCTACCGCGGGCTCCTGCGCCGCGACGACCTCGGCGGGCGCATCGAGCGTGCCGTCGTGCTCGGGCATCCGACGCTCAGCCGAGAGGTCACGGCGCTGCTGTCCCGCCCGGATGTCGATGTCGTGGCGGTGCGGCGAGGCGGCGAGCAGCTCGACCTGAACCACCGCACCCGCGCGGCCGCGTCCGTGGCCGTCGCCGACGGCGCCCCCGACCGGGAGTGGCTCGGCGCCTGGCTCGAAGCATCGGCCGAGCTGGCCGTCGACCTCAGCGAATCCGCACCCGACCAGGACGGGCTCTCCTCCACGCACTTCGCGGCGCGACGCGAGGCCGTGCGGGCCGAGCTGGACGCGGTGCGCCGACCGCTCGACCGCGAGCTGCTCGTCGACTCCGTGTGGCGGGCCACCTGGCCGCACGACCGGCTGGTGTTCGGGTCCTCGCGGCTGGTGCGCGTGGCGGATGCGGTGCTCGGCGGCAAGAAGGTGCCGGTGCACGCGAACCGCGGTCTCGCGGGCATCGACGGCACGATCGCCACAGCCACCGGCATCGCGCTCGCGAGTCAGGCGGGCGGCGCCCCCGGCGTCACACGGGTGCTGCTCGGCGACCTCACGTTCCTGCACGACGTCGGCGCCCTGCTCCTGCCTCCGGACGAGACGGAACCGCGGCTGCAGGTCATCGTCGGCAACGACGGCGGCGGCACGATCTTCGATTCGCTCGAAGTCGCCGGATCCGCTCCGCCGGCCGATCTGGATCGCGCCTTCTACACGCCGCACACCGTGCGCCTCGAGCACCTCGCCCTCGCCTACGGCTGGGAGTATCAGCGGGTGACCACCCGCACGGCTCTCGACCAGGTGCTCACGACGCCCGTCGGCGGGCGTCAACTGATCGAGGTCCCGCTGCCGCGGTGAACGTCGCACGTGCGGAACCGCCCGAGAGTGGGCAGGATGAGCACATGATGAACGCACACCGCTGGGCAGACATCCTCCGCGTCGACGAAGGGTTCCGTCTCGCCGACGTCGACCCGGGAAGCACGCCAGGGTACGAGCACGGCAAGTCGCACGGTGCGCGTGACCTCGAGAAGGGGCTGGCGTCGCTGAACACCCTCCAGGAACGCCTGTTCGCCGAGAGTCGCGCGGGCATCGCGAAGGACGCGGTGCTCCTGGTCCTGCAGGCGATGGACTCGGCGGGCAAGGGCGGCATCGTGCGTCATGTCGTCGGCGGTGTCGATCCGCAGGGGGTGGCCCTCGCGGCGTTCAAGGCGCCGACCGCCGAGGAGCGGGAGCATGATTTCCTCTGGCGCATCGAGAAGCGCCTTCCGGAGCCGGGGTTCATCGGCGTCTTCGATCGATCGCACTACGAAGATGTGCTGATCGGCAGGGTCCGTGCCCTCGCCGACCCGTCGGAGATCGAGCGGCGCTATGACGCCATCAACGCGTTCGAGGCGCAGGTCGCGGCATCCGGCGTGCGCATCATCAAGGTCATGCTGCACATCTCGCCCGACGAGCAGAAGGCACGCCTGCGCGAACGCCTCGAGCGTCCGGACAAGCACTGGAAGTACAACCCCGGTGATGTCGACGAGCGTCTGCTCTGGCCGCAGTACATGGAGGCGTACCAGACCGTCTTCGACCGCACGTCGACCGACGAGGCGCCGTGGCACGTGATCCCGGCGAACAGCAAGTGGTACGCGCGGCTCGCCGTGCAGGAGCTGCTGCTCGCGGCGCTGGAGGACATCGATCCGCAGTGGCCGGTGGCGGAGTTCGACGTCGAGGCCGAGAAGAAGCGTCTCGAAGCGAGCTGAGCGTCGGGTGGCCTCCGTAACTCCGGAGAATCGCGCCGGATTCGGGCCGCACCTCTGACGACGCCGCGCGGGCGGCCCGGATCTCCGGAGTTGTGGAGCGGCCTCAGGCCAGCGCGTCGACCAGCGGGCGGAACTTCACCCGCGTCTCGAGCAGCTCGGATTCCGGATCGGAGCCCGCGACGATCCCTGCTCCCGCATAGGCGGTGACGTGGATGTCGTCGTCGCCTGCGTCGAACTGCGCGCACCGCAGAGCGATCGCCCACTCGCCGTTGCCCGCCGCGTCGACCCAGCCGACCGGTCCGGCGTAGCGACCCCGGTCGAAGGGCTCGAGTTCGCGGATCACGCCGATCGCGATCGTGGTCGGGGTCCCGGCGACCGCAGCGGTCGGATGCAGGGCACCGATCAGGTCGAGTGCCGATTCGCCCTCCGCGAGCTCGCCCTCGACATCGGTCGCGAGGTGGAACAGGTTCGGCAGCTTGAGCAGGAACGGCTGCTCGCTCGCGGCGAGGGCACGGGTGTGCGGGCGGAGCGAGGCGAGCACGCTCTGCACGGCGTACTGATGCTCGTCGAGGTCCTTCGTGCTGGAGGCCAGGGCCGCCGAGGCGGCGGTGTCGGCATCCGCGTCCGCGCCGCGTCCGACCGTGCCGGCGAGCACGCGTGCGGTCACGGTGCGGTTCTGCACGGTCACCAGAGTCTCGGGGCTCGCGCCGATGAGTCCGTCGACCGCGAAGGCCCAGGTGTCGGGGTAGCCGGTCGAGAGTGCGCGCACCAGCCTCCGCAGATCGGAACCGGCCGGGATGGTGCCGGTGAGGTCGCGCGCGAGCACGACCTTGCTCAGCTCGCCCTGCGCGATGCGCCCCAGCGCCTGACGCACCGAGTCCTGGTATCCCTGCGGGCTCTGCGCACCGGGACCTACTGTGCCGGCCCAGTGCGGGCCGTACGGCTGGTCTTCTGTGACGACCGGGGCGTCTGCATCCGCGACGCGGATGGTCGTGCGCCAGAACGTGTGGCCGTGCCGTCCGATGACCTGCGAGGGGATCACGAGCACGCTGTCGGAGGCGGACTTCTCGTCGAAGGCGAGTGCGCCGAACGCGACGAGGCCGGTGCCGGGCAGGGCGACCGGGTCGTCGATCCGCGCTCCGGATGCCAGGTAGCGCCAGGCTGTCGCGAGGGCGGAACTGCGTAACCCCGTCGAGCCGGCGGACGCGCGCAGCTCTCGCAGCGGCGCGCCTACCGCGACGATGCCGTCACCGCGTCGCAGCCACGCCAGCGGGCGTGCGGGGTCTGCGGCGGCCAGAAGATCCTCGACCGGATCGATCTCTCGGGTCTCGACGACCAGCGTGCTGCTCACCGCTCCAGCCTAAGACGCGGCGCTGGGCACGAGACGCCATCGCGCACAGCGCGTCGTCCTAGGGTGGGCGCATGAGTGACGCACGTCCCGCAGCAGGTGCCGAGATGATCTTCCAGTGGCGCAAGTGGGACGGCTCCCCGCACTGGCGGCACGAGTGCGTGTACCTCGGCGCCGACGAGTGGGGAGACTGGCTCGGGCAGCCCGTGGGGTGGCGCAGCGCGCGTCCCGGTGCGGCCTTCGTCGCGGCGGGGCCCAACGTCACACTCGTGTCGCCCGAGGGTGACTTCGCCCTCACCGTCAATCGTGATCATCCCCACGGCATGCGCATCTACATCGATCTGGGGTGGGAGGTGCGGTGGTCGGATGACCCGCTGCTCGCGACCGGCATCGACATGGACCTCGACGTCGTGCGGGTGGAGGGGGAGCGCGGCACCTGGGTCGATGATCGTGACGAGTGGGCGGAGCACAGCGCCCGCTACGGCTATCCCGCCGACGTGATGTCGCGGCTGGAGGCTCTCGCCCTCGACCTCGAGGATCGGGTCCGCCGGCAGGTCGCTCCCTTCGACGACGCGACCGCCGATATCTGGCTCGATCGACTCGAGGCTCTGCGGCTCGCCCCCAGGTCGTGACACCTACACTGGGTCAGGTGACCCCGAACGAGCCCAATCGTGCCGATCTCGGCAAGGACCCCGCCCGCGTCAGCGGCATGTTCGACCAGGTCGCGGCCGGGTACGACCGCACCAACACGGCCATGACCTTCGGCAACGACGCGTTGTGGCGCGCCGCGACCACCCGTGCCGTCGCCCCGAAGCCGGGGGAGCGCATCCTCGATCTGGGGGCGGGAACGGCCTCCTCCTCCGCATCGCTCGCCCGCAGCGGCGCCCAGGTCGTCGCCGCCGACTTCTCGCCGGGCATGCTCGCCGAGGGACAGCGCCGGCACGGGGCGATGCGCAACCTCTCGTTCGTCGAGGCGGACGCCACGAACCTGCCCTTCGGCGACGCCGAGTTCGACGCTGTCACGATGTCCTACGCCCTGCGCAACGTGAGCGACCCCCGCAAGGCGCTGCGCGAGCTGTTCCGCGTGACCAAGCCCGGCGGACGCCTCGTGATCAACGAGTTCTCGACCCCTCCCGGCACGCTCTTCCGCGGCGCCTACCGGTTCTACAACGCGAAGGTCCTGCCGCGGGTGGCCCGCGTCGCCGGCACGAACGGCGACGCGTACGATTATCTGAACGAGTCGATCCGCGACTGGCCCGACCAGAAGAAGCTGTCGGCATGGATCCGCGATGCAGGGTGGACCGACGTCGCGTACCGCAACCTCACGTTCGGCATCGTCGCCCTGCACCGGGCCCGTAAGCCGGAGTAGTCGCGTGGGCGTATCACCTCTGCGCGACGACGGTAGGCTGGGGTCGTGACTTCGAGCCGCGTAGCCCCGGGTTCGCGACTGGCGAGCCGTCTCGGTTTCAGCGACCGTGTCTTCATCGGTCCTGCCGCACGGCGAATCGCCCAGTCCATCGAAGACGGACTGGAGCTCGTCGAGACGGGGCTGGCGGAAGACGTCCGTGTCGCCGATCCGCTGGCCGACGCTGCCAGCCGCTACCTCTACGAGGCCGGCGGCAAGCGCATCCGACCGGTGCTCACGCTCCTCGCCGCCCAGCTCGGCGACGGCAACACCGAGGCCGTGATCGATGTCGCCAAGGCGCTGGAGATCACGCATCTCGGCTCGCTGTACCACGATGACGTCATGGACGGCGCCGACCGCCGTCGTGGTGTGCCCGCCGCGCATGCGGTGTGGGGCAACAACATCGCCATCCTGACGGGCGACATCCTGTTCTCGCGCGCGAGCCAGTTGATGTCGCGGCTCGGCGAGCGGGCGATCCGCCTGCAGGCCGACACCTTCGAGCGTCTGGTCCTCGGACAGATGCACGAGACCCTCGGGGCACAGCCGGACGACGACCCGATCGAGTTCTACATCCAGGTGCTGGCCGACAAGACCGGTTCCCTGATCGCCGCGGCCACCCAGGGCGGCGTGATCTTCTCGAACGCGCCGGCCGAGTACGAAGAGCCGCTGCGCGTGTACGGCGAGAAGATCGGGGTCGCGTTCCAGCTCCTCGACGACGTCATCGACCTGTCGGCCAAGCCCGAGGACACGGGCAAGGTGCCGGGGACGGACCTGCGCGCCGGCGTGCCGACCATGCCTTATCTGCTGCTGAAGGCCGAGCCCGATGCGGCATCGGTCGAGCTCGCGGCGCGCATCGACGACGGCGTCGCCCGCATCGCCGAGGGCGCCGATCCCGCGATCCTGGACGGGCCGCTCACGGAGCTGCGCGACCACACCGGCACGCAGAAGACGCTCGCGCTCGCGCACACCTGGACCCAGGATGCGATCGACGCGCTCGCCCCGCTTCCGCGCGGCACCGTGCGCGACGCGCTCACCCGTTTCGCAGAGACCCTCGTCGAACGCTCCAGCTGACCGCGGCGCGGCCTCCTCGGCTGCGCGCATCGGATGCGACGGCACACGAAAGGACCCCCTATGACCAAGCTCAGACTGGCCATCGTCGGAGCAGGGCCCGCCGGCATCTATGCCGCCGACATCCTGCTGAAGGCCGAGCGCAAGTTCGACGTCTCCATCGATCTCTTCGAGCAGCTCCCCGCGCCCTACGGTCTGGTCCGCTATGGCGTCGCCCCCGACCACCCCCGCATCAAGGGCATCATCACGGCACTGCGCGATGTGCTCGACCGTGGTGACATCCGTCTGTTCGGCAACGTCCGCTTCGGCGAGGACATCACCCTCGAGGATCTCAAGCGGCACTACAACGCGGTGATCTTCGCGACGGGTGCGATCCAGGACACCTCGCTCGACATCCCCGGCATCGACGCGGTCGCCTCCTACGGGGCAGCCGACTACGTGAGCTGGTTCGACGGCCACCCCGACGTGCCGCGCGAGTGGCCGCTGGATGCCGCCTCCGTCGCCGTGCTCGGCAACGGCAACGTCGCGCTCGACGTCGCCCGCATGCTCGCGAAGCATGCGGAGGATCTGCTCGTGACGGAGGTCCCGGCCAACGTCTACGAGGGGCTCAAGGCCAGCGAGGTCACCGACGTCCACGTGTTCGGCCGCCGCGGGCCGGCGCAGGTGAAGTTCACCCCGCTCGAGCTGCGTGAGCTCGGCGAGCTGCGTGATGTCGACATGGTCGTCTACGACGAGGACTTCGATTACGACGAGGCCTCGAAGGATGCCGTCGCGAGCAACAAGCAGGTCATGGTCATCGACCGTGTGCTGCAGTCGTGGCGCAAACGCGACTCGGTCAACAACGCGGGCGGCACGGCCTCGCGCCGACTGCACCTGCACTTCTGGGCACGTCCGGTCGAGGTCCGCAAGGATGATGCCGGTCGCGTCGCGGCACTCGTGTACGAGCGCACCCAGCCCGACGGTCAGGGTGGAGCCGTCGGCACCGGCGAGCTGCGCGAGGTGCCGATCCAGGCGCTGTACCGCGCGATCGGATACTTCGGTTCGCCGCTGCCCGACGTGCCGTTCGACAAGAAGCACGGCGTCATCCCGAACCGCGAGGGTCAGGTGCTCGCGAAGGACTCGAACCAGCAGGTTCCCGGCATCTACGCGACCGGCTGGATCAAGCGTGGCCCGGTCGGGCTCATCGGACACACCAAGTCCGACGCGATGGAGACCGTTCGTCACATCATCAACGACCAGGGCTCCTGGTGGCACCCGGAGGACCCCTCCGAAGAGGCGATCCCCGCTCTTCTGAAGGAGCGCGACGTCAGGTGGACCGACCTCGACGGCTGGCACCGACTCGATGAGCACGAGATCGCACTCGGTGCTCCCGAGGAGCGTGCGCGCGTCAAGGTCGTGCCGCGCGACGAGATGGTGCGCGTCTCCCGCGGCGAGTGAAGGACGCTCCCCGGCGGGCACCCTGTCCCCGCCGGCGGGGCTCCCTCGGCTAGCCTGGCGGCATGGCCGATTGGACTCCGGATGTGCTCGGCGACGAGTTCGAGCAGTTGACGCTCGACCTCGGTGAAGACGATCAGGGTCCGGTGGTCGCGACGCTCGTGCGGGCGTTGCCGAAGCCGCGCAGTTGGTGGGAGCGCCTCACCGACACCTCGCGTCCTCTCGAGAACGTCGACGTGCTGTACGTGCACGGCTGGTCGGACTACTTCTTCCAGAAGCGCTTGGCGCGTTTCTGGACGTCGCGTGGAGCGCGGTTCTTCGCGCTCGATCTGCGCAAGTACGGCCGCAGCCTGCGCGAGGGACAGACGCCGGGGTACATCACCGACCTGCGCACCTACGACGAAGACATCGCCGCTGCCCTCGACGGCATGGGGCGCGGTGACGATGGCGAGGCGTCGACGCGGAAGCTCGTGCTCCTCGGACACTCGACCGGCGGATTGACGTTGAGCCTCTGGGCCTCGCGACACCCGGAGGCGGCGGACGCCGTGATCCTCAACAGCCCGTGGCTCGAGTTCCAGTTCGCATCTGTGCGCTCGGCGATCGCGCCGATGGTCGAGCTGACGGCGCGGCTGCGCCCGCTCGAGGTCGCGCCCCAGGTGGACCTCGGCTTCTACACGCGGGCCCAGCAGGAGGTCGTCGACCCCGACGATCCGATGGAGGTCAACCTGGACTGGCGTCCGGTGCAGACCATGGCCGTGTATGCCGGATGGCTCAGTGCGATCCTGTCCGGGCACAACACGGTCGCGGCCGGTCTCTCGATCGCCGCGCCGGTGTGCGTGCTGCTCTCCGCGCGTTCGGCGACTCCGACCCGGTGGTCCGACGATCTCACGAGGGCGGACTCGGTGCTCGTGGTGGACGACATCGCCCGGGCGTCTCTCAAACTCGGGTCGACCGTGACCGTGGAACGCATCGACGGCGCGCTCCACGACATCTTCCTCTCGCGGCATGAGGCTCGTGAGGACGCCTATCGGCGACTCGATACCTGGACGACGGGATGGCGAGCGACGTGGTGAGCGCGGTTCACAGGTAGTACATCGCGCGGGCGAGGCGCTCCGCCTCGTCGGCGTCGCCACGCAGGACGGCCGCGCGGAAGCTCGCGTACGTCGTGTGCATGCGCTCCAGGTGTTCGCGAGGCACGCGCCAGTCACGGAGATTGCGGAACAGGGCGACTTCGACATCGTTCATCAGGGAGACGTGCTGTGCGTTGCCGCTGTGATCGCTCAGAAACGAGAACACCGCCCATCTGCTCTCGGTGGTCGCCTCATCGGCGTCCAGGGCGGCGTGCATGTCGTCGACGAGCTTCGCGAGGTGCGTGCGCTGGGTCGCCGTGATCCGTGGCACGCCCATCCGGGCCGAGATCCCCGCCTGGTAGCCCGCGAACACGCGGGTCTGGTCGACGATCTCCGCCGTCACGGTCGTGACCTCGGTGTATCTGCTGGGGTACATCATGACCAGGCCGAGGCGTTCGAGACGCTGCAACGCCTCGCGCACCGGCGTGCGCGACACGTGGAACTCCTCGGCGACATCGACGTCGCGGATCCGATGCTGCGGCGGCAGGACGCCGTCGATGATCTGCTGTCCGATGTGGTGGAAGACCTCGTCAGCCAGCAGCTGCTTGCTCTCACCGATGTTCTTGGATTCCGTGATGCTCATGGAACTGCCCCCAGTTTTGTCCTTCTGTTCCCGAGCGCCCCATGATTCTTCGCCCGGGAGGGCAACTACATCATGAAGTCGTGTGCAGTGCCAATACCCGGACGGTGGGACGCGCGGGCGTGCGTGACCGCTCTGTGGCCGGTGGGCGCATGATGCACCCGCCGGCCACAGACGACGCGATGGCATGCAACTGCCGAGTACCCGTTCCCCACAGGGTCTTCCTCGTGGTCATGAGAGCACGAGGACGATGTACGGCAGCGGCGCATGCGTCGTCGGCCGCCTCCGGTTGCGGCCTCATACATTCTTGGTGATCTCAACCCATATATCGATATGCAATTCGTCGGAGAGGCAGGGTTCCGCGCTTCCTGCGGCGGAGAACCCCCAGTTCTGGGGAGTTTGCCGCCCGGGACCGCGCGTGCCCTGGCCGTCATCCCGCCGCACCGCGGACGGTCGCGCTGCTAGGCTCATCGCGTTCCGAAGCGCCTTGCTTTCGGCTCCGCTGAGATCATGTCGTGAAGGATGTTCCGTGTCTGAAGAATCCCTCGTCCCCGCTGCCTCCTCCCGCTCGTCGCTGTCGCGTCGCACGGTGCTCAGCGCCGGTGCGTGGTCGATTCCCGTGGTCGCGGCCGCTGTCGCCGTGCCTCTGCACGCGGCCAGCGCCGCCGCCGGAGCGATCGACGCGAGCGGAGTGGTGTGGAACTTCCCCGACGCGACCGGAGCCAACACGAGCGGCAGCTCGGAGCTGGTGCTGACCGGTCAGGTCGCCTTCTCGACGCCCACCACGTCTGACACGGACGTCACGGCGACGTTCACCTGGCAGGGCACCGGTGCCAATGCCGGTTCCGATGGGATCTGGGTGTACAGCGGCGACAACGGTGGTCTCGACGGGTGGACATTCGTGCAGGGCGCTCCGGACAACGGACTGCACGCGATCGTCTCGTTCCAGACCTCCGTCGTCGCCGGCACTGCGCAGGTGCCCGTGGTCTCGCGTTACGACGGCCTCACGACGAAGGCGATCATGTACGGCGAAGAGACCCCGGTCGGTGGCAACGCCGAGTACGACGGCGTGTACACCATCCGCTTCTCCGCACCCGGCTACACCGACGGCGTCCTCACGGTTCCGTACACCCGGCCCCCGGTCGACTGACCGAAAGGCTGTCCGGATGCCGGTGGGAGGGGCTCACCGCAGGCCGTCTGCGCAGTTGCTCCCCGCGCGTGCTTCCTGCCACAGTTCGTATTCGGGCCCGTTCCCCGCGTCGACGGTCCACGGTGGAAACCTGACGTACCGATCCATCGCGAGGCTCCATGAAGCATCCGCCCGCGTCGAACGGGGGTCGCTCGCCGGCAACTCGTCCTGCGTCGTCCAGGATTCGGCGGGGTGGCTCCGGGCCCATTCGTAGATGAGTTGACCGGTCTGCGACCAGTCTCGTTCGTTCATGTCCTCGGCGATGTCGGCCGGCATCGGCACGCGCTTCGACGTGCGGAAGTCGTACGTGCAGGAGTACGTGTGCCCGTCGTCGCCGACATAGCTCAGGGAGATCGTCACGTCGGTGGTCAACCACGACCTCTGACCCATGAAGAACATGGCGACGAGAGCGACGATGACGACGAAGGCGGTCGCGGCGCCGGCGATCAGCCAGCGCCGGAGTCGACGCCCTCGTTCCGGTGGGGAGGGCGGGCGCGCCGTCTCAGCGCCCGACGAGCTCATGAGCGCTCTCCGCGTCGCGTGGAGCAGCTCTACCGGTAGTTGATGAACTGCAGGTCGACCTCGAGATCGGAGCCCTTGAGCAGGGCGATCACGGCCTGGAGGTCGTCGCGGCTCTTGGACTGCACGCGCAGCTCGTCGCCCTGGATCTGGCTCTTCACGCCCTTGGGGCCCTCATCGCGGATGATCTTGTTGATCTTCTTCGCGTTCTCCGAGGAGATGCCGTCCTTGATGGTCGAGACGATGCGGAATTCCTTGCCGCTGGCGAAGGGGTCTCCCGATTCGAGGCTCTTCAGCGAGATGCTGCGCTTGATGAGCTTCGACTGGAAGACGTCGAGCACGGCCTTGGCGCGCTCTTCGGAGTTGGCGATGATCAGGATCTGCTCGCCGCTCCATGCGATGGATGCCCCGGTGCCCTTGAAGTCGTAGCGCTGCTCGATCTCCTTGCGGGCCTGGTTGAGGGCGTTCTCCGCCTCCTGGTGGTCGACTTTCGAGACGATGTCAAAGGAACTGTCAGCCATACAGGCAGTGTACCGAGCCTGGCCGAGCGCCGCCCATGTGGAAACGCTTTCATACGCGCTCTTCGCCTCGATCCCCATCACAGCTTGATATCGAAGGCATCCTCCGTTGCGATTCGTGCCGATCTCGATGCATACTGTAAGCGCTTGCAGTATCGCAGGCCATCAGCACTGAGAGAGGCACACACCAATGAAGGTGAACAAGAGGGGCATCGTCGCCGCAGGCGCCATCGCCATCGTTTCCACTCTGTCGCTTGCCGGCTGCTCCACCGGGACCAGCGGCGACGACACCTCCGACAGCGGCAGCGCCAGCACGCTGACCGTCTGGGTCGACGCCGAGCGCGTGGACGCGCTGCAGGGCGCAGCCGACTCTTACAAGGACAAGACCGGCGTCAAGGTCGAGCTCGTCGGCAAGTCGGTCGACGACATGAAGGATGACTTCATCCAGCAGGTTCCGACCGGCAAGGGCCCCGACGTGGTCATGGGCGCGCATGACTGGTTGGGCGAGCTGTCGACCAACGGTGTCGTCGCGCCGATCGAGCTCGGGGACAGCGCCGAGGACTACCTGCCGGTCGCGCTCCAGGCCGCCACCTACGACGGCACGGTCTACATGCTCCCCTACGCCGTCGAGAACATCGCGATCCTGCGCAATGCCGACCTCGTCCCGGCCGCGCCCACGAGCTTCGACGACATGGTGTCGAAGGGCACGTTCGTGGTCGAGCAGGGCGCAGAGGGCAACCCGTACCACCTGTACCCGTTCCAGACCGCTTTCGGTGCCCCCGTCTTCGGCACCGACGAGTCCGGCAGCTACGACCCGACCGACCTCCAGCTGGGCAGCGAGGGCGGCTTCGCCTTCGCCGACTGGCTCGCCGCGCAGGGCGCAGCGGGCACGCTGAACACCGACATCGACGGCGAGATCGCCAAGCAGCAGTTCCTCGACGGCACCGCCGCATTCTGGCTGACCGGTCCGTGGAACGTCGGCGCCGCCGTGGACGCCGGCATCAACGTCGCGATCGATCCCGTCCCGAGCCCGACAGGTGAGACGGCGTCGCCGTTCGCCGGTGTGAAGGGCTTCTTCGTCAGCGCCGAATCCAAGAACAAGGTCGCCGCGAACGACTTCCTCGTGAACTACCTCGGCACCGAAGAAGTCCAGCTCGAGCTCTTCAAGGCCGGCAACGTCCTCCCGGCGCTCACCGCGGCAGCGGACTCCGCAGCATCCAACCCGATCATCGCCGGCTTCCAGGCCGTCGGTGCCGACGCGGTGCCGATGCCGGCGATCCCCGCGATGGGAGCGGTCTGGCAGTACTGGGGCGTGGCAGAGGCCGCGATCATCAACGGCGAGGACCCGACGGCGACGTGGCAGAAGCTCGTCGACGACGTGACCGCCGCGATCAAGTAACACCTCACGTACCGACCCTGCCGGGGCGGGCCATCCGCGCCCGCCCCGGCAGAACCTTGACGAGGACGAGATGACAGACACCGTCGAGCCCACGGCTCCTCCGACCAAGCGCCAGCGACAGGCCGCGAAGATCGCCGAAGCGGCATCCGGCCCGATCGGCTGGCTGCTGCTGAAGATCCTGCTGCTGGCCGTCGTCGACGCGATCGCGGTCTACGCGGCGTTCGTGCTGTACATGCACCAGGAGTGGCTGATCCTCGCCCTGGTGGTCGCGGTCACGGTCTTCGTCAACTACATCTACTTCTCCCGTCGGCGCGTGCCGGCGAAGTACCTCACGCCGGGCATCATCTTCCTGGTCGTGTTCCAGGTCTTCACCCTGCTGTACACGGGGTACATCGGCTTCACGAACTACGGCACCGGACACAACGGTTCCAAGGACCAGGCCATCTCCTCGTTGCTCGCGTCCTCGCAGGAGCGTGTCGAGGACTCCCCGACCTACCCGGTGACGGTCGTCGAGCAGTTCGGCACGTACGGACTTCTCGTGACCGACCCCGATTCCGGCGATGCGCTGCTGGGGACCGCGGAACAGCCGCTGCAGGAGGTCCAGGCCGAGTTCGAGGGTGGCAAGGCCGTATCGGTCGACGGCTGGACGACGCTTCCGCTCGCCACGGTGTTCACGCTCTCAGAGCAGCTCGAGAACCTCGCCGTGCCGTTCAGCGACGATCCCAACGACGGCAGCCTCCGCGCACCGGACGGCCAGAGCGGGTACCTGTACGTCTCGACGCTCGAGTTCGACGCGGACGCGGATACGATCACCGACACCCGCACCGGGACCGTCTACTCCGACACCGGTGCCGGAGCCTTCACCGCCGAGAACGGCGAGGAGCTCCTGCCCGGCTGGCAGGTCACGGTCGGCTTCGACAACTTCGTGCGCGCCGTGACGGACGCCTCGATCCGCGGACCGCTGATCTCGGTGACGATCTGGACGTTCGTGTTCGCGATCATCTCGGTCGCGACGACGTTCTTCCTCGGTCTGCTCCTGGCGCTGGTCTTCAACAACACGCGGATGCGGTTCCGCAACGGCTACCGCATCATCCTGATCCTTCCCTACGCGTTCCCCGCCTTCCTCTCCGCTCTGGTCTGGGCGGGGATGATGAACGAGAGCTTCGGCTTCATCAACCAGGTCATCTTCGGCGGAGCGGACATCCCGTGGTTGACGGACCCGACTCTCGCGAAGGTCTCGATCCTCATCGTGAACCTGTGGCTCGGCTTCCCCTACATGTTCCTGGTCTGCATGGGCGCCCTGCAGGGCATCCCGGAAGACGTGAACGAGGCGGCAGTGATGGACGGCGCGAATCCCTGGCAGGTGTTCCGACGCATCAAGCTGCCGCTGCTCCTGGTCACGGTCGCGCCTCTGCTGATCTCGTCGTTCGCGTTCAACTTCAACAACTTCAACCTGATCTACATGCTGACCAACGGAGGCCCGCGCTTCAGCGACGTGTCGATCCCCGTCGGACACACCGACATCCTGATCTCGATGGTCTACAAGGTGGCCTTCACGGGCCAGACGCGCGACTACGGTCTCGCCTCCGCGTTCACGATCCTGATCTTCATCGTGGTGGCGACGATCTCGATCATCAGCTTCCGCAAGACCAAGGCCCTCGAGGAGCTGAACTGATGAGCACCATCGACACCCCCGTGCGCCGGCGCAGCTTCGGAGCCTGGTTCGCCGACACCGGATGGCGCCACCTCGTCGCCGTCGTGGTGAGCGCGTTCGCGCTGTTCCCGCTGCTCTACGTGGTCTCGGCGTCGCTGAACCCGAAGGGCACGCTGACCGGATCGAACCAGCTGTTCTCGGCGATCGGCATCGACAGCTACGTGCGCATCCTCACGGATCCGCAGAACCCCTACCTCCGCTGGTTCGGGAACACCCTCCTGATCGCGCTGGTGACCGGGGCGGTGACCGTGTTCATCGGCGCCTGCGCCGCGTATGCGTTCTCGCGCATGCGTTTCGCCGGGCGTCGGGTGGGACTGGTCACGATCGTGGTCGTGCAGATGTTCCCGCAGCTCCTCGCCGTCGTCGCGATCTTCCTGCTGCTGTCGACGTTGGGGGACTGGTTCCCCGCGATCGGGCTGAACACGCACACCGGCCTGATCCTGGTCTACCTCGGTGGAGCGCTGGGCGTGAACACCTACCTGATGTACGGCTTCTTCAACACGATCCCGAAGGAGCTCGACGAGGCCGCCCGCATCGACGGCGCCGGCCACGCCCGCATCTTCTTCACGATCATCCTGCGCCTGGTCGCGCCGATCCTCGCGGTCGTCGGGCTGCTGTCGTTCATCGGCACGGTCAACGAGTACGTGATCGCGAGCGTCATCCTGATCGAGCCGGAGCAGCAGACGCTGGTCGTCGGCCTCACCAAGCTGGTCGCCAATCCGCGCTATGCGGACTGGTCGGCCTTCTCCGCGGGAGCGGTGATGGCGGCGATCCCGGTGATGATCCTGTTCCTGTTCCTGCAGAAGTACATCGTCGGCGGTCTCACCGCCGGGGCCACCAAGGGCTGATCCGCGACGGTCAGTCGGCGGTTCTCTGGCCGCCGCTGACCGTCTCGAGCACCTGGTCCTGCACTCGGCCCAGGGCGAGGCGGAGGCCGCCGTCGAGCACGGCGTTCTCCTCGAGCGCGGTGAGCAGCACCAACGGGCGCGCGACGACGGCCGCCCGCAATCCGGCCTCGACGCGGGAGCGGAGGCGCTCTCCTCCGGCCAGGGCGAGATCCCCCGCGAGCACGATGAGCTCGGGGTCGACGATCGCGATCACCGCGGTGAGGCCGAGCACCAGGCGCCGCGCGATCTCGTCCAACGCGCGATCAGCGCTGCCGTCGTCGGATGCGGCGGCGGCGCGCAGCGCATCGAGTGGGGTGGCCTGGTCGAACCCGTGCTCCGCGAGCACGCGGCCGAGGGCGGGACCTCCGGCCAGCGCCTGCATGCCGCCGGTTCCGAATCCGGGCGATTCCTGCGGCGTGGGGGTTCCCGGCACGGGCAGGTCGGCGATCTCGCCTGCTCCGCCGGTGAGTCCCCGGTGGACGCGTCCGCCGAACATCAGACCCATTCCGATGCCGTCGGAGATCCAGAGCACGGCCACGCTGTCGTGCTCGGCGGCGACGCCATGCGCACGCTCGGCGATCGCGGCGAGGTTCACGTCGTTCTCGATCTCGACCGGCAGCCGGAGCCGTTCCGTGAGTGCGGCGGTGAGGGCGTCGCCCTGCCATCCGGGCAGGTGGGCGGCGAAGCGAAGGCGGTCGGATGCGGGGTCGATGGCGCCCTGGACGCCGATCACGACCAGATGCAGTGCGGAGAGTGGCACGCCGGCCTGCGCGCAGGCGCCCGCGAGAGCGTCGTGCACTCCGTCGGCGGCCTCGACATCGTGCCCCTCCGGCGTGGACAGCACGTATTCGCCGACGCGAGTGCCGATCAGGTCCACGACCGCGGCGGCGATGCGCTCCGGCGTCACATCGATCGCGGCGGCATGGGCGGCGCTCGCGTTCACGCGGAACATCTCCGCTGCCCGTCCGACCGCGCCGTCATCGCGATTCCCGTCGCTCAGCACGAGCCCGTCCTCACGAAGCTGCGCGAGCAGGTGCGAGGCCGTCGGCTTCGAGACGAGGAGCCGAGCGGCGATGTCGGGGCGGCTCTGCGGGCCGTCGTCGAGCAGCAGCCGCAGCGTCGCTCGCGCGTTGATGGCGCGGACGACGCTGGTACCGGTCGGGGGAGTGGCCACGGGGTCCTCACGGTCAGGGGCGGTGCTCCGAATGCTACCGAAGCGGCGGGCCCCGGCAGCACCGGTATTGCCGCGTGGCGTCGCGTTGTCTAGAGTTTGTAAATGACCGTTCCAAACTTGTCTCCGGCCGGGGTTCGCCGTCGACGCCCCCTCGTCGTGCTGGTTCTCGTCGCGGTGGTGGTGGCAGCGTCGGCCGGGGCGGCCGTCTGGATCGCGATGCGTGGCGCGTCGGCGGTGACGGTGACGCTGCGTGATCCGGTGAAGCGCGAGATCGCGATGGAGCTCGTGGGGTCCGCCGAGAACTCGACGCTCGAATGGTACGAGCGCTACGACTACATCGAGGACATCGGTGACGGGCGCGGCTACACCGGGGGGGCTGGTGGGGTTCACCTCGGGAACGCACGACATGCTGATGCTGATCGAGCGCTACACCGACGAGGTGGCGGGGAATCCGCTCGCGGAGTTCCTCCCCGCGCTGCGTGCGGTGGACGGCACCGATTCTCACGAGGGTCTCGGCGACCCGTTCGTGCAGGCATGGATCGCGGCCGCCGCCCTCCCCGAGTTCCAGAAGGCGCAGCGTGACGAAGTCGATCGGCTGTACTTCGAGCCGGCCGTCTCCCTGGCGATCGCTGACGGGCTGGGGGCTCTCGGACAGTTCGCCTACTTCGATGCGATGGTCATGCACGGAGATTCCGGATTCGCCGACGTGCGTGCGCAGGCGCGGGAGGTGGAGGCCGCGCCCGCGAACGGGGGTGATGAGCGCGACTATCTCTCCGCGTTCCTCGACGCCCGCGTCGTCGAGATGAAGAAGGAGGAGGCGCATGAGGACACGAGCCGCGTCGACACCGCGCAACGCGTGTTCCTCGATGCAGGCAACCTCTCCCTCGACCCGCCTCTGCGGTGGTCGGTCTACGGGGACCCCTTCGAGATCCTGAGTGATCCGCCCGCGCATTGGTGAGCGTGGTGGCACTAGCGTGCCACGCATGCTACCTTGTGATGCATGACAGCTGACATCGGGGCGCAGATGCGCAAAGGGGTGGTCGAGTACTGCGTGCTCGGACTGCTCTCGCGCGAGCCGATGTACGGCTGGCAGCTGGCGGACGCACTCACGCATGCGGGGCTGATCGCCAGCATCGGCACGCTCTACCCTTTGCTGGGGAGGTTGAGGGACAACGGCTGGGTCAGCACGTTCGACCTGCCTTCGGAGAGCGGTCCGGTGCGCAAGTACTACCGGCTCACGGATGCCGGGATCGAGCAGCTCGCCCGATTCCGCGCACAGTGGGCCCCGTTCGCCCGTGTCGTCACGGGCATCGTCGGAGAGGGATGAGCATGACCGAGACCACTGCTGAGGATCTGCGCGAGGACTACCTCGCCCGACTCGACGAGGCCATGCGCGGACTGCCGCACGGCGTCGCCGCCGACATCCGCGGTGGCATCGCCGAGGAGCTGCACGGTCTGGACGCCTCCTCCACAGCCGCGAGGATCGCACAGCTGGGCGACCCGGTCGCGATCGCCCGTGAGGCGCAGGACGAGACCCCTGCGGGTCCGACCTTCGTCGTCGCCGCACCGGTTCCCGCGCCGGACGCGCCCCGCCGGCCGACCACCTCGACCCGTGGTTTCGCGATCACGGCGGCGCTGACGCTGAGTTTCGGCGGCATCGTCGTCCCCGTCGTGGGCTGGTTCGTGGGCGCAGTGCTGGTCGTGTTGAGCTCACTGTGGAAGACAGGGGAGAAGGTCGTCGCGATCGTCGTTCCCTTCAGCGTGTTCCTCCTCTCGGTCATCCTCATCACGACGATGCAGGGCTTCTCGTCGTCGGTCGAGAGCGGCAGCTCCTCGGGAACAGGAACCCCGCCGCAGGTCGCGAACCCCCTGCTCCCCGCCTGGTACGACTTCATCTGGTTCGGCGTGATCGCGCTCGGGCTCGTGCTCATCCCGGCTTCCGGGCTCTGGTTGCTCTGGCGACTGCGCGGCCGCGCAGCGCGCTGAGACGAGCACGCACGCGAGGGATCGGCGTTGCGCGCTCGCCTCGCGCGCTCGCCGTCATACGGTGGAGGCATGGCACGGGTCGCGGGACGCAATCTGGCGATGAGCTGGATCGCCGGTGTGTTCTGCACCGGCGTGATCCTTGCATTGCTGTGGCTTTCGATCCCGATGCTCCCTCTGCTCGCCGAGTTCGCCGGGACGGCGCTGCGCAACGCAGTGCCCTGACCGTCCCGACAGCTCGTGCGCAGGCCGTCTGGCGACACGACGGCACGCCTCCCTGAGCGCCCGCGCACCCGGCGGTACCCTCACAATGCAGACATCCGATGAGAGGCGCACCCCATGAGTGACCCCGACGTTCCCCAGCCCGAGAAGCCGGCAGACGTCGACGACGTCGTCGGCAGCGCGAACGCCGGTCTGGACGCTGCCGCCGCAGCGGGCGCCGACGTCCCCGGCGCCGTTCCGGAAACCGTCGAAGAGAAGGCCGTCGACCCCGACCTCGCCGCGTTCGAAGAGGCCGAGAGGTCCTACCCCGGAACTTTCGCGCCGCCGGCAGCCGCAGCAGCTCCGCCCGCAGTCGTCAGCACGGACACCGATGCGGACGCGACCGCGGTCTTCGCCGCTCCTGCCTCATACGCCGAGGAGCCGTCGGTGGCCGACACCGCCTATGCACCCGCATACGGCGCCGCCGAGACCCAGATCGTCCCCTCCGAGCCTCTGCTCGTCGCTGCGGCATCCCCGCAGCTCCCGCAGCCGATCTTCGTGCAGGCTCCCGAGCCGCCGCGCGATCGCGGCAACCGGGGCACGGCCGGTGCGATCGGCCTGCTCGCGACCCTCGTCTTCGCGGTGCTCTACCTCGGAACGACGCTGGGCCTCGGCGCCCTCGCCGGGGATGTGACCGGAGAGAACATCGGTCAGTCCGCGCTGGCGCCGCTCGCGACCTGGGGATACTGGACGCCTGTCGTCGTCTTCTTCATCGGCTTCTGGCTGCTGGGCGCGATCATCAATCGTGGCCGCTGGGGCCTGTGGGTCGTCTTCGGCATCATCGTGGGCGCCATCGCCTACGGCGGGCACATCCTCGGCCAGATCTTCGAGGCGGGGATCCTGACGCTCACCCCCTCCGCCGCATCCGAACTCGTCGGTGAGCAGCTGCTCGCACCTCTCGCGATCGCGGCCTTCATCTTCGCCCGTGAGCTCACCATCTGGTTCGGTGCCTGGGTCGCCCGCAGCGGTGCTCGCAAGACCGAGCTGAACGCCGAAGCGCAGCGCGAGTACGAGCGCACGCTCGAGGCCGGCCCGACGCTGGCGAGGTAATCACGAACGCCACCACGCCGAACCCCCGCGGACCTGAGTCCGCGGGGGTTTCGGCTGTCCTGGCACTGGTTCTCGCCACCACCGGATTCTTCGCGCTCGCGGTGTTCGGGCTCGGTGCCGTGAGCGTGGCGACCGACACCGACATCATCTCCGTCCCCGGCCTCGGTCAGGGACCGGGGGTCACCGGGATGCTGGTCTCCCTCCTCGTGTTCGCGCTCATGCTGGGGCTCACGCTGCGCCGGTCGCACCCCTCGTACGTCGCCGCTCTCGCGATCTCGCTGGCCACGGCTCTCGGTCATCTGGTCGGTGTCTGGGCGGCGGTCCTGATCGGCACGGGCGGTGTGGTCACGGCGACGGCCGTGGCCGGCGACCTGGTTCGCGGCGGGCCGAGCGCGGTGCTGGTCGTGGCCGCCGCGATCGCGGCCTGGTCGGGTATCGCGCTGCGGCGCACCCGATCCGCGCGGCCGCGCTGGCCCTGGGAACGCGAAGAAGAGGAGTGACGCCCCGCCGTCACCGCAGAAATCGGCGCATCGGCGGCGTCAGCGCCGTACGCTGTCGGTGTGGAGCGTTCATTGGAGGCGCAGGTCGACCAGGCCGTCGAGTCCTGGTTGCGCTGGGTGCCGCGCTGGGAGCCGGCCACCCACCGTGGTCGTGTCGCTCCGTGCCGCCGCTGCCTGGGTTCGCCCATCCTCTCCGCCGCGGGGATCGGTGCCGACGTCCCGCACGGTGTGCAGCATGGGCTCTCGACCAGGATCAAGACGATCGTGGATCATGCGGTCGCCGAGTACACCGCGCGGAACCTGCCCACGCTGCAGCGCGAACTCGATCAGCAGTCTGCGCGCAACCGCGCCCGTGCCTACCGCCCGAACGAGGACCTCGACCCCGAGTTCGACGGTCTGCCGCTGGACCCGGAACCCGTGGCCGGCGCACCGTTCCTCTTCACGATCGCGGGACTCGCGGACGACGCCTCTGCGGAGCTGCCTCCGCTGCCTCCGCTGTCCGATGAGGCCAAGGCCGCCCTGCGCCAGGAGGTCGGGCTCGCCGACGAGTACGCGAACATGGTGGGCCGCGAGGTCTGCGGGCTGCTGCTGCGACACCGGCTCGCGATCCAGGAGGCGATCTCGCAGCACGTCGAACCTCAGATCGAAGCCCTCCTGGCTGAGCTGACACAGTCGCTCGACTCGCCGTTCGACCCCGACCTGCCCTGACCCGTTCCCGCGAGGCGAAGGGGAGCGAACGGCAACGACTCCGCTCCCATTTGACCGTCACGTTACGCGCCATTACACTTGATCAGGTGTGTGCACGTCTTGACGTGTGCGCTGGGCGTCGGCACCTTGCCGGTCCGCCTCCACGGCATACCCACCACACCACAAAGCGCGTCGATTCCGGCGTGCCGGTGGGTCATGATGTGAAACCCATCACGCTGTCACCGTGCAGCACTATGAGGAGAGAACGTGCCAACCATTCAGCAGTTGGTTCGCAAGGGTCGCTCGCCCAAGGTCACCAAGACCAAGGCGCCCGCCCTGAAGTCGAACCCGCAGCAGGCCGGGGTCTGCACCCGCGTCTACACCACCACCCCGAAGAAGCCGAACTCGGCGATGCGCAAGGTCGCTCGTGTGAAGCTCCGCAACGGTACCGAGGTCACCGCGTACATCCCCGGTGAGGGCCACAACCTGCAGGAGCACTCGCTCGTGCTCGTCCGCGGCGGTCGTGTCAAGGACCTCCCCGGTGTGCGTTACAAGATCGTCCGTGGCGCCCTGGACACCCAGGCTGTCAAGAACCGTAAGCAGGCTCGTTCCCGCTACGGCGCGAAGAAGGGTTGAGTTAGATGCCTCGTAAGGGTCCCGCCCCTAAGCGCCCCGTCGTCAACGACCCGGTATACGGCGCTCCGATCGTCACCTCGCTGGTGAACAAGATCCTCGTCGACGGCAAGAAGTCGCTGGCCGAGTCGATCGTCTACGGCGCCCTCCGCGGCGTCGAGGCGAAGAACGGTCAGGATGCCGTCGCCACCCTCAAGAAGGCGCTCGACAACGTGCGCCCGACCCTCGAGGTCCGCAGCCGCCGCGTCGGTGGCTCGACCTACCAGGTTCCGGTCGAGGTCAAGCCGCACCGCGCGAACACCCTCGCGCTGCGCTGGCTCGTGAGCTACGCCAAGGGTCGTCGTGAGAAGACGATGACCGAGCGTCTCCAGAACGAGATCCTGGACGCGTCGAACGGCCTGGGTGCCGCGGTCAAGCGCCGTGAAGACACTCACAAGATGGCCGAGTCGAACCGCGCGTTCGCTCACTACCGCTGGTAAACAGCTTCGCCCGCTCCCGGCCACTCGCCGGGAGCGGGCACCCACTCTTTGCAGTACGACTGCTCGACAGATAAGGACACTCCTGTGGCACAAGACGTGCTCACCGACCTGAGCAAGGTCCGCAACATCGGCATCATGGCGCACATCGATGCCGGCAAGACCACGACGACCGAGCGCATCCTGTTCTACACGGGCGTCAACCACAAGCTCGGCGAGACGCACGATGGCGCCTCGACCACCGACTGGATGGAACAGGAGAAGGAGCGCGGCATCACGATCACGTCTGCCGCCGTGACCTGCTACTGGAACAAGAACCAGATCAACATCATCGACACCCCCGGTCACGTGGACTTCACGGTCGAGGTGGAGCGCTCGCTCCGCGTCCTCGACGGTGCTGTCGCCGTGTTCGACGGCAAGGAGGGCGTCGAGCCCCAGTCCGAGACCGTGTGGCGTCAGGCCGACAAGTACAACGTCCCCCGCATCTGCTTCGTCAACAAGATGGACAAGCTCGGCGCGGACTTCTACTTCACGGTCGACACGATCATCAACCGCCTCGGCGCCAAGCCGCTGGTCATCCAGCTGCCGATCGGTGCGGAGAACGACTTCCTCGGAGTGATCGACCTCGTCGAGATGCGTGCACTCGTCTGGGCCGGAGACTCCAAGGGTGACGTCACCATGGGTGCCTCCTACGAGGTCCAGGAGATCCCGGCCGACCTCAAGGAGAAGGCTGACGAGTACCGTCAGGCTCTCCTCGAGACCGTCGCCGAGACCGACGACGCCCTGCTCGAGAAGTTCTTCGGTGGCGAGGAGCTCACCGTCGCCGAGATCAAGGGTGCGATCCGCAAGCTGACCGTCGCCTCCGAGATCTACCCGGTGCTGTGCGGCTCCGCGTTCAAGAACCGCGGCGTCCAGCCGATGCTCGACGCGGTCGTCGACTACCTGCCGAACCCGCTCGACGTGGGTTCCATCGAGGCGCACGACCCCAAGGACTACGACACGATCATCGAGCGTCACCCCGACGCCAATGACCCGTTCGCGGCTCTTGCCTTCAAGGTCGCTGTGCACCCGTTCTTCGGTCGCCTGACCTACGTGCGCGTCTACTCGGGTCACCTCGAGTCCGGCTCGGCGGTCGTCAACTCGACCAAGGGCAAGAAGGAGCGCATCGGGAAGATCTTCCAGATGCACGCCAACAAGGAGATCCCGGTCCCCTCGGTCACCGCCGGCAACATCTACGCGGTCATCGGTCTGAAGGACACCACCACGGGTGACACCCTCACCGACCCCGCAGCGCCGGTCGTCCTCGAGTCGATGACGTTCCCGGAGCCGGTCATCGAGGTCGCCATCGAGCCGAAGACCAAGGCCGACCAGGAGAAGCTGGGTGTCGCCATCCAGAAGCTCGCTGAGGAGGACCCGACCTTCCGCACGGAGCTCAACCCCGAGACCGGTCAGACGACCATCAAGGGCATGGGCGAGCTGCACCTCGACATCCTCGTCGACCGCATGAAGCGCGAGTTCAACGTCGAGGCCAACGTCGGAAAGCCCCAGGTCGCGTACCGCGAGACGATCAAGAAGGCCGTCGAGAAGTACGACTACACCCACAAGAAGCAGACCGGTGGATCGGGTCAGTTCGCAAAGATCCAGTTCAACATCGAGCCTCTCGACCTGGACGGCGACAAGACCTACGAGTTCGTGAACGCCGTCACCGGTGGCCGCATCCCTCGTGAGTACATCGGATCGATCGACGCTGGTTTCCAGGACGGGATGAACGTCGGCGTGCTCGCCGGCTACCCGATCGTCGGCGTGAAGGCCACCATCGTCGATGGTGCCGCTCACGACGTCGACTCCTCGGAGATGGCGTTCAAGATCGCCGGATCGATGGGCTTCAAGGAAGCGCTTCGTCGGGCGAACCCCGTGCTCCTCGAGCCGCTGATGGCGGTCGAGGTGCGTACTCCTGAGGAGTACATGGGTGACGTCATCGGTGACCTGAACTCGCGTCGCGGTCAGATCCAGTCGATGGAGGACGCCGCAGGCGTCAAGGTCGTCCGTGCGCACGTCCCGCTGTCCGAGATGTTCGGATACATCGGCGACCTGCGCTCGAAGACCTCGGGTCGCGCCGTCTACTCGATGGAGTTCCACAGCTATGCTGAGGTTCCCCGCGCGGTGGCCGACGAGATCGTCCAGAAGAACCAGGGCGAGTAATCGTCTTTCTGAGAGCCGGGTTCCGGCCCGGCTCTCAGGTCCCCTACAACTTCACATTCCCTCTCTACTAAACTGAGATTCACACCCGTAGAGAACCGGTCGCAAACCAGTGCCCGGCAACCTCTACATGACGTCCTGAGGAGGACCCAGTGGCTAAGGCCAAGTTCGAGCGGACCAAGCCGCACGTCAACATCGGAACCATCGGTCACGTTGACCACGGCAAGACCACGCTCTCCGCAGCGATCTCGAAGGTGCTTGCTGACAAGTTCCCGTCTGACACCAACGTGCAGCGCGACTTCGCTTCCATCGACTCGGCGCCGGAAGAGCGCCAGCGTGGTATCACCATCAACATCTCGCACATCGAGTACGAGACCCCGAAGCGCCACTACGCGCACGTTGACGCCCCCGGCCACGCCGACTACGTCAAGAACATGATCACCGGTGCGGCTCAGATGGACGGCGCGATCCTCGTGGTCGCCGCCACCGACGGCCCCATGGCTCAGACGCGTGAGCACGTGCTGCTCGCCAAGCAGGTCGGCGTGCCGTACCTGCTGGTCGCGCTGAACAAGTCCGACATGGTCGACGACGAGGAGATCCTGGAGCTCGTCGAGCTCGAGGTCTCCGAGCTGCTCGCCTCGCAGGGCTTCGCTGAGGACGCTCCGGTCGTCCGCGTCTCCGCTCTCAAGGCCCTCGAGGGTGACGAGAAGTGGACGCAGTCGATCCTCGACCTCATGGAGGCCGTGGACAACAACGTTCCGGACCCCGTGCGCGACAAGGACAAGCCGTTCCTGATGCCCGTCGAGGACGTCTTCACGATCACCGGTCGTGGAACCGTCGTCACCGGCCGCGCCGAGCGTGGCACGCTGGCCATCAACTCCGAGGTCGAGATCGTCGGACTGCGTCCGACCGTCAAGACCACGGTCACGGGTATCGAGATGTTCCACAAGCAGCTCGACGAGGCATGGGCCGGCGAGAACTGCGGTCTCCTGCTCCGTGGCACGAAGCGTGAGGACGTCGAGCGCGGTCAGGTCATCGTCAAGCCGGGTTCGGTCACGCCGCACACCGACTTCGCGGGCACCGCGTACATCCTGTCCAAGGATGAGGGTGGGCGTCACAACCCGTTCTACACGAACTACCGCCCGCAGTTCTACTTCCGCACCACCGACGTCACCGGCGTCATCACGCTGCCTGAGGGCACCGAGATGGTCATGCCTGGTGACACCACCGACGTGACGGTCGAGCTGATCCAGCCGATCGCCATGGAGGAGGGCCTCGGCTTCGCCATCCGTGAGGGTGGACGCACCGTCGGCGCCGGTACGGTCACGAAGATCATCAAGTAAGCATCTGCTTTCTCGCAGTGGGGTCGGACCTTCGGGTCCGGCCCCACTGTCGTTAAGGCCCGGCTCCTCGTTGCGGCTCCCTCCCGCAGCCCGGCTACAGGATCTTCGTTTCTCCCGCGTACACGCAGTGTTGTGCGCTGACTGCGGTTACCCATAGGATCCGGGTGAACGCCGTCGGCGGTTCGTGGGGATGGGCTGTTTCACAAGGGGATCGATCTATGTCGGCATCAATCGGCGCGGATTCGCGCGCGCACGCACTCACCGTCCGGATCGGCGGGGTTCCCCGCGCCGCGATCGCCATCGGCGTCTCCCTGGTCATGATCGTCGCCATGCTGCTGGTGCCGCAGAGGGCCAGCGCGGCGACAGTCGCCGAATCCGAGCCCAACGACACGGTCGCGACGGCTGACGCCGTCGCTCTGGGTGACACGATCACCGGAACGACGCACGCCCAGACCCGGATCCACAGCACCGACCCCGATTTCTTCGCGTTCGACGTGCCCGCAGCGGGCAGGATCAACCTGGACTTCCGTTTCCCGGCAGTGCTGAGCACGAGCGAGGTCTACTCCCTGCGCGTGTACGCGGCCTCTGGAGATGTCCTCTACGCATGGAACATCCGCGGCACCGACACGACAGGAACCCAGCTCGCGGCGCAGAGCGCGTACATCCCCGCCGGGCGGACCTACGTGGAGGTCCGTGCCTGGGAGGACGGCGTGGCGGGAGGGAAGAGCTACACGCTCAGGCCCACCGTGACGACGGGCGTCGTCGAGACCGAGTTCAACGACACGATCGCCACCGCCGACGTCGTACCCCTCGGCACGGCCATCTCGGGCTCCATGTTGAGCCCGAAGATCACCACGAACACGGCCGACAACGACTACTTCGCGGTCGACATCGCCAAGGCCGGGCTGACCACGATCGATTTCCGTTTCCCTGCCGGCCTCGGTAGCGGCGACGCGTACAAGATGACGGTGCTCGACACGAACGGCGACCCGATCAAGACCCTCTACCTCGCCGGGCGCGACAGTGAAGGCGCGACGCTGAGGCAGACTCCGCTCGCCTTGAACGCCGGTCGCGTCTACATCGTGCTGAGGGCCTTCCCCGGTTCCGTCGCCTGGGGCAAGACCTACACGCTGAAGCTCTCGCAGACGGAGCGCCTGTCCGGCGCAGATCGCTACGAGACCTCCGCGAGCGTCAGCCGCGGATCGTTCAGTCCCGGTGTGCCGGTGGCGTACGTGGCCAGCGGAGCAGGTTTCGCCGACGCGCTGTCCGGCGCTCCCGTCGCCGGTCTGCAGAAGGGGCCGGTGCTGCTGTCGACCGCGTCGTCGATTCCCGCCGTCATCTCGAAGGAGCTCACGCGCCTGAAGCCCGCCCGAATCGTCGTGCTCGGTGGTACCGGGGTGATCTCCGCCTCGGTGCTGACTCAGCTCAAGACATTCACCACGGGTGCGGTCACGCGGCTCGCCGGCGATGACCGTTACGCGACGTCGGCGGCGATCAGCGCGTCGGCCTTCTCGGCGGGAGTCCCTGTCGCGTACATCGCTGCGGGAGCCGACTTCCCGGACGCACTGGCCGGAGCACCTCTCGGAACAGTGGCGAAGGCTCCGGTCCTGCTGACCGCTGCGGGCAAGCTTCCCCCGGCGATCGCGGCCGAGCTCACGCGTCTGAAACCGAAGAAGATCGTCATCCTCGGGACCACCGCCTCGATCGGCGCCGCAGTCGCGACGTCGCTGAAGGCATACACGGCGGGCGCTGTGACCCGCGTCGCGGGAGCGGATCGGTATGCCACCCCCGCGGCGATCAGCGCCTCGGTGTTCACCCCAGGAGTGCCCGTCGTCTATGTGGCGAACGGTGCCCAGTTCCCCGACGCTCTCTCCGGCGCGCCTGTCGCGGGTATGCAGCGCGGCCCGATCCTGCTGGTCACCGCCACGGCGATCCCGGCAGCGGTGGCGACGGAGCTCACGCGTCTCAAGCCGAAGCGGATCGTGATCCTCGGGGGAGCGGGCGCGGTGAACGACAAGATCCTCGGTGAGCTGGGACGCTACATCATCCGTTGACATCCGCCGTATCAATCGCGCGCGAGGGTTCCCTTCCGCACGGCGGACATGCACAATGAGGGTGATCGACCTGATCGGTCGGCAGCACACACCTCTGAAGGGGAAGCACATGGGTATCGAGGACGCCGTCAACAAGGGCAAGGATCTCTTCGAGCAGAACAAGGACAAGATCGCCGAGGCAGTCAAGAGCGAGCAGGCCGAGGACATCAGCGACAAGGTGCTCGACGGCGTCGCCGACTTCGCCAAGAAGATCGCGCCGGGTGCTGCCGACAAGATCGACGAGATCCGCGATGGTGCGGACAAGGCCGTCGGCAACGAATAGGCACGACCGAGCTTCACGGAGGCGGCGATCCACTGCGGTGGATCGCCGCCTCTGTGTTCTCGCAGGAGACTCGTTGGTTCGGAAGCTCGCATCCGTGATCCTGAACCCGTAGACTGTCCTGAGTCGCCTGGGGATCTTGCGACCTGGTACTTCGAAGGGGTTCGAAGCACCGAAGCTGCACGGCTGAGGCCGTGCTCACAACTGGGGAACTGATTTTGGGGATCATCGTGCGTTGCGCGCCGTCTGTGCGCCGCCGTTCCGCCCCGCTCGCGCGGCGGGTCCTCCGCCGCGCCCTCGAACGAGGATCCTGGCGTCCCTTCACGCCGGATTCCTCGCGTTCGGTGTGCCCCCTCGCACTGAACGCCCTCCCCAAGCGGGGCGAGGCATGGGGATGCCTCGCCCCGCTATCTTCCACGGTCTGACACCGTTCGCGACCCCCTTCTCGCGTCCCGATCCGGAGCGCGACACGCCCGGGTTTGCGCAAGTGAAATCAGGCATGGCAGAATAGACAGGTTCGACATTTCGGCGCGCTGTGCGTGTGCCGGATCACTACCAGGGCAGTGCATAGGCGGCGTCTCCTCCGGGAGGCTGCAGGGTTCTAGGCCGCGGGTAGCAGGACACAACCCCCGACACCTTCATGATGAGGGCTCCGCCATGTGCGGCAGACGTCGGCATCCCGGACGCCGAGAGGCGTGCGGGCTGACAGAAGAACAGTGGTGCAGCAGATCGACTCGCGAGAGCCGTTCGAGTGCCGAGGCGCGAACAGCGCCGACGTGCGTCCAATGCCCCTGGGTCACCCGGCCCAGGTCGGTAAGACGCTTAAAGAGAGTGAGCAGACAATGGCGGGACAGAAAATCCGCATTCGCCTGAAGTCGTATGACCACGAGGTCATCGACTCGTCGGCACGCAAGATCGTCGACACCGTGACCCGTGCGGGCGCGACCGTCGTCGGCCCCGTGCCGCTTCCGACCGAGAAGAACGTCGTGTGCGTCATCCGGTCGCCCCACAAGTACAAGGACAGCCGCGAGCACTTCGAGATGCGCACCCACAAGCGTCTGATCGACATCGTCGACCCGACGCCCAAGGCCGTCGACTCGCTGATGCGTCTCGACCTGCCTGCCGATGTCAACATCGAGATCAAGCTCTGAGGTTCGACATGGCTGACATCAACGCAAAGATTTCCAAGGGAATGCTGGGCACGAAGCTCGGTATGACCCAGGTGTGGAACGAGAGCGGCAAGCTCATCCCCGTCACCGTCATCGAACTCGCATCCAACGTGGTGACTCAGGTTCGTACCCCCGAGAAGGACGGCTACAACGCCGTGCAGATCGCGTACGGCCAGATCGACCCGCGCAAGGTGAACAAGCCCCTCACGGCTCACTTCGAGGCAGCCGGCGTCACGCCGCGTCGCCACGTGACCGAGATCCGCACCGCGGATGCTGCTGACTACTCACTCGGTCAGGAGCTCACGGTCGACGGCACGTTCGAAGCCGGTCAGCTCGTCGACGTCGTCGGCACGAGCAAGGGCAAGGGCTTCGCCGGTGTCATGAAGCGTCACAACTTCAAGGGCGTCTCGGCATCGCACGGTTCGCACCGCAACCACCGCAAGCCCGGCTCCATCGGCGCATCGTCGACCCCGAGCCGCGTCTTCAAGGGCATGCGCATGGCCGGCCGTATGGGTGGCGAGCGCGTGACCGTCCTCAACCTCACGGTGCACGCCATCGACATCGAGAAGGGTCTGCTGCTCGTCAAGGGCGCCGTCCCCGGTGCTCGTGGCCGCATCGTCTATGTCCGCAACGCAGTGAAGGGTGCCTGAACATGGCTGACTCCACTCTCGCGCTCGACGTCCTCAAGGCAGACGGCAAGAAGGCAAGCTCCATCGAGCTTCCCGCCGCGCTGTTCGACGCCAAGACGAACATCCCGCTCATCCACCAGGTCGTCGTCGCGCAGCTCGCGGCGGCTCGCCAGGGAACGCACTCGACCAAGCGTCGCGGTGAGGTCTCCGGTGCCGGCCGCAAGCCCTTCAAGCAGAAGGGCACGGGTAACGCCCGTCAGGGTTCCATCCGCGCGCCGCACATGACCGGTGGTGGAATCGTCCACGGCCCGAAGCCGCGTGACTACTCGCAGCGCACCCCGAAGAAGATGATCGCCGCCGCCCTCCTGGGTGCGCTCAGCGACCGCTTCCGTGGTGACCGCATCCACGCCATCGAGTCCTTCGGCATCAACGGTGCGCCTTCGACCAAGACCGCGGTGAACTTCCTCACCAACGTCGTCTCGTCGAAGAACGTCCTCGTGGTGATCGAGCGCAACGACGACGTGACGCTGAAGAGCATCCGCAACCTGTCGAACCTGCACGTGCTGACGTTCGACCAGCTCAACGCCTACGACGTGCTCGTCTCTGACGACATCGTCTTCACCCAGGCCGCGCTCGAGGGCTTCATCGCCTCCAAGTCCGGCGCCAACCAGGAGGTCTCCGCATGAGCGAGCAGGCATCTGTTCTCCAGACGGCCCTGAACAAGGACCCGCGCGACATCATCCTGAAGCCGGTCGTGTCCGAGAAGAGCTACGGTCTCATCGATGAAGGCAAGTACACCTTCCTCGTCGACCCGCGCGCTTCGAAGACCGAGATCAAGCTCGCCATCGAGAAGATCTTCGGCGTCAAGGTCGCTGGGGTCAACACCCTCAACCGCGTCGGCAAGGCTCGTCGCACCCGCTTCGGCACCGGCAAGCGCAAGGACACCAAGCGCGCCATCGTCACCCTGAAGTCGGGCACCATCGACATCTTCACGGCAATCGGCTGATCCGGGGGATAAGGACAATAATGGCTATTCGCAAGTACAAGCCCACGACCCCGGGCCGTCGCGGCTCGTCGGTGGCTGACTTCGCCGAGATCACTCGATCGACGCCGGAGAAGTCGCTGCTGCGCCCGCTCTCGAAGACCGGTGGTCGTAACAACCAGGGCCGCATCACGACCCGTCACATCGGTGGTGGCCACAAGCGCCAGTACCGTGTCATCGACTTCCGTCGCAATGACAAGGACGGCGTCAACGCCAAGGTCGCTCACATCGAGTACGACCCCAACCGCACCGCACGCATCGCGCTGCTGCACTACTTCGACGGCGAGAAGCGCTACATCATCGCGCCGAACAAGCTGAAGCAGGGCGACATCGTCGAGTCGGGCGCCGGGGCTGACATCAAGCCGGGCAACAACCTCCCGCTGAAGAACATCCCGACGGGTACCGTCATCCACGCGATCGAGCTCCGCCCCGGTGGCGGCGCGAAGATGGCACGTTCGGCCGGAGTCTCGGTCCGTCTCGTCGCCAAGGATGGCCCCTACGCCCAGCTGCGTCTGCCCTCCGGCGAGATCCGCAACGTCGATGCGCGCTGCCGCGCGACCATCGGCGAGGTCGGCAACGCCGAGCAGTCGAACATCAACTGGGGTAAGGCCGGCCGCATGCGCTGGAAGGGCGTCCGCCCGACCGTCCGTGGTGTCGCCATGAACCCGGTCGACCACCCGCACGGTGGTGGTGAGGGTAAGACCTCCGGTGGTCGTCACCCCGTCTCCCCCTGGGGCCAGGCTGAGGGTCGCACCCGTCACGCCAACAAGGAAAGCGACAAGTACATCGTGCGTCGTCGTAACGCCGGCAAGAAGCGTAAGTAGGAGTAAGAGAAGATGCCTCGCAGTCTTAAGAAGGGCCCCTTCGTCGACGAGCACCTGCTTCGCAAGGTGATCGGTCAGAACGAAAAGGGCACGAAGAACGTCATCAAGACCTGGTCTCGCCGGTCCATGATCATCCCGGCCATGCTGGGTCACACGATCGCGGTCCACGACGGTCGCAAGCACATCCCTGTGTTTGTGTCCGAGACCATGGTCGGTCACAAGCTGGGCGAGTTCGCGCCCACCCGCACCTTCCGCGGCCACGAGAAGGACGACAAGAAGGGGCGGCGCCGCTAATGGTCGAATCGATCGCACGCGTGCGACACATCCGCGTGACCCCTCAGAAGGCTCGTCGTGTCGTCGCGCTCATCAAGGGCAAGCAGGCCCAGGAGGCTCTGGCGATCCTGAAGTTCGCGCAGCAGAGCGCCAGTGAGCCGATCTACAAGCTTGTCGCGTCGGCCATGGCCAACGCGCAGGTCAAGGCAGATCGCGACGGCGAGTACCTCGACGAGCAGGACCTGTACGTGGCCAACGCGTACGTGGACGAGGGCACGACGCTCAAGCGTTTCCAGCCCCGTGCACAGGGTCGCGCTTTCCAGATCAAGAAGCGCACGAGCCACATCACGGTCGTGCTCTCGACGCCTGCGGCTGCTCCGGCTGCCACGGGTGACAGCAACAAGAAGGCGAGCAAGTAATGGGACAGAAGGTAAACCCGTACGGCTTCCGTCTCGGCATCACCACGGACCACGTGTCGCGTTGGTTCTCGGACTCGACGAAGCCGGGTCAGCGCTACGCCGACTACGTCGCCGAGGACATCAAGATCCGCAACCTGCTGAAGACGCAGCTCGACCGCGCCGGTGTCTCGAACATCGAGATCGAGCGCACCCGTGACCGCGTCCGCGTCGACATCCACACCGCCCGTCCGGGCATCGTGATCGGTCGCCGTGGTGCAGAGGCAGAGCGTATCCGTGGCGACCTCGAGAAGCTCTCGGGCAAGCAGATCCAGCTGAACATCCTCGAGGTCAAGAACCCCGAGGCTGACGCTCAGCTCGTCGCGCAGGGCATCGCCGAGCAGCTCTCTGCTCGTGTGGCGTTCCGTCGTGCGATGCGCAAGGGTCTCCAGGGCGCGCAGCGCGCTGGCGCCAAGGGCATCCGCATCCAGGTCTCCGGCCGCCTCGGCGGCGCCGAGATGAGCCGTTCGGAGTTCTACCGCGAGGGTCGTGTGCCGCTGCACACGCTGCGCGCGAACATCGACTACGGCTTCTACGAGGCGAAGACCACCTTCGGCCGCATCGGCGTGAAGGTCTGGATCTACAAGGGCGACCTCACCGCGAAGGAGCTCGCTCGCGAGCAGGCCAACGCACCGAAGGCCCGTCGCGACGACCGTGGTGGCGACCGCCGCCGCGCGCCGCGCAACGAGGCACCTGTTGCAGAAGGAGCGTCGGCATAATGCTCATCCCCCGTAAGGTCAAGTTCCGCAAGCAGCACCACCCCGGTCGTTCGGGTCAGGCTACTGGTGGCACGAAGGTCTCCTTCGGAGATTTCGGCATCCAGGCGCTCACGCCCGCTTACGTGACGAACCGTCAGATCGAGTCCGCTCGTATCGCCATGACGCGTCACATCAAGCGTGGCGGCAAGGTGTGGATCAACATCTACCCGGACCGTCCGCTCACGAAGAAGCCTGCTGAGACCCGCATGGGTTCCGGTAAGGGTTCGCCGGAGTGGTGGGTCGCCAACGTCAAGCCGGGTCGCGTCCTCTTCGAGGTCGCCGGCGTGAGCGAGGAACTCGCTCGCGAGGCACTGACCCGTGCCATTCACAAGCTGCCTCTCAAGGCACGCATCATCAAGCGCGAGGAGGGCGACGCGTAATGGCGATCGGCACCAAGGAGCTCGCTCCTACAGAGCTCGACACGTTCGAAGACCAGCGCCTCGTTGAGGAGCTGCGTAAGGCCAAGGAGGAGCTGTTCAACCTCCGTTTCCAGTCGGCCACCGGCCAGCTGGAGAGCCACGGCCGCATCCGCGCCGTCAAGCGCGACATCGCGCGTCTCTACACCGTGATCCGCGAACGCGAGCTGGGCATCCGTGCGACGCCCGCTCCGGTCGAGGTCCCGGCGAAGAAGGCGACCAAGTCGAAGGCGAAGAAGGCGGACTCCGCCGACGACGCCGTGAAGGAAGAGGCTGAGTGATGGCCACCAAGAAGGAAGCAGCCGTCGAGGTTGAGCACGCCGCTCACGACGTCCGCGATGTGGATGCCCGTGGGTACCGCAAGGCGCGTCGCGGCTACGTCGTCAGCGACAAGATGGACAAGACCATCGTGGTCGAGGTCGAGGACCGCGTGAAGCACCCGCTTTACGGCAAGGTCATCCGCCGCACCTCGAAGGTCAAGGCGCACGATGAGACGAACTCCGCCGGCATCGGCGACCTGGTCCTCATCAACGAGACCCGCCCGCTGAGCGCCACGAAGCGCTGGCGCCTGGTGGAGATTCTGGAGAAGGCCAAGTGATTCAGCAGGAATCCCGACTCAAGGTCGCCGACAACACCGGTGCCAAGGAGCTGCTCACCATCCGCGTGCTCGGTGGCTCCAAGCGCCGTTACGCCGGCCTGGGCGACACCATCGTCGCGACCGTCAAGGACGCGATCCCCGGTGGAAACGTCAAGAAGGGTGATGTCGTCAAGGCGGTCATCGTCCGCACCAAGAAGGAGGTCCGTCGTCCGGACGGCTCCTACATCAAGTTCGACGAGAACGCCGCAGTGATCCTGAAGAACGACGGGGAGCCCCGCGGCACCCGCATCTTCGGCCCGGTCGGTCGTGAGCTTCGTGACAAGAAGTTCATGAAGATCGTGTCGCTGGCGCCGGAGGTCATCTAATCATGGCGAAGATCAAGAAGGGTGACCTGGTTCAGGTCATCACCGGAGCCAAGCAGGAGCGCGGCGGAGATCGTGGCAAGCAGGGCAAGGTCCTCGAGATCCTGTCCGAGCGCAACCGCATCATCGTCGAGGGCGTGAACTACGTCACCAAGCACACGCGTGTCGGTCAGACGCAGCGTGGCACCAAGACGGGTGGCCTCGAGACTGTCGAGGCTCCCATCCACATCTCGAACGTCGCACTCGTCGACCCTTCGACCAAGAAGCCGACCAAGGTCGGCCACCGGGTCGAGGAGCAGGTGAAGGACGGCGTCAAGCGCAACGTCCGCGTGCGTTTCGCGAAGAAGTCAGGTAAGGACCTCTGATGGCAAGCACCGATGCCGCGGTGGCTGGCAAGATCCAGCCCCGCCTGAAGGCGAAGTACAACGCCGAGATCAAGAAGGCGATGCAGGAAGAGTTCGGCTACGCGAACGTCATGCAGATCCCCGGACTGGTCAAGGTCGTCGTGAACACCGGTGTCGGCGAGGCAGCTCGCGACAGCAAGGTGATCGATGGTGCGGTCGACGACCTCACCAAGATCACCGGCCAGAAGCCGATCGTCACCAAGGCTCGCAAGTCCATCGCGCAGTTCAAGCTGCGTGAGGGTCAGGCCATCGGCGCGCACGTCACCCTCCGTGGTGACCGCGCGTGGGAGTTCGTCGACCGCCTCGTCTCGCTCGCTCTGCCCCGTATCCGCGACTTCCGCGGTCTCTCGGGCAAGCAGTTCGACGGCAACGGCAACTACACCTTCGGTCTCCAGGAGCAGAGCGTGTTCCACGAGATCGATCAGGACCGCATCGACCGGGTTCGCGGCTTCGACATCACTGTCGTCACCACCGCGAAGACGGATGACGAGGGTCGGGCACTGCTCCGTCACCTCGGCTTCCCGTTCCGCTCGGAAGACGCACAGGCGTGATCCTTCGACAGGCTCAGGAACCCTCGGGTTTCTGAGCCTGTCGAATTCATCGCCAATGTGCACGTACAATTGAAGATTGCGTGCTCATCGCAGGCCGTCTGTCGTGTAACGGCAGCCGGAACCTCATGAACAAAGGAACAAAACCATGACAATGACAGACCCGGTCGCAGATCTGCTGACCCGTCTGCGTAACGCGAACTCGGCGCACCACGATTCCGTGACCCTGCCGTCGAGCAAGCTGAAGACGAACATCGCCGCCATCCTCCAGCAGGAGGGCTACATCGCCGGCTGGGAGACCTCTGACGCTCGCGTCGGAAAGAACCTGACGCTGACGCTGAAGTACGGCCCGAACCGTGAGCGGTCGATCGCAGGCATCAAGCGTGTCTCGAAGCCCGGCCTCCGCGTCTACGCGAAGTCCACGGAGCTCCCCACGGTCCTCGGCGGCCTCGGCGTGGCCATCCTGTCCACCTCCTCCGGTCTCCTCACCGACCGTCAGGCAGAGCAGAAGGGCGTGGGCGGAGAAGTTCTCGCCTACGTGTGGTAATTCGAAATGTCGCGTATTGGACGACTTCCCATCGACGTGCCTGCGGGCGTCACCGTTTCGGTCGACGGCCGTGAGGTCGCGGTGAAGGGCCCCAAGGGTGAACTCACCCTCACGGTGGCCAGCCCCATCGAGGTCGCGGTCGAGGAGAACCAGGTTCTGGTCTCCCGTCCCGACGACGAGCGCGCGTCCCGGTCGCTTCACGGCCTGACCCGCACGCTCATCAACAACAACATCATCGGCGTGACCCAGGGCTACACCAAGGGTCTCGAGGTCGTCGGAACCGGTTACCGCGTCGCTCAGAAGGGCAGCTCGGTCGAGTTCGCCCTCGGCTTCTCGCACCCGGTCCTGATCGACCCGCCCGCCGGGATCACGCTCACGGTCGAGGGCAACAACAAGCTCACCGTCAGCGGAATCGACAAGCAGGCTGTCGGCGAGGCAGCTGCCAACATCCGCAAGATCCGCAAGCCCGAGCCGTACAAGGGCAAGGGTGTGCGCTACGCCGGCGAGAACGTGCGTCGCAAGGCCGGAAAGAGTGGTAAGTAACCATGGCTCTCAAGTCAAAGTCTGACGCCCGCGCGCGTCGTCACGCCCGCCTTCGCAAGAAGGTCGTCGGCACCGAGGTGCGTCCGCGCCTCGTCGTCAACCGCTCGGCTCGCCACGTCTTCGTGCAGCTCGTCGACGACAGCAAGGGTCACACCGTGGCGTCGGCTTCGACGCTCGAGACCGACCTGCGCTCGCTCGAGGGTGACAAGACCGCCAAGGCCCGCAAGGTCGGCGAGCTTCTCGCCGAGCGCGCGAAGGCTGCCGGCGTTTCCGAGGCAGTGTTCGACCGTGGTGGCAACCGCTACGCCGGTCGTGTCGCAGCCATCGCCGATGGCGCCCGTGAAGGGGGGCTGGCACTGTGAGTGACAACAAGGAGAACGAAGTGACCGAAACGGCTGCTGCCGCTCCTGAGACGGCCGCGGTCGTCTCTGAGACGGCCGCCGGTACGACCCAGGCCGAGCCTGCTCGTGAAGGCCGCCGTGGCGGCGGTCGCGATCGCAACCAGGGCGGCGGACGTGACCGCAACTCGCGCGACCGTGGCGACAACCAGTTCCTCGAGCGTGTGGTCACCATCAACCGCGTCTCGAAGGTCGTGAAGGGTGGACGTCGCTTCAGCTTCACCGCCCTCGTGGTCGTCGGTGACGGCAACGGTCTGGTCGGTGTCGGCTACGGCAAGGCTCGTGAGGTTCCCCTCGCGATCTCGAAGGGTGTCGAAGAGGCCAAGCGCAACTTCTTCCGCGTTCCGCGCGTCGGCAGCACCATCCCGCACCCGGTGCAGGGTGAAGCAGCCGCCGGTGTGGTTCTGCTGCGTCCGGCCGCGGGTGGTACCGGTGTTATCGCCGGTGGTCCCGTCCGCGCCGTGCTCGAGTGCGCCGGTATCCACGACGTCCTGTCGAAGTCCCTCGGCTCGTCGAACACGATCAACATCGTGCACGCGACCGTCGCTGCCCTGAAGCAGCTCGAGGAGCCCCGTGCGGTCGCCGCACGTCGTGGCCTCGAGTTCGACCAGGTGGCTCCGGCGCGTCTCGTCCGTGCGGAGGCCGAGGCCATCGCCGCACAGAAGGTAGGTGCCTGATGGCTTCGCGCCTCAAGGTCACGCAGGTCAAGTCCAAGGTGAGTGAGAAGCAGAACCAGCGTGACACGCTGCGCAGCCTCGGTCTCAAGCGAATCGGCGACAGCACCGTTCGCCCCGACGACGCGCAGACGCGCGGTTACGTCAAGACCGTCGCCCACCTCGTCAAGGTTGAGGAGATCGACTAATGGCTGAGAAGAACGACGCCGTCGAGGCCGAGAAGGCCCCGAAGAAGGCTGCCGCTCCCAAGGCTGCCGCCGAGAAGAAGCCCGCAGCGAAGAAGGCACCGGCCAAGGCCGCCGCCTCCGACGCCAAGGCTGACGCTCCGGCCAAGAAGCCCGCTGCCAAGAAGGCTGCGCCGAAGAAGGATGCTCCGGCATCCCGCCCCGGCGTGCTGAAGGTGCACCACCTGCGTCCGGTTCCCGGATCCAACACCGCGAAGACCCGTGTCGGTCGCGGTGAGGGCTCCAAGGGTAAGACCGCTGGTCGTGGTACCAAGGGCACCAAGGCTCGCAACACCGTTCGCGTCGGCTTCGAGGGTGGGCAGATGCCTCTGCACATGCGCACCCCGAAGCTGCGCGGGTTCAAGAACCCGTTCCGCGTGGAGTACCAGGTCGTGAACCTGGAGAAGCTCGCGGAGCTGTACCCGAAGGGTGGCGACGTCACCATCAGCGACCTCGTCGCCAAGGGTGCCGTTCGCAAGAACGAGAAGGTCAAGGTTCTCGGAAACGGCGACATCGCCGTGAAGCTCACTGTTTCGGTCGACAAGGTCTCGGGTTCTGCCGAGCAGAAGATCGTGGCCGCGGGCGGATCCGTCAAGTAACCACTACGCAAGAGGGGCCGGAGATTCTCCGGCCCCTCTTGTGGTTAGTCTCTCCGGCTCGTCCGGGTAGGTTACCCTGGTCTTTCAGCCGCCCTTCGGGATTCGGCAACCCTTTCAGGAGGAACGTCCTTGTTTAGCGCCATCGCGCGGATCTTCCGCACGCCCGACCTGCGTCGGAAGATCGGTTTCACTCTGGCGATCGTCGCCATCTACCGGCTCGGCTCCAACGTCCCGGCTCCGTTCGTGCATTTCCCGAACGTCGAGGAGTGCCTCGCGGAGAACGCGGGCACCGACGGACTGCTCGGTCTGGTCAACCTCTTCTCCGGCGGTGCGCTCCTGCAGCTGTCGATCTTCGCGCTCGGCGTCATGCCGTACATCACTGCGACGATCATCACGCAGCTCCTGCGCGTCGTCATCCCGCACTTCGAGGCGCTGCACAAGGAAGGACAGGCCGGTCAGGCCCGTCTGACCCAGTACACGCGGTACCTCACGATCGCGCTGGCGCTGCTGCAGTCGACCACGCTGATCACGGTCGCCCGCAGCGGCCAGCTCTTCGGCACGACCGATGTGGCCGCCTGCCAGAACCTGCTCACGAACGACGTGTGGTGGGCGCAGCTGCTCATCATCATGGCGATGACAGCCGGCACCGGACTCATCATGTGGTTCGCGGAGCTCGTCACCGAGCGCGGCATCGGCAACGGCATGTCCCTCCTGATCTTCACCTCGATCTCCGCCACCTTCCCCGGCGCGATGTGGATGATCTGGGAGAGCAAGGGCTTCGAGGTCTTCCTGCTCGTGCTCCTGGTCGGCATCATCGTGATGGGCCTCGTCGTCTTCGTCGAGCAGTCCCAGCGCCGTATCCCCGTGCAGTACGCCAAGCGGATGGTCGGACGCCGCACGTATGGCGGAACCAACACCTACATCCCGATCAAGGTGAACATGGCGGGTGTGATCCCCGTGATCTTCGCCTCGTCGCTGCTGTACATCCCGGCACTGATCGCCCAGTTCAACACCCCGCAGGACGGCTCCACGCCGCCGGCATGGGTCTCCTGGATCAGCGCCAACTTCACCACGGGCAACCACCCGGTCTACATGGCCGTGTACTTCCTGCTCATCATCGGCTTCACGTACTTCTACGTCGCGATCACGTTCAACCCGGTCGAGGTCGCCGACAACATGAAGAAGTACGGCGGCTTCATCCCGGGCATCCGTGCCGGACGCCCGACCGCTGAGTACCTCGACTACGTGCTCACGCGCATCACGCTCCCCGGTTCCATCTACCTGGGTCTCATCGCGCTGATTCCGCTCATCGCTCTCGCCACCGTCGGTGCCAACCAGAACTTCCCGTTCGGCGGCGCCTCGATCCTGATCATCGTGGGTGTGGGTCTCGAGACGGTCAAGCAGATCGACGCGCAGCTGCAGCAGCGCCACTACGAAGGGCTTCTTCGATGACAGCATCCGCACGCCTCCTGATCGTCGGCCCCCAGGGCTCCGGCAAGGGCACGCAGGGTGTGCGCATCGCCGAGTCGTACGGCATCCCCGTGGTGTCGACCGGAGACATCTTCCGCGCGAACATCAAGGAGGGGACGCCCCTCGGCCAGCAGGTCACGGCGATCCTCGACAAGGGCGACCTGGTGCCGGACGAGCTGACCAGCGAGATCGTGCGCGACCGCCTGTCACAGGAGGATGCCGCGAACGGCTTCCTGCTCGACGGATACCCGCGCAACACGGCGCAGGTGGCGCACCTCGAGGCGTTCCTGGCCGAGCGCGGCGAGGCTCTCGACGCCGTGATCCTGCTCGATGTTCCTCGGGAGGAGAGCCTGGCCCGCCTCACGCTGCGCGCGACGGAGCAGGGCCGTTCGGATGACACTCCTGAGGCCATCGGCCACCGGCTCGACATCTACGAGCGCGAGACCGCTCCGATCATCGAGGTCTACGGCGCCAAGGGCATCGTCGACCGCATCGACGGCGTCGGCTCGCTGGAGGAGATCACCTCCCGCGTCTTCGCAGCGCTGACCGCTCGCGGTCTGCGTCTCGCGGCCTGAGTCGGCCGACGATGTTCCGCCGGTCGATCTACAAGACCCCGGCTCAGCTGAGAGCCATGGTCGAGCCCGGTCTCATCACCGCGGCGGCCCTGGACGCTGTGCGCCCGCTCATCCGCCCCGGTGTCACGACCCTCGAGCTCGATGAGGCGGCGAACCGCGTGATCATCGAGCGGGGAGGGGAGTCCAACTTCCAGCTCGTGCGCGGCTACCAGCACACCATCTGCGTGTCGGTGAACGCGCAGGTCGTGCACGGGATCCCTGGCGAGCTGGTGCTGCAGGCCGGGGACATCGTGTCCGTCGACTGCGGCGCGCAGTTCGAGGGCTGGAACGGCGACAGTGCCGTGACGTTCGTGGTGCCCGACCCGGAGCGCCCGGAGCTCGTGGCCCGCCGCGAGGAGCTCTCGCGCGTCACCGAGGGCTCCCTGTGGGCTGGCGTGGCCGCGATGGCCACCGCTTCCCACATCGGTGAGATCGGCACGGCCATCCAGGCGTACATCGAGGCTCAGGGGCCGTCGGCCGTGTCGGGGGAGACCTACGGCATCCTCCGCGAGTATGTCGGTCACGGCATCGGACGCAAGATGCACGAGGCGCCGAGCGTCTTCAACTACCGCACGCCGGATCCGGGCCCCGAGATCAAGGCCGGCCTCGTCCTGGCGATCGAGCCGATGGTGACCGCAGGTGGCGAGGCGACCTACATCGAAGAGGACGACTGGACCGTCACGACCGTCGACGGTACCGATGGCTCGCACTGGGAGCACAGTGTCGCGCGCCATGAGGGTGGCATCTGGGTGCTGACCGCCGCAGACGGTGGTGCTGCCGGACTCGAGCCGTTCGGCATCGTTCCGGTTCCCGTGCCCTGATCCGTTCTGCGTCCCTCACACGAACTGCATAGGGTGATACGGCAAAATCAAAAGGTACATGCGCCTGCATGATGTGCGGCGATACCGAGAGAAACGGAACACAATGGCAGCGGCGAAGAGCAACACCAACTGGTTCGCGATCGGCGTCTCCGCCGCCGTGGTCGTGGTGCTGGTGGTCCTTGGTGGACTCGTGGTGTTCCTGAACAACCAGGCCACTGCTCCCGGTGTCGCGC